>NZ_JBEAHS010000007.1:0-124608 GCF_040062505.1 Klebsiella sp. JN_Kp127
CCTCCGACCGCTCGGTTCGTAGCCGAGTACTCTATCCAGCTGAGCTACGGATGCAAAATGGCGGTGAGGCGGGGATTCGAACCCCGGATGCAGCTTTTGACCGCATACTCCCTTAGCAGGGGAGCGCCTTCAGCCTCTCGGCCACCTCACCACACACGCCTCTTTCGAGTGCTTCGAAGAACTTGTTTCTGCTCTTCGTCGCTGCGATGGCGCACATATTACTTTCTGGTACTTATAAGTCAAACACTTTTTCGAGACCTTTTTTCGTTTGCACACTTCGCACGCAATTCGCGTGCAAAAACGGCAAAAAGGGCAATTTATCAACAGGAAATCAGCCCTGACGCAGGCATAACGCCAAACGACCAAAGCAGCAAAGGGTGATGAAAAGCGGTATGGCGCAGGGGAAAAAACAGAAAAAGAGAAAAAGCGGCGGTAAGTGATGCGCCTCACTGAACAGCGAGGCGCGGAAACCTTAGTAACTGGACTGCTGGGATTTTTCAGCCTGAATACGCTGGTAGATCTCTTCACGGTGAACAGATACTTCTTTAGGGGCGTTTACGCCAATACGAACCTGGTTACCCTTCACCCCTAAAACTGTCACAGTGACCTCATCTCCAATCATGAGGGTCTCACCAACTCGACGAGTCAGAATCAGCATTCTTTGCTCCTTGAAAGATTAAAAGAGTCGGGTCTCTCGTATCCCGGCATTATCCATCATATAACGCCAAAAAGTAAGCGATGACAAATACCTTGCGGTATAAGCAGTCATGGCATCACATTCTGTTAAACCTAAGTTTAGCCGATATACACAATTTCAACCCGACTTTATCGTTATCGGTGTTTCTCGCGCAAGGTGCCATTTCCCTGAGGTTACGGCACCTATACCCGTCATACTTCAGGTTGCATGTATGTTAGCTTTCCTCGCTCCCCCCAGTCACTTACTTGAGTAAACTCCCGGGGATTCGCTGCGTCGCCGCCTTCCTGCAACTCGAATTATTTAGGGTATATGCGCTTATAGTTATTACAGTTTTGCGCTGACCCAGCCTTTCACACTGGCTAACGCTGCAGGGAGAGCAGACGCATCGGTACCACCGGCCTGCGCCATATCCGGACGACCGCCCCCTTTACCGCCCACCTGCTGAGCGACCATACCAACCAGCTCCCCAGCCTTCACGCGATCTGTCACATCCTTAGACACACCGGCAATCAGGGAAACTTTACCGTCTGCGACCGTAGCCAACACCACAACCGTCGAACCCAGCTGGTTCTTCAGGTCGTCAACCATGGTACGCAGCATCTTCGGCTCCACGCCGGCCAGTTCGCTGACCAGCAGCTTAACGCCGTTAATCTCTTCCGCTTTGCTGGAGAGGTTTGCGCTCTCCTGCGCCGCAGCCTGCTCTTTCAGCTGCTGCAGCTCTTTTTCCAGCTGACGGGTACGCTCCAGCGCGGCGCGAACTTTCTCGCCGAGATTGTGGCTGTCGCCCTTCAGCAGCTGTGCGATATCGCTGAGCTGATCGCTCTGCGCGTGCAGCATGGCTATCGCGCCCTCACCGGTCACCGCTTCGATACGGCGCACGCCAGCGGCGGTACCGGACTCAGACGTGATGCGGAACAGGCCGATATCACCGGTACGCGCCGCGTGAGTCCCGCCGCACAGTTCAGTGGAGAAGTCGCCCATCTGCAGCACGCGGACGCGGTCATCGTATTTCTCGCCGAACAGCGCCATGGCGCCGGATGCGCGCGCGGCATCGATATCCATAATGTTGGTTTCGATAGCCAGGTTACGACGGATCTGCGCGTTGACCAGATCTTCCACTGCACGAATCTCTTCCGGCTTCATCGCTTCGAAATGCGAGAAGTCAAAGCGCAGCGCTTTATCGTTGACCAGCGAGCCTTTCTGCGCCACATGAGTGCCGAGCACCTGGCGCAGCGCCGCGTGCATCAGGTGCGTCGCGGAGTGGTTCAGACGGATACGCTGACGGCGAGCCTCGTCCACATCGGCCTGCACCGCGTCGCCCACTTTCAGGGAGCCGCTGGCGACTTTACCGATATGACCAATGGCCTGGCCGTACTTCTGCGTGTCGCTGACCGCGAAAGAGAAGCCCGCGCCTTTCAGTTCGCCTTTATCGCCCACCTGGCCGCCGGACTCCGCATAGAACGGGGTCTGGTCGAGGATCACCACGGCTTCCTGACCCGCGCTGACGCTATCCACCGCTTTGCCGTCGATAAACAGCGCCGTCACTTTGCCGTTCAGCTCCAGACGATCGTAACCTTTAAATTCAGAGGCGCCGTCAACGCGGATCATCGCGTTGTAGTCCGCGCCGAAACCGCTGGACTCGCGCGCGCGGCGGCGCTGCTCTTCCATGGCGGCCTCAAAGCCGGCTTCGTCAACCTTGATGTTGCGCTCGCGGCAGACGTCCGCGGTCAGGTCGACCGGGAAGCCGTAGGTGTCGTACAGACGGAAGGCGGTTTCGCCATCCAGGGTGTCGCCTTTCAGCTTCGACAGCTCTTCATCCAGCAGCGCCAGTCCGCGCTCCAGAGTACGGGCGAACTGCTCTTCTTCGGTTTTCAGCACCTGCTCAACCTGAGCCTGCTGCTGCTTCAGCTCTTCGCCGGCGGAGCCCATCACGGCAATCAGCGGGGCAACCAGTTTCCAGAAGAAGGTGTCCTTCGCGCCCAGCATGTTGCCGTGACGGATCGCGCGGCGAATGATGCGACGCAGCACGTAGCCGCGGTTTTCATTCGACGGGATAACGCCGTCAGCGATCAGGAAGGCGCAGGAGCGAATGTGGTCGGCGATTACGCGCAGCGACTTGTTCGTCAGATCGGTGGCGCCGGTGACTTTCGCCACGCTGGCGATCAGATCGCGGAACAGGTCGATGTCATAGTTGGAGTTAACGTGCTGCAGCACCGCGGCAATACGCTCCAGGCCCATACCGGTGTCGACGGACGGCTTCGGCAGCGGCTCCATGGTGCCGTCAGCCTGACGGTTGAACTGCATGAAGACGATGTTCCAGATCTCAATGTAGCGGTCGCCGTCTTCTTCCGGGCTTCCCGGAGGGCCGCCCCAGATGTGATCGCCGTGGTCAAAGAAGATTTCGGTGCACGGGCCGCACGGACCGGTGTCGCCCATCTGCCAGAAGTTGTCTGAAGCAAACGGCGCGCCTTTGTTGTCGCCGATGCGAATGATTCGCTCGCGCGGGACGCCTACTTCATTGGCCCAGATGTCGAATGCTTCGTCATCGGTCTCGTAAACGGTGACCCACAGCTTCTCTTTCGGCAGCGCGAACCAGTTCTCACCGGTCAGCAGTTCCCACGCGTATTTGATGGCATCCTGCTTGAAGTAGTCGCCGAAGCTAAAGTTGCCCAGCATTTCAAAGAAGGTGTGGTGACGCGCGGTGTAACCGACGTTTTCCAGATCGTTGTGTTTACCACCCGCACGCACGCAACGCTGCGCGGTGGTCGCACGCGAATAATTACGTTTGTCGAGACCAAGGAAGACATCCTTGAACTGGTTCATCCCTGCGTTGGTAAACAGCAGGGTCGGATCGTTGTGCGGCACCAGGGAGCTGCTGGCAACTACCTGATGTCCCTTGCTATGGAAAAAGTCGAGAAACGCCTGACGGATCTCAGCGGTGCTCTTGCTCATAATTATCCTGAAATCAAGCTACACGTCATCCTTCAAGTCGCCTCTGTCCTGGCTGCGCTTGCTCTTCCGGCACCGAACTGACGTGCGCTGCGGAAGATAGTCTCTCTTGCCGCCCTGATGCAGCTTGAATGATTTTGTGTAAAGGAATAATCGCCCAGGACGCTGCCTGCACTGTCACAACCAGCGGCCCGACGGAATAAAGTGGGAATAAGATAAGTTTTCTTTACGGCGAAGTAAAATCCCGGATGGGTCAATCTGCAAAATTTCGCCAGATTTCCTGGATATCTTCCATCAGGTAGCCACGGTACAGCAGGAATCGCTGGATTTTCACTTTTTCAGTAAAGGCGGATGGTAACGGTTCACCGTATTTACGCTGCGCCTGCGCCCTGGCAAGGCTCACCCAGTCGATATCGCATTCGCGCATCGCCTGTTCAACGGCCTGGCGCGCAATGCCTTTCTGGCTGAGCTCCTGACGAATGCGCGCGGGGCCATAGCCTTTGCGGCTCCGGCTGGCGATGAACTGGCCGACAAAACGATTATCGTCGAGATAGCGGTTTTCGATACACCAGGCCACCACCTGCTCCAGCTCTTCAGGGGTGACGTCCAGCGCCTCGGGGCCGTTTTTGCTCATCACCGGAGCGGCCAGTTTGCGCCGCAGCTCCTGTTCGCTGTGGTCGCGCATCGCCAGGATACGGATAGCGCGGTCCAGCAGACGAGCATAGCCGGATCGGCGTGATGAAGGTTCAGTCACAGGCACCTCAATAATCTAAGAAAAGCAAAAGGGCCGCATAAGCAGCCCTTTATCACTCTGTTAGACGATATCAGAAATCTTGTTCCGTTTCTTCTGCGTCGTTGCCGTCAACGGCGAAGTCCGGCGTAGAGTCCTGGTTGTTGAGCAGCAGTTCGCGCACTTTCTTCTCAATCTCTTTCGCCGCCGCCGGGTTCTCTTTCAGCCAGGTGATAGCGTTCGCTTTACCCTGACCAATTTTGTCGCCGTTGTAGCTGTACCAGGCGCCCGCTTTCTCAATCAGCTTCTCTTTCACGCCGAGGTCAACCAGCTCGCCGAAGAAGTTGATGCCTTCGCCGTAGAGGATCTGGAATTCAGCCTGTTTGAACGGCGCCGCAATCTTGTTCTTCACTACTTTGACGCGGGTTTCGCTGCCGACGACGTTATCGCCCTCTTTCACCGCGCCGATGCGACGGATATCCAGACGCACGGAGGCGTAGAACTTCAGCGCGTTACCGCCGGTGGTGGTTTCCGGGTTACCGAACATCACGCCGATTTTCATACGGATCTGGTTGATAAAGATCAGCAGAGTGTTGGACTGCTTCAGGTTACCCGCCAGTTTACGCATCGCCTGGCTCATCATACGCGCCGCGAGGCCCATGTGAGAGTCGCCGATTTCGCCTTCGATTTCCGCTTTCGGCGTCAGCGCCGCGACGGAGTCGACGACGATAACGTCAACCGCGCCGGAGCGCGCCAGCGCGTCACAGATTTCCAGCGCCTGCTCGCCGGTATCCGGCTGAGAACACAGCAGGTTGTCGATATCCACGCCCAGTTTGCGCGCATAGACCGGATCCAGCGCGTGTTCCGCATCGATGAACGCACAGGTTTTACCTTCGCGCTGCGCTGCGGCGATAACCTGCAGCGTCAGGGTGGTTTTACCGGAGGATTCCGGCCCGTAGATCTCGACGATACGGCCCATTGGCAGACCGCCGGCGCCCAGCGCGATATCCAGAGAAAGCGAGCCGGTGGAGATGGTTTCTACGTCCATAGAACGGTCTTCACCCAGGCGCATGATGGAGCCTTTACCGAATTGCTTTTCGATCTGGCCCAGTGCAGCCGCCAACGCTTTCTGTTTGTTTTCGTCGATCGCCATTGTTACTCCTAATCATGCAGGGTGAAGCCTGTTCGCTTCGCCGTTAATATTTGTTCAGTTGAGGCAATTATACTGTATAGTCATACAGTATCAAGTCTTTTGTAGAAATTGTTGCCAGAGCAGATTGAGCGCGTAGGCCGTCGCCTGACGACGCACCGCTTCGCGGTCTCCGGCAAAGCATTCCCGCCGCGTCACCCCTTGCCCGCTGACGCTGGCGACGCCAAACCACACCGTCCCGACCGGCTTTTCGTCGCTGCCGCCATCCGGCCCGGCGACGCCGCTTACCGAGATGGCATAGTCCGCGCGCGCAACGCGCAACGCGCCGATCGCCATCTCCACCACCACCGGTTCGCTCACCGCGCCGTTGTCCCGCAGCGTCGCTTCGCTGACGCCGATCATTTGCGATTTGGCCTCGTTGCTGTAGGTCACAAAACCGCGTTCAAACCACGCTGAGCTGCCGGCAATATCGGTGATGGCTTTCGCTATCCAGCCGCCGGTGCAGGATTCCGCCGTGGTCACCGTCGCGCCCTGCGCCTTCAGCGCCCGGCCGACCTTCTCGCTTAGCTGCATTAATTCTGAATCGGTCATTATCGCCCCGCTTTGCTCCGGATAAAGAGGCCATCAAAGATAGCACTTTCCACAGAGATATGGGGACGAGGTGTGGAATTTACGAGGGGACATCCAAAATGAATCATCCCGGCGGCGCCGGGATGAGAAATTGCACGATTACTTCATGCTGGCGGCGATCAGCGCCACGTTATGACGCATCATTTTGACATAGCTATCCGCGACGCCACCCGGGGCGGAGAGCGCCTCAGGATAGAGTTCTCCGCCGGGCTGCGCGCCGGTGGCGCTGGCGATCTGCTTCACCAGTCGCGGGTCAAGCTGGTTCTCCATAAACCAGGTATGGACGCCGTCCGCGTTGATTTGCTTAATCAGCGCCGCCACCTGCGCCGCGCTGGCCTCGCTCTCTGAAGAGAGCCCCTGCGGCGCGAGGAAGGTCACGTGATAAGCGCGGCCAAAATAGCCGAAGGCGTCATGGCTGGTGAGAACTTTGCGCTTTGCCTGCGGAATGGCGCTGAACTGCCCTTTCGCCCAGCCGTCGAGGGCCGTCAGTTGCTCGATATAACGCTTGCCGCTGTTCGTCAGCGCCGCTTGATCTTCCGGGTCGGCTTTCACCAGTCCATCGAGGATATTCTGCGCATACAACGCGCCGTTCGCCGCGCTGTTCCAGGCGTGGGGATCGGTCACCGTTTTGCCATCTTCATCGAGGGTATGGGTCTTGACGCCCTTCGACGCCACCACCAGCTCGCCCTTAAAACCAGAGGCCTTAATCAGGCGATCCAGCCACCCTTCCAGTCCCAGACCGTTAACCACCACCACGTCGGCCTTGCTGAGCAGCGCGCTGTCCTTCGGCGACGGCTCGAAGGTGTGCGGATCGCCATCCGGGCCGACCAGGGTGTCCACATGAACATGCTCCCCGCCGACCTGCTGCACCATATCACCCAGCACCGAAAAACTGCTTACCACATTCAGCGTTTTCGCCATCGCCCCCTGCGCCATCAGGCCGAAGGCCAGCGCGACCACTATTGCACTACGTTTCATCATTTCCTTACCCCATCAATTTGCGCCAGCCGACCAGCAGTCGGCTGCGCGTGCCAAAAAACAGCGAAATAAAAAACAGCGCGCTGGCGGTCAGCACGATGGCGGGCCCGGCGGGAAGACTGGCCGCCCAGGAGAGACTCAAACCCAGCCAGGCGCAGAGCGCGCCGGAGAGCGCCGCCAGCAGCAGGATGCCCGGCAGCGTTCGCGCCCAGCAGCGCGCGGCGACCGCCGGCAGCATCATCACCCCTACCGCCATCAGCGTGCCGAGCACCTGAAACCCCGCCACCAGGTTAAGCACCAGCAGCGCCAGAAAAAGCCCATGCAGCAGCGCGGGCAGCCGGCGGTGATTCACCTGCAACCAGGCGCTGTCGAACGCCTCGCTGACCAGACCGCGGTAGCACAGCGCGATGCACAGCAGCGTCAGGCTGGCGACGCCGCTGACAAACAGCGCCGCGTCACGGTCCACCGCCAGAATGGAGCCAAACAGCAGATGCAGCAGGTCGACGCTGGAGCCGCGCAGCGACACCAGGGTGACGCCCAGCGCCAGCGATCCCAGATAAAATCCGGCAAAGCTGGCGTCCTCTTTTAACGGCGTCCGCCGGCTCACCCATCCCGCGACCAGCGCGACCGCGATGCCGGCGACAAAGCCGCCAAGGGTCATGGCCAGCAACGACATGCCGCTCAGCAGATAGCCCACCGCCACGCCGGGGAGAATGGCGTGCGACAGCGCGTCGCCCATCAGGCTCATGCGCCGCAGCAGCAGGAAGACGCCCAGCATGGTGGTGCTTAGCGACAGCGCCAGACAGACCACCAGCGCCCGGCGCATAAAGCCGAATTCAATAAAAGGCTGAAAGAAGGTGTGCCAGATCATGCCGACCTCGCCTGGCTGAAGGCCGGGAGAACCGCCCGGGTGGCGCCCCAGCAGGCGCGCCGGGGGGTCAGCAGCAGCGTCTCCGGGAAAAAGTCGGCTACCCGCTGGTTATCATGCAGCACCGCCAGGATGGTCTGCCCCTGCCGGTGCATGTCGAGGATCAAATCCATCAGTTCGCGACTGGTCGCTTCATCAATGCCGGTGAAGGGCTCGTCGAGCATCACCAGCGGCGCCTGCTGCACCAGCACCCGGGCAAACAGCATGCGCTGAAACTGGCCGCCGGAGAGCGCTTCGATCGGGGTTTTCGCCAGGCTCGCCAGCCCGACCCGCTCCAGCGCCGCGCCGATGCGTCGCCGGGTATCGCCGCCCAGACCGCGCAGCAGCGACACGCCGGGCCATGCGCCCTGACTCACCACATCCTGCACATTGAGAGGAAACTGCGACTCGAGGGCATGGCGCTGCGCCAGCCAGCCAATCACCGGCCGCTTTCCCTGCCAGCGCAGACAGCCACTGACCGGCGGAAGAAACCCGGCGAGGGTTTTCAACAGGGTCGATTTTCCGCAGCCATTGAGGCCAACGATTGCCGTCAGGCTGCCGGGGCATATCATCCCGCTCAGCGGCGGGGTGATCGCCACCCCGCCATAGCCGGTTACCAGTTGTTCCAGTTCAATCATGGCAGCGTCACCGCCCACCAGGTCGCCAGCCATAGCGCCGTCAGTAGCGTTCCCGCGATGGCCAGGCGCGCCGCGCCGGATGCCATAAAAACCGATGTGAACATATTCTACCTCTATTTAATGTTATAACATAACAATACAGAGGCGAAATAAGATTGTAAATCAGCGTCGGTGAGCGGAAATGTAACAAAGGTCGACAAGCGGCAGGCAAACGGGAAAAAGCAGGAGGATAAGCGAGAAGTCCCCCGGTCGCGCTGCGCTTACCGGGGCTGCCAACCGGATAACAGACCATAGCCCGGATAAGGCGCTACGCGCCGCTATCCGGGGAGGCTCGGGATCGGTCAGCCGGATGACAGTATCAATAACCGCCGCGGGCCTGAGAAACCGCCAGGCCAAGCTGCCAGACGGCCATGGCGTAGTGGGTGCTGTGGTTGTAGCGGGTGATGGTGTAGAAGTTCGGCAACCCGTACCAGTACTCATAGCCGGTGCCGACGTCCAGGCGCAGCAGGCTGGCCTGCTGATGGTTGCCCAGCGGCTGGGTCGGGGTTAATCCCGCCGCCGACAGCTGCGAAACGCTGTATTTGGTTTTGAAACCATTCTCCAGCCCCGGCGCCTGGCCCAGCGCCTGCACCGCCACCAGATCGCCGCTCACCCAGCCGTGCTGTTTGAAGTAGTTGGCCACGCTGCCGATCGCATCCACCGGGTCCCACAGGTTGATATGGCCGTCGCCGTTAAAGTCCACCGCGTATTGCTTATAGGAGGACGGCATAAACTGGCCGTAACCCATCGCCCCGGCGAAAGAGCCTTTCAGATCCAGCGGGTCGTCGCTTTCGCTGCGCGCCATCAGCAGGAAGGTTTCCAGCTCGGAGGAGAAGTACTCAGCACGGCGCGGATAGTTAAACGACAGAGTCGCCAGCGCGTCGAGGATGCGGGTTTTGCCCATCACCCGGCCCCAACGGGTCTCCACGCCGATAATGCCGACAATGATTTCCGGCGGTACGCCGTAGACCTGATAAGCGCGGTTGAGCGCGTCCTGATACTGATTCCAGAACACCACGCCGTTCTGCACGTTATCCGGGGTAATAAACTGTTTCTTGTAGCGCAGCCAGGCGCCGGTCGGCCCGGTCGGCGGCAGGCCGGTCGGCGCCTGACGATCCATCAGCCGCAGAACGTAGTCCAGACGCTTCGCCTGCGACAGGATCTCCTGCAGCTGCTGCCTGTCGAAGCCGTGCTTCGCCACCATCTTATCAATGAACTGCGCCGCTGCCGGGTTGTTGGCGAAGTCGCCGCCCATCTGCATCACGTTATGCTGCGGTTCCAGCAAAAAGCCGCCGGTTCCACTCGCCATCTCCGTTTCCGCGGGAGTCTTGGGTTTGCTGCTGCAGGCAGCGAGGAGCACACAAAGGGGAAGTACAGCCAGAGAGCGACGCTTCAACATGGGAATTCCGTTTAACAAATTCAGCAAGGGATAATTATGGTAAAGCATGCGACGACCAACAAGAAAGCGACAATCTGTTTGTAGACAAAATAGTCCTTCACCGCCCCCCTTCCTGGATGCTGTCATGCGCCTCGTGATTTCATCCTCTCAGCGCCAATCTTTCGAAATAAAATATTTATCTTTCATTTTGCGATCTATTTAACACTTTAAAACCTTTCAAAGTGATTAAAATCAGCCTGCAGTTAGCAAGAAAAATAACATGCTGAAGGAGAGAACAATGATTGACGTCGTGACCCACGGCGCAGAGTGGTTTATCGGCCTGTTTCAGAAAGGCGGCGAGGTATTTACCGGAATGGTGACCGGGATCCTCCCCTTGCTGATCAGTCTGCTGGTGATCATGAACGCGCTGATCAACTTTATCGGCCAGCAGCGGATCGAAAAACTGGCGCAGCGCTGCGCCGGGAACCCGATCTCCCGCTACCTGCTGTTGCCCTGCATCGGCACCTTTGTGTTTTGTAACCCGATGACCCTGAGCCTGGGCCGCTTTATGCCAGAGAAGTACAAGCCCAGCTATTACGCGGCGGCGTCCTACAGCTGCCACTCGATGAACGGCCTGTTTCCGCATATCAACCCCGGCGAGCTGTTCGTCTATCTCGGCATCGCCAACGGCCTCACCACCCTCGGCCTGCCGCTTGGGCCGCTGGCGGTGAGCTATCTGCTGGTCGGGCTGGTGACCAACTTCTTCCGCGGCTGGGTCACCGACCTGACCACCTCGATTTTCGAACGAAAAATGGCGATTCAGCTGGCTCAGAAAGTGCATCTGTCAGGAGCGACATCATGACCCGGATTCGTATTGAGAAAGGTACCGGCGGCTGGGGCGGCCCCCTTGAGCTCGACGTCGTCGAGGGCAAAAAGATCGTCTATATCACCGCCGGCACCCGCCCGGCGATCGTTGACCGCATCGCCAGCCTGACCGGCTGGCAGGCGGTGGATGGTTTTAAAGAGGGCGAACCGGCGGAAAGCGACATCGGCGTGGCGATTATCGACTGCGGAGGCACCCTGCGCTGCGGGCTCTACCCCAAGCGTCGCATCCCGACGGTGAATATCCATGCCACCGGCAAATCGGGGCCGCTGGCCCAGTACATCACAGAAGATATCTACGTCTCCGGCGTCAAAGAGGAGAACATTCAGCGCATCGCGACCGACAGCGCGGTAGCTCCCGAGCCGCCGGCGGAGAACAACCGCGCGGGTCGCGATTACGACGCCAGCAAAAAGATCACTGAACAGAGCGATGGCCTGCTGGCGAAGGTCGGGATGGGGATGGGCTCGGTGGTGGCGGTGCTGTTCCAGGCCGGGCGCGACACCATCGATACGGTGCTGAAGACCATTCTGCCGTTTATGGCCTTCGTCTCGGCGCTGATCGGCATCATCATGGCCTCCGGCATCGGCGACTGGATCGCCCATGGCCTGGCGCCGCTGGCCAGCCATCCGCTGGGTCTGGTGACCCTGGCGTTGATCTGCTCCTTCCCGCTGCTGTCGCCGTTTCTCGGCCCCGGCGCGGTTATCGCCCAGGTGATTGGCGTATTGATCGGCGTTCAGATCGGCCTCGGCAATATTCCCCCGCACCTCGCCCTGCCGGCGCTGTTCGCCATTAACGCCCAGGCCGCCTGCGATTTTATCCCGGTAGGCCTGTCGCTGGCTGAAGCCCGCCAGGATACCGTGCGCGTCGGCGTGCCGTCGGTGCTGGTCAGCCGCTTTTTGACCGGCGCGCCAACGGTGCTGATCGCGTGGTTCGTTTCCGGATTTATTTACCAGTAAGAGGGGCCAGAACATGACCGTGATTTACCAGACCACCATTACCCATATCGGCGCCAGCGCGACGATGGCGCTGGAGGAGCAGATGCTGATCACCTTCCGCGAAGGCGCCCCTGCCGATATCGAAGAGTACTGCTTTATTCACAACCACGGCGAGCTTGCCGGCGCGCTGCAGCCGGGCGCAGAGCTGCAGCTTGGCGAGCTGCGCTACCCGGTGACCGCCGTCGGCGAGGTCGCCGAACAAAACCTGCGCGAGCTGGGCCATATCACGCTGCGCTTTGATGGTCACCGCGAAGCGGAATTCCCCGGAACCGTGCACGTGGCGGGCCCGGTGCCGGAAGGCATCGCCACCGGCTGCGTACTGAAATTTGTTGCTTAACAGGAGAGAAAGATGAATCAGGTTGCTGTTGTCATTGGCGGTGGACAAACCTTAGGAGAGTTTCTGTGCCGCGGGCTGGCCGCCGAGGGCTACCGCGTGGCGGTGGTCGATATTCAGAGCGAAAAAGCCAGCCGCGTCGCCCAGGAGATTAACGCTGAATATGGCGAAGGCATGGCGTATGGCTTCGGCGCCGACGCCACCAGCGAGGCCAGCGTCACCGCGCTGGCCCACGGAGTGGATGAGATTTTCTCGCGTGTCGATCTGCTGGTGTACAGCGCCGGCATCGCTAAAGCGGCGTTTATTAGCGACTTTGCGCTGGGGGATTTCGACCGCTCGCTGCAGGTCAATCTGGTGGGCTACTTCCTCTGCGCCCGCGAGTTTTCCCGGCTGATGATCCGCGACGGCATTAAGGGACGCATCATTCAGATCAACTCGAAATCCGGCAAAGTGGGCAGCAAGCACAACTCCGGCTACAGCGCGGCGAAGTTCGGCGGCGTCGGCCTGACCCAGTCGCTGGCGCTGGATCTGGCGGAGTACGGCATTACCGTACACTCACTGATGCTCGGTAATCTGCTGAAGTCGCCGATGTTCCAGTCGCTGCTGCCGCAGTACGCCACCAAGCTCGGTATCGATGAGAGCGAGGTCGAGCAGTACTACATCGACAAGGTGCCCCTGAAGCGCGGTTGCGAATATCAGGATGTGCTGAACGTCCTGATGTTTTACGCCAGCCCGCAGGCGTCATACTGCACCGGTCAGTCGATCAACGTTACCGGCGGCCAGGTGATGTTTTAAAGGGATCCCGGATGGCGCCGCGCTTATCCGGGCTACAAAACGGTAGGTCGGGTAAGGCGTTAGCCGCCACCCGACAAAAATACGGCACCGCGGGTCGCTCGGGTTAGGCGCTCGCGCCGCGACCCGGGTTGTTCCCGACCCCCTTAAGGAGACACCTATGGTTACCGCACTCATCACCGTCGCCGCCATCGCCTGGCTTACCCAACTGGCCTTCGGCGGCTGGCAGATCCGCCGCTTCAATCGCGCCTTCGACAGCCTGTGCCAGCAGGGTCGGGTGGGGGTCGGCCGCTCCGCCGGGCGCTTTCAACCGCGCGCCATCGTCGCTATCGCCGTTGATGATGACAACCGCATTTGCGACACGCTGCTGATGAAAGGCTTCACCATTTTCGCCCGACCGCAAAAAATCCCCGCGCTGGATGGCAAACATATCGGGGAATTGCAGCCTGATGTGATCTTTCCCCATGATCCGCGCTGTCAGAATGCACTATCATTAGCGCTTAATCCGAAACATGGATAATTTCGTTGTAAAAGTAAATATCTTGCGAAATTATCACTTCGAAACTTAAACGCAGGATAGACGCCTATGAAACCACGTCAGCGCCAGGCAGCCATTCTCGAGTTCCTGCAGTCGCAGGGAAAATGCTCGGTCGAAGAGCTGGCGCAACACTTCGATACTACCGGCACCACCATCCGCAAGGATCTGGTCACGCTGGAAAACGCCGGCACCGTCATTCGCACCTACGGTGGCGTGGTACTCAACAAAGATGAAGCCGATCCGCCGATCGATCATAAAACGCTGATCAACACCCATAAGAAAGCGCGCATCGCCGAAGCGGCGGTGCGCTTTATTCATGATGGCGACTCCCTCATCCTCGATGCCGGCAGCACGGTGCTGCAGATGGTCCCACTGCTCAGCCGCTTCAATAACATCACGGTGATGACCAACAGCCTGCATATCGTCAACGCCCTTGCCGAACTGGATAATGAACAGACTATCCTGATGCCCGGCGGCACCTTCCGCAAAAAATCGGCCTCCTTTCACGGCCAGCTGGCGGAAAACGCCTTCGAACAGTTCAGTTTCGACAAGCTGTTTATGGGCACCGACGGCATCGATCTGAACGCCGGCGTCACCACCTTCAATGAGGTGTATACCGTCAGCAAGGCGATGTGCAACGCCGCCCGCGAAGTGATCCTGATGGCCGACTCGTCAAAGTTTGGCCGTAAAAGCCCCAATATCGTCTGCGGCCTGGAGCGCGTGGATAAATTGATTACCGATGCCGATATTGACCCTGCATTCCAGCGGGCGCTGGAAGCCAAAGGCATAGAAGTCATCATTACTGGAGAACATCATGAGTAACTTTTTGTTAGAGGCCGGACGCCAGACCCTGATGCTGGAGCTACAGGAGGCGAGCCGCCTGCCGGAACGCCTGGGCGACGACTTCATCCGCGCGGCGGAAACCATCATCCACTGCGAGGGCAAACTGATTGTCTCCGGTATCGGTAAATCCGGTCATATCGGCAAAAAGCTGGCGGCGACTTTCGCCAGCACCGGCACCCCGGCCTTTTTTGTCCATCCGGCGGAAGCGCTGCACGGCGATCTTGGCATGCTCGACGGCCGCGACGTGATGCTGTTTATCTCCTACTCCGGCAGCGCGAAAGAGCTGGATCTGATCGTGCCGCGGCTGGAGGAAAAAGGTATCCCGCTGCTGGCGATGACCGGCAAATCCACCTCGCCGCTGGCGCTGGCGGCGAAAGCGGTGCTGGATATCGCCGTCGAGCGAGAGGCCTGTCCGATGCACCTGGCGCCGACCTCCAGCACCGTCAACACCCTGATGCTTGGCGATGCGCTGGCGATGGCGGTCATGCAGGCCCGCGGCTTCAATGAAGAGGATTTTGCCCGCTCCCACCCGGCAGGGGCGCTCGGCGCGCGTCTGCTGAACAAAGTGCATCACCTGATGCGCCGCGACGACGAAGTGCCGCGCGTCGGCACGGACGCCAACGTCATGAACGCGATGCTCGAGCTAAGCCGCACCGGGCTCGGCCTGGTGGCGGTCTGCGATGAGGCCAACCGCGTGCAGGGGGTCTTCACCGACGGCGACCTGCGCCGCTGGCTGGTGGGCGGCGGCACCTTAAACGACGGCGTCGCGCAGGCGATGACCCGCAACGGCGTGACGCTACAGGCGGAGAGCCGCGCGGTGGAAGCTAAAGAGCGGCTGATGAAGCACAAAATCAGCGCCGCGCCGGTAGTCGATGAAAACGGCCAACTGGTCGGCGCCATCAACCTGCAGAACTTTTACCAGGCCGGGATCCTTTAAGCCCCAGACGTTTCGCCAGCCGGTGCAGGTTGGCGACGTCGAGTTCCAGCGCGCGGGCGGTCGCCGCCCAGTTGCCCTGATGTGCCGCCAGCGCGCGGGCAATCGCCTCGCGCTGGAAATTATCCGTGGCTTCGCGCAGATTCACGTTGCCCATTGCCGGCGCCGCTGCCGCCGCCTCGGTCGGCAACGTCGGCGCAGTCGCTGTAAACTCGAAATGCTGCGGCTCCAGTACTATGTCATCGCCAGCCTGAGTAGCCCGCGCCAGCACCACCGCGCGGTGAATGGCATGCTCCAGTTCGCGCACGTTGCCCGGCCACGACCACTGCTGCAGCCTGTTTCGCGTTGCCTCACTTAAAATTACCCGCGCCAGCCCCATCCGCAGGCGGCACTGCTCGCAAAAATAGCCAGCCAGCAGCACCACGTCATTTTCCCGCTCGCGCAGCGCCGGAACCGACAGCGGGAAGACGCTCAGCCGGTGATAGAGGTCGGCGCGAAAGCGCCCTTCCACCACCTCCTGGCGCAGATCGCGGTTGGTGGCCGCCAGCACCCGCACATCGACCCGCAGGCTGCGGTCATCACCGACACGCTGAATATCACCATACTGCAGGACGCGCAGCAGCTTCGCCTGCAGCGCCAGCGACAGCTCGCCGATTTCGTCGAGGAACAGCGTGCCGTTATCGGCCATCTCAAATTTGCCGCTGCGATTGCTGATAGCCCCGGTAAACGCCCCTTTCACGTGACCGAACAGCTCGCTCTCCGCCACGCTCTCCGGCAGCGCCGCGCAGTTGAGGTACACCAGCGGGTTAGCCGCACGCGGCGATCCCTGATGCACCGCCTTCGCCACCAGCTCCTTACCGGTCCCCGTTTCGCCGCTGATCAGCACGTTCAAATCCGAGGCGGCGACAATCTCGATCTCTTTTTTCAGCTGCAGCATCGGCGCCGACAGGCCGATGATCTCCTGACGCTCCGGCTGCGGGTAATTCACCACCTGCGCGGGCAGGACGTTTTGCGCTTCAAGGCGGGCGATAAGCAGCGCGTTATTCAGCGCCCCGGCCACCAGCGCGGCAATCAGTCGCAGCTCTTCATCGCTGAAGCTGTCGAAGCGGTCGGCATCCATGCCGTCAAGAGTTAGCGCGCCGATCAGCGTTTGCCCGGCAAACAGCGGCAACCCCACGCAGGCGTGAACCTTGAGGCTCTCCTGGCCGGGGATCAGGCCGTCATAGGGGTCCGGCAGGTCGCTGTCCGCCGGGAAGCGCACCACATCGCCGGCGCGGGCGATCGCCTCCAGCCGCGGATGCCCATCCAGTGCAAAGCGCCGGCCAAGCACATCCTGCGCCAGACCATCGATCGCCAGCGGCACAAACTGATGGGCCTCATAGCGCAGCAGCGCCGAGGCGTCGCAGCCAAGGATCTGCCGCAGGGTGGCGATCAGGCGCGAAAAGCGGTCGACGTGGCCGATATCGCTTTGTAAATCAATGGCGATTCTCGCCAGCGCCTCGACGGAAAAACTCATCATCGCTCCATTGTCATTTTGACAGCCAATATAGTCATATCGACTATTTTAATCATTGTCATTTTGACAGCAACTAAAATCATGAAAATTTAAAAAATGATTTTATTCAATAAGTTAAAAAACTGGCACGCAACTTGTAATACATCAATCAACTGACTTTGAACACACTGTATTAATTGAGGTTGCTATGTCTATTGTGGTGAAAAATAACATTCTTTGGGTTGGCCAACGTGACTGGGAAGTGCGTGATTTCCACGGCACCGAATATAAAACGCTGCGCGGCAGCAGCTATAACAGCTATCTCATCCGCGAAGAGAAAAACGTGCTGATCGATACCGTCGATCATAAATTCAGCCGCGAGTTCGTGCAGAATCTGCGCCGCGAAATCGACCTCGCCGACCTCGACTACATCGTTATTAACCACGCCGAAGAGGACCACGCCGGCGCGTTGACTGAGCTGATGATGCAGATCCCGGATACGCCGATCTACTGCACCGCCAACGCCATCGACTCCATCAACGGCCACCACCACCATCCGGAGTGGAACTTCCACGTGGTGAAAACGGGCGACACCCTCGATATCGGCAATGGTAAGCAGCTGATCTTCGTGGAAACGCCAATGCTGCACTGGCCGGACAGCATGATGACTTACCTGACCGGCGACGCGGTGCTGTTCAGCAATGACGCCTTCGGCCAGCACTACTGCGACGAACATCTGTTCAACGATGAAGTGGACCAGACTGAACTGTACGAACAGTGCCAGCGCTACTACGCCAACATCCTGACGCCCTTCAGCCGCCTGGTGACGCCGAAAATTAACGAAATTCTCGGCTTCAACCTGCCGGTAGCGATGATTGCCACCTCCCACGGCGTGGTCTGGCGCGATAACCCGACGCAAATCGTCGAGAAATACCTCGAATGGGCGGCGGATTATCAGGAAGATCGCATCACGATTTTCTACGACACCATGTCCAACAACACCCGCATGATGGCGGACGCCATTGCCCAGGGGATCACCGAGGTCGACCCACGGGTGGCGGTGAAAATCTTTAACGTCGCCCGCAGCGACAAAAACGACATTTTGACCAACGTTTTCCGCTCAAAAGGCGTTCTGGTGGGCACCTCCACCATGAACAACGTCATGATGCCGAAAATTGCCGGGCTGGTGGAAGAGATGACCGGGCTGCGTTTTCGCAACAAACGCGCCAGCGCCTTTGGCTCCCACGGCTGGAGCGGCGGCGCGGTAGACCGCCTGTCCACCCGCCTGCAGGATGCCGGGTTTGAAATGTCCCTGAGTCTGAAGGCCAAATGGCGCCCGGATATCGATGCGCTCGAACTGTGCCGCCAACACGGGCGCGACATCGCCCGCCAGTGGGCGCTCGCTCCATTGCCGGTGGCTGAAGCGACAGTCACGCCGGAACAACAGGAGTGCGCCTGTGCCGCCGCCGCGGCCGCCGATCTCGGTCCCATGATGCAGTGCAGCGTCTGCCAGTGGGTGTATGACCCGGCGAAGGGCGAACCTAACCAGGATGTGCAGCCAGGTACGCCGTGGAGCGACGTGCCGGATAACTTCCTCTGCCCTGAATGTTCGCTGGGTAAAGATGTGTTTGATGTTCTGGCGACGGAGGCAAAATGAGTGATGGCATCGTCATCATCGGCTCGGGCTTCGCGGCCCGCCAGCTGGTGAAAAATATTCGTAAGCAGGATGCCGAGATCCCGCTGACCCTCATCGCCGCCGACAGCATGGATGAGTATAACAAGCCCGATCTCAGCCACGTCATCAGCCGCGGACAGCACGCCGACGATCTGACTCTGCAAAGCGCCGGCGAGTTCGCCGAACAGTACCACCTGCGCTTGTTTCCCCATACCTGGGTGAGCGATATCGACGCTGAAAACCATCGGGTGAAAAGCCTGGATAAGCAGTGGCGCTACGACAAACTGGTGCTGGCCACCGGCGCCACGCCGTTTATCCCCCCGGTGCCGGGCCGCGAGCTGATGCTAACGCTGAACAGCCAGCGCGAATATGGCGCGGCGCAGAGCCAGCTCCGCGACGCCAGGCGGGTGCTGATCGTCGGCGGCGGCCTGATTGGCTGCGAGCTGGCGATGGATTTCTGTCGCGCCGGTAAAGCGGTAACGGTGGTCGATAATGCCGCCAGCGTGCTGGCGGCGCTGATGCCGCCGGAGGTCAGCAGCCGTCTGCAGCATCGCCTCACCGGGATGGGCGTCCATCTGATGTTAAAAACGCAGCTGGAAAGGCTTGAACACACCGCCGACGGCATCCGCGTCAGTCTCGACCGCCAGCGCGCGATAACCGTCGATGCGGTGGTGGCCGCCGCCGGCCTGCGCCCGGAAACCTCGCTGGCGCGCCACGCCGGACTGCAGATTAACCGCGGCGTGGTGGTCAATAGCCAGCTGCAAACCAGCGACCCGGCGATTTACGCCCTCGGCGACTGTGCGGAAATCAACGGTACGGTACTGCCGTTCCTGCAGCCGATTTTGCTCAGCGCCATGTGCCTGAGTAAAAACCTGCTGGCGCAGGCAGGCGAACTCAAGCTGCCGCCAATGCTGGTGAAGGTGAAGACCCCGGATCTGCCGCTGCATCTGGCCGGCGACACCCGCCGCGAGGATCTGACGTGGAACATCGTGGCCGCCAAAGAGGGGCTGGTGGCGAAAGGGCTGGATGCGGCGAATCAACTGCGCGCCTTTGTGGTCAGCGAAGACAAGATGAAAGCCGCCTTCGCGCTGCTCAAACAGCTGGTGAGTGAATGACCTTCCAGGCAGCCCTGTTTTGCCGTTAGTTTGCCGGGTGGCGCTACGCTTACCCGGCCTACGGATGTAACCCGTAAGCTCAGATACGGTAGGCCCGCGCAAGCGCAGCGCCGCCGGGCACGTGTTCATTACCTCCCACGCATCCCTGTTACGCCGCCATTTTGCCGGGTGGCGCTACGCTTACCCGGCCTACGGATCGTCCAACCTGTCGTTAATATATTCACCATGGTTGCTGAAACTGCCTGTGCTGGCGGCCTCAAAATCGCTGAGACGTTCCCGGAAGGCCGGGGCAGCCCGCATGGATGCGGGCTGAGGGCCGTGTTTTGCACGGACGCTGCCTCGGCCCGACCCGAAGCCTGCAGGGATAAGTCGAAGGGACCGCGTAGCGGCGATTTTGCTGGCCGGAGCCCGGGGGTACAGGGGGCGGCGGCGACTGGCCGCCCCCTGTGCGCTCCCTGCGCCATGCCAGGCATAACGCAGACGATTAACCGGGAGCGCAATGTACGCTGAAATCACACGCGACAGACGCTTTTTGCCGGAGTGAGAAAATGGCAATCCAATAACCGTATCTGCAATACACGCATCCCTGTTGCGCCGCCATTTTGCCGGGTGGCGCTACGCTTACCCGGCCTACGGATGTAGCCCGTAAGCTCAGATACGGTAGGCCCGCGCAAGCGCAGCGCCGCCGGGCACGCGTTCATTACCTCCCACGCAGCCCTGTTGCACGATTAGTTTGCCGGGTGGCGCTGCGCCTTACCCGGCCTGCGGATGCCGCCCGTAAGCTCATCAGGGCAAAATAATTAACCGGAAGCGCAGGTTCGATTAACACTTAATACGTTGTTTCTGTCTGAGCCGACTCCTGCAGCGCCTGCAGAATATTGGCCGCGGCAGCGGTCCCCATTTTCACGTAAGAGGCATCGCTTACGCCGCCCACATGCGGAGACAGAATCACATTATCGATCGCCTGCCAGATGTGGGGCGTGGTTAATGGTTCACTGTTAAAGCTGTCGAGCGCCGCCCAGCGCAAGGTCCCCGCTTTTAATGCCGCGGCCAGCGCCGCATCGTCAATCAACCCGCCGCGCGCGGTATTGACCAGGATGGCGCCCGGCTTACACTGCGCCAGCGTGGCGGCATTGATCATTCCCCTGTTTTGTTGCGTCAAGGGGCAATGAAGGGACAGCACATCGGCCTGCATGAGCAGATCGTTAAGTTCAGCAACACGTTCACATCCCGGCGGGACCGCTTTCGCATAGGGATCGTAAGCCAGAACCTTCATACCAAAGGCACAGGCAATCTTCGCCACCCGGCTGCCAATGGCGCCCAGGCCGATGAGTCCCAGCGTTCTGCCCTCAAGCTCAAGCGATTTATGCGTGGATTTATCCCAGTGCCCTTCACGCAGGCGGCGGTCGAGCGGAATGACCGACTTAGCACAGGCCAAAATTAATGCCCAGGTATGTTCGGACACCGCGGCGGCATTCGCCCCGATCGCTGCGCGAACCAGAATGCCGCGCGCGGCAGCCGCCTCGGCGTCAATGACATCAATGCCGCTGCCATGTTTGGCAATCACCTTCAATGCCGGGGCCGCATCCATAACGGCGGCAGTGATGTGGCCATAGCGCACCAGGATCGCGACGGGATTGTGCTGCTGGCACAGAGCGATCAGCTGGGCCTCTGTAGGCTGGCGGCCGGCAAAGACAAGTTCGTAATCTTCCAGCATCCCCAGCGCCGCGTCAGCCAAATCGCTGCCGGTAATCAGTACCACGTTTTTAGCACTCATGGCAGCGTCTCCCCTTCGCTCAGCATCCCCGCCTGACGCAGGGCGCTCTCCAGCCAGTGCGGACGTAGATCGCCATCGCGGATAGCAACCAGACGTTTTGCTTCCATCTCCAGTTTGCCTTTCGCCAGTTCGATGATGGTGCGGACTTCCTCGCGTGGGATAACGACCACGCCGTCAATATCCCCGACCACTAAGTCCCCCGCCTGCACCGCGGCGCCGCCGACCGAAATGGCATGATTGACCCGGCCTGGAATGAACTTGGTCGGGCCGCACGGGTTCAGGCCGGCAGCGAACACCGGGAAGCGTTGTTTGCTTAAGGTCTCCGCATCGCGAACGGCGCCATCGATAACGATCCCGGCGATACCGCTGGCCTGCGCCTGCGTGGCCATGATCTCCCCCAGCAGCGCGCAGGAGAGATCGCCTTTCCCGTCGATCACTAATACATCGCCAGGTTTAGCGACGGCCATCGCGGCGTGAATAGCCAGGTTATCCCCCGGGCGAACCTCGACGGTAATCGCCGGCCCGGCGACCGCCATATGCGGCGCCAGCGGCTTGATGCGGCCATGTAATGTGCCACGGCGTCCGGCCACGTCAGCCAGAATGGCGGCCTGAAATTCGGCGGCCTGACGGACTTCTTCCGCGGTAACACGCGCAATAGCAAAATTGATGAGTTTCTGTTGCGAAGCAGGCATGGTGACTCTCCATTTGTTTTACTAGATACAACTCATGTGTACTATATAAAACAACTATACGTGCATTGCTTCGCTTTTCGCCAGTGTTGCGAAGTTGTTTGTGATGTAAACACGAAGTTACTCACAAAATTCAGGTACAATTTTGTTCGGCAAAAAGGAGAACATGATGGGGAATGAAGGCGTAATTGCCGTTGAAAAGGCGCTGGCTTTACTTGATTGCTTCCGTCCCGGTAATGACAGTCTGACGTTAACGGAGCTGGCCCAGCTTTCGGGATATCACAAAACAACCGTTTATCGCCTGATGAATTCGCTTGAGCGAATGAACTACATCATCCGGCACGACGATGGCACCTATACGCTCGGCCACCGTCTGCTCTATCTTGGCAAGCTCTATGAGCAATCATTTGAACTTGCCAGAGTGGTACAGCCGGAATTGCAGGCGCTGTCACAGGCCTCCAGCGAAAGCGCAAGCTGGTATGTGATTGAGGGGGGGCAACGCCTGTGCCTGTTCCGCGCCGAAGCCTCCCAGGGATTGCGCCACAGCAACCTGCCTGGCAGCCAGTTCCCGCTGGATGGTTCCGCTATCAGTAAGGTTTTACGCCGCTGGGGATTGGGTGAATCGTTGCCGGAAGACGAACCGACGCTGCCGTTCTATACCTCCGGCGCGCGCGACCCGCACACCGCGGCCTTCGCCATGCCAGTGTTTGGCGTCCACGATAAACTGATCGCGGCGCTGGCCCTGACCGGGCCGGCATCGCGTCTGACGGAAGATCGTAAAGCGAGCGGCATCAGCCAGCTCATGCAGGAGACGGCCAACCGCCTGTCGCTCAAGCTAGGCGCCAGTAAGACATTCTGCGAAACGTTTTACGGTGTGAAAGAGTAAGCTTTGCTGAGAAGGCGGGAAAAATCCCGCCTTTGCTTATTAATGGGTCATCTGTTTTTCCTGCCTGGCCGTCTGCGAGTAACGGCGCCCCATGGCCAGCACCGCAATGCCGCCTGCCAGACACAAGCCTGCCAGCGGGAGCATCGCCAGCGTATGGCTTCCTGTCCGTTCGCTAATCATGCCGTAGGCATTCACCATCACCGCGCCGCCAATCAGGTTGGCGATCGCCCCGATGGCCGCCAGCCCGGCGGCGGCTGAGGTGCTGCTCATCCAGCCCGACGCCAGCGCCCAGAAGGGCCCCTTCATCGCATAAGCGCCAATCAGAATGGTGCTGAGGATCGCAATGGTGGCCGGCAGCGACAGATTGATAAACGCCGCAAACACGCCGCCCGCGATCATAAAGAGGGTGAGCGCCGTGTGCCAGCGGCGTTCATTACTTCGATCCGAACTGCGCCCCCAGACAATCATCAGCACCGAGGCCAGACCATAGGGGATGGCATTAAGCAGCCCGGTGGTCAGGTTATCCAGATGGAACGACTTCAGCAGCTGGGGAGACCAGACGCTAAGGGTCGTGCCGGCAGAAGAGGCGCCGGCGTAAATCAGCGCCATGAGCCAGATTTGACGATGCTTCAACAGTTGCCAGGTGGAGGTGTGGCCGATCTGTTTCTGCTGTTGGCGCTCCGCCTGAAGCGTGTTTTCCAGCCATGCTTTCTGACGATCGTTTAACCAGCCAGCCTGGTGTGGACGGTCCCGCAAGATGAAAAACGCGGCTATCCCCAGCAGGACCGCCGGCAGCCCTTCAATAATGAATAACAGATGCCAGCCGCGCAGACCTAACCACCCATCCATCATCAGTATCAACCCGGAAAGCGGGGAACCGATAAAGTTAGCCAGCGGAATGGCCACCATAAACGAGGCGATGATCCGCGCCCGGTAGCGCGACGGGATCCACCAGGTAAGATAGAGCACCACGCCCGGGAAAAAGCCCGCTTCGGCAGCTCCCAGCAAAAAGCGTACGATGTAAAGGGAGGTGGTATTTTGCACCAGCGCCATACACATCGATACCACTCCCCAGCTGATCATAATGCGCGGGATCCACAATCGTGCCCCCACCTTCTGCATCGCCAGGTTGCTGGGTACTTCAAAGATAAAGTAGGCCACAAAATACAAGCTGCTGGCGAAGCCGAAAGCCGCCTTACTCAGGCCCAGATCCTGATTCATCTGCAGCGCCGCCATGCCTATGTTGCCGCGGTCAATAATCGATACCAGGTAGCTCACCACCAGGAAAGGCAGGATGCGCCAGATAACCCGTCGCATGGTTTCTTTTTCCAGCGCGTCGTTATCGCTCGCGCGGTGCGGTAATTGATCGGTCATGGTTTCCTCGCAGGGTTTCATTATGTTTATCAGGAAAACGATGTAGAGATGAAATAAGTTACTTCAGCTTGATGCCTCTGGTTTCCGGCGCTCGCCACACCACCAGCATCGCCGCAAGGAAAGCAACCACGGTCGTCGCCAGTCCCGCGGTGAAACCGCCAGCGTTGGCGACAGCGCCAATCAGTAGCGGCGCAATAAATCCGCCCAGACGGCCTCCGTTATAGGCGAGCCCCATCAGGAAGCCCCGGGATGAGGTGTCCCCGATGATTTCCGCCAGGAAGGGTCCCGAGCCCGCAAAAATACCGTTAACCCCGAAACCGGCCATGAAAATCGCCACCATCAGAATGAAGGGTTGCGTGGTCACAAGGTACAGCGCGACGGCAATGGCGCCGGTTAACAGATAAATCAGGAACATCGGACGGCGTCCCCACTTATCCGCCAGCACCGAAAACACCAGAAAACCCGCGATGGCCCCAGCCTGCAGCGCAAGTACAAACTTCAGGCTGTGCAAAAAATCCAGATGTTTGACTTCCCGCAGATAGGTGGGTGTCCAGGTAAATACGCCCCAGAACAGATACTGAATAAAAAAGATAAAGACAAAGGCCAACAGCAGACCTCGCAGATTCTGTTTACCCAGCTTGACGGCAGGTTGACGACTCGTCGCCTTCGCCTGTTGACGAGCAAGCCAAACCTGCGATTCCGGTGTGAACCAGGCGACCACACTCATAATGAATACCGGCAGCGCGCCGATCATAAACAGATAGCGCCATGCACCCTGCTCCAGGCCGCCGTTGACCGAGCTGACGATTGCCGTCAGGCTGATAGCCAGAATCGCGCCAACAGGTAAGCCCATTTGCATCAACGCGCCGCCGCGCGCGCGCCGTTCAGGTCGCCAGGTTTCAGCAATCAGCGCCGCGCCCGAGGTCCACATTCCGCCCATACCCAGCGCGCCGCAAAAACGTAAAAGCGCGAAATGTTGTTGATCGTGCGTAAAGGCTAACAGGCCGGAAAAGAGTGAATAGATGGCGATACAGATCAGCGCCGTTTTCACACGCCCAATTTTATCGGCGATAAAACCAAACAGGATCCCGCCAATAATCTGCCCCCCGGCCGTGACGCTGATAAACAGCCCAAGCTCGGTTTTATTAATACCGAACACCACGCCCAGCACTGGCAACAGCAATGAAAGCAGAAAGGAGTCGTAGCTTTCAAATGTCCAGCCAAGGCCGCCCAGCGCCAGCGTCCGCCTCTCAGCGACGCGTTGTGGCAATGCGTCAGGCGTCGCTTTAGTCGCAGTAAATTGATTTAGCTCGCTTTTACTGGTCATTGATATTCTCCACAGAGGTTAACCGATAACAGGTTGCGGCGGTACGCCAGAACAACTGCGCCTGTTCGTCAGGGGACGCCTGTTGCGCCAGGCGTTTGCAGGCGTTCCAGAAAACGCCGTAGCTGAACATGCCTTTATCGACGGGAAAGTTGCTGGCGAACATGCAGCGTTCGGCACCGAAAAGAGAAACGATGGTCTCAAACCACGGCATCCATGCCTGTGCCAGCATTTGCGAATCCGGCGGCGTCTCTGCCGCTGCGAAGTGAAATCCCCTGACCGTCATCCCAAAGCCGCTAATTTTTACGCATACGTTCGGCAGTTCCGCCAGACGTCGCATACCGTTTCGCCACTGCTGAAACATGTCCGGATCCCGTTCTGAACAGGGTCCAACGCCGACCGGCCCGCCGCAGTGATCGATCACAATCTGTAACGTTGGTATTTCCCGCGCCAGATCGGCAATCTCCTCCAGCTGCGTGTGGTAAACCCATACATCGAGCGACAATGCATGCCTCGCGAGACAGGCAGCGCCCCGGCGGAACGGAGCGCTCTGCGCCAGGCCTGCCGGTGGCGTAACCGGGCTGGAGGTAACCCGCGGATCGGGATGCCAGGCCAACGGATTGCGCATCCCACGCAGCCGCCCGCCGGATAACGCTATCGCGCGCTCAATGGCAGGCTGCATCGCGTCCCCCGCCAGTAAACTGAGCCCGCCGATGATGGCTTCGCATCCGAGCGCGTTTGCATAATGTCCGCTGGCGAACATCGCGGCGATACCGCTGGCAAACTCGATTTCACCAAGCGGTTTAAGCGTCTCCGGCCCGTCGCGACGCAACATAGAGCGGCATTGCACATAGACCGATGAGACAACGCGATGCCCTGAGGTCTGGATATCGTCGCTGAACTCATGGGTGAGATAGCGGCCGGTTTGCCGATCCCAAAGATGATGATGCGCATCAATGATGGGCAGCTCGGGTTGTAATGGCGCTTCACGATGTAACGCAAGCCACTCGTTTCTGACCGCAAGGTGCGGCGCGGTAACGATCTCCATGAACACCTCGTTTTGTTTTACCCTGTACAACAGTGTTTTATTTTACAAAACTACTATAACGAGGCCGCCGTGTTTTTATCCAGTTAACGATTGGTTTAAATGATGTAAATAAGAGGTGAATCACAGATGTATAAGGTCGTTAAAAGCGGGGGAAGGGAGGGGCTAACAGAAATTAATATGTTTTCAAGAAGTTAAAAATCAGCCTGAGCGACACCGATACAATGCCTCACCACGAGCAGCAGGCTCCTGCGTAAAACAGTGCGGGCAGCATACGCCACGCAGGCCCACGTAGCGCCGCCGGACAGTTGTTGTCGCCCGGCTTAGCGCAGCGCAAGCCGGGAAAATGCTGAACCTAACGCGCCAGATTATCGTAGCCGCGCCAGCGATAGTTGAGCACCGACAGCGCCCAACAGGCGACAAACAGCCCGACCACCACAAACCCGGCGTCGCCGAGGTTGTCGTTTAACACCCCGACCCAGCGCCATATTCCGCCGCTGAGCGCAAACTTATCCATCAGCAGACCCAGCGCTTCCAGGCCGCCGATAAACAGCGCCACCACCACCGAAGTGCCGGTGATGGTCATGTTGTAGTAAAGCTTGCGCTGCGGCTTGCTGAACGCCCAGCCGTAGGCGCCGACCATCAGCACGTTATCGAGGGTGTCCACCAGCGCCATGCCGCTGGCGAACAGCGCCGGGAAGACCATAATCGACCAGACGGAAATCCCGCTCGACGCGCCGGCGGCGGAGATGCCCAGCACGCCGATTTCGGTGGCGGTATCAAACCCGAGGCCGAACAGGAAACCGACCAGGTACATCTGCCAGCTGCGGCTGACCAGACGAAAGGTTTTGCCAAACAGCCAGCTCATCACCCCGCCGCCGCTGACGATCTCGTCGCTCACCGGCTCACCGCGCTTCCACGCCCGAAAGCTGCGCCAGACGCTGCGCAATATCACCAGGTTGATAAAGGCCATCGCCAGCAGAAACAGCGCCGACACCGCGGTGCCGATGACGCTGCCGGTGTCGTGCAGCCAGCTCATCTGCGCGCTGAAGGCCGTGGCGGTCGCGGCAATCGCCGCCGAGGCCAGCACCACAATCGACGAGTGGCCCAGCGAGAACCAGGCCCCGACGGCGAAAGGCCGCCGCCCCTGCTGCATCATCTTGCGGGTGACGTTATCAATCGCCGCGATATGGTCGGCATCCACCGCGTGGCGCAGGCCGTAGCCCCAGGCCAGCAGGCTGGCGGCCATCAGCGCGCCGCTGTCGCCAAAAGCCTGCAGTGCCCAGCACCAGGCCAGTAAGTTCGCCGCGATCAACCCCAGCACCAGTCCCGCAGCGCGCGGCTGCTGGCGTAAAACTGTCATTATCATTGTTGTGTTCCTTGAGCCTGTCCGCGGGCGGCGGCGATCACTGCCTGACCATAGGCGATTGCGCCGTCGCCGGCCGGCAACTGCTGCGCAAACAGCAGAGTAAAATCCGCCAGATAAAAGGTCAATCGCGCCGCCAGCAGGCGGTTATGCAGCACTCCGCCGCTGCAGACCATCGTGTCGATGCCGCGGGCGATGGCGCAGTCGCGGGCCATCGCCGCCAGTCCGCTGGCCAGGGCATCATGGAATGCCCAGGCTTTTTGCGCCGGGGTCGCCTGCCAGCGCAGCCACTGTCGCCAGAAGGTGGCTAAGTCCAGCGCATTGCCGCGCCACGGCAGCGTGACCGGATGGCAGACGCCGGAGCAGCTGGCGGCCAGCGCCTCCAGCCGACAGGCCGCCTCGCCCTCATAGCTCAGGCTCTCCGGGGCGCAGTCCAGCGCGCAGGCGACGGCATCAAACAGCCGTCCGCAGGACGAGGCGCGTGGCGCGTTAATGCCGCGATCGATGGCCTGCGCCAGCAGCGGCCAGTTGCGCTGGCGCAGCGTACCGGTCTGCGGGTAATCCTGCCAGTCAGGGATAAAGGCCAGGCACTGAGCCAGCAGATTACGCCACGGCTGACGCGCCGCCAGGTCGCCGCCCGGCAGCGCGACGGCCGGCAGCCCGCCGAGATGTTCGCACTGGCGATAGTTAACCCGCAGGCACTCCCCGCCCCATAGCGCGCCGTTCTCCCCCATGCCGATTCCGTCGAGGATCAGGGCGATGACGTCTCCGCCGTCGAGCGGCCAGCGGTGCTCCGCCAGGCACGCCGCGGCGTGAGCATGGTGATGTAGCACTGTCTCTACCGGCAGCGGCTGAGTCGCCGCCCACTGCGTCGAGCGATAGCCGGGATGGGCGTCAACCACCACCCGCTGCGGCATAAAGGCGTAGATGTTCTGCATCAGCTGTAGCGCGCTGCGCCACTGCTGCTCGACGCCCTCCTCGCCAAGATCGCCAAAGTGCTGGCTGAGAACCGCTTCGCCCCCGCGCGCCAGGCAGAAGGTGTTTTTCATGTCCGCGCCCAGCGCCAGCAGCGGCGGAACCTTCTCCAGTCCCGGCGGCAGCGGCAGCGCATCCGGGACATAGCCCCGGGCGCGGCGCAGCATTTCTCCGCTTGAGCGCACCAGCGAATCATCCATCCGCTGCACGATGTCGCGGTTATGG
Source organism: Klebsiella sp. JN_Kp127 (assembly GCF_040062505.1). Lineage (NCBI taxonomy): Bacteria > Pseudomonadati > Pseudomonadota > Gammaproteobacteria > Enterobacterales > Enterobacteriaceae > Klebsiella > Klebsiella sp. JN_Kp127. The sequence continues at coordinate 29,362 of NZ_JBEAHS010000007.1, forward strand.
AGCAAAAAGCCGTCGGCGATGTCGACTAAGTCGTTGAGCGCCTGAGTATTACTTAACGCCGGCGGGCGGCCGCTAAGGTTGCCGGAGGTCATCACGATAGGGCGCGCCAGCGCCTGCAGAAGCAAATGCTGCAGCGGATTAGACGGCAGCATCACCCCAACTTCCGCAAGCCCTGGCGCAATCTCGTCGCACAGGCCGGAGACCTGCGCTTTGCTAATCAGTACGATGGGCGCCGCCGGGGAGCCCATCAGCGCCGCGGCGTCGGCAGGTAACCCCGCCGCAGAGGGCAGCATCACCGCCAGCGGTTTCGCCGGACGGTGTTTCCTCGCACGCAGCGTGGCAACGGCAGCGGGGTTGCCGGCGTCGCAGGCCAGATGAAAGCCGCCGACGCCTTTTATCGCCACGATGTCGCCCGCCGCCAGCCGGGCGATAGCCGACTGCAGCGCCGCCTCGCCGTCCAGCGTTTCCCTTTGCGCCCGCCATTCCAGTCGCGGCCCGCAGTCGGGGCAGGCCACCGGCTGGGCGTGAAACCGGCGATCGGCAGGATCGCGGTATTCCGCCTCGCAGGGCGGACAGAGCGGAAACGGCGCCATCGCGGTAGATGGCCGGTCGTAAGGCATCGCGCGAATAATGGTTAACCGCGGCCCGCAGTGGGTGCAGTTGATAAAGGGGTAGCGGTAGCGGCGCGCCCGGGGATCATTCATCTCCGCGAGGCACGCCGGGCAGGTCGCGGCATCAGGCACGATCTGGGTGCGCATCCGTCCCGCCCCGCTCTCGCGGATGGTGAAATCCTGCGGCGGAGCCGCCCAGCGATAAGGGGCGCAGACGACGCTGTCGATCCGCGCCAGCGGCGGGCAGTGGGCAGCGAGGGCGGCAGTAAAACCATCATCGTCCCCGGCCAGTCGCACCAGCACGCCGTCGCCGTCGTTACAGACATCGCCGCAGCGCGCCTGCCCCTGAGCCAGCTGCCAGACAAAGGGGCGGAACCCCACCCCCTGCACTTTACCGCGAATGCGGATTTGCACCCCGTTCATGCCTGAGCTTACCAGGCCAGCGCCGTGCGGCGACGTTTCTCCTGGTTCATCTGCTCCAGCTTGTTGCGGTCTACGCAGGCCAGGGCGTGCGTCGGGCAGACCTCCATGCAGGCCGGGCCGCTGTCGCGGTGGAAGCAGAGATCGCACTTGTTGGCTTCGGCTTTTTCCGCCACGACGTTCAGTCCGGCGCCGCTATGGCGGATCACCGGCCGCACCACTACCTCCATCGCCCCGTACGGGCAGGCGACGACGCAGGTTTTGCAGCCGATGCAGCGCTCCTGCATCACATGAACAAAGCCTTTATCGCGGCTGATGGCGCCGTTCGGGCAGACGTTGGCGCACGGGGCGTCCTCACACTGACGGCAGGCGGTGGCCGTGGAGACATTGACCCCTTTGATGACGTGAATACGCGGCTGAAAGGTGTGCGGCGTCAGGGAGGCGCAGTCCTGATGTTCCTGATGGGAGACCACGCAGGCTACTTCGCAAGTGCGACAGCCGATGCATTTGCTCGCATCGGCAATAATGAAACGGTTCATCCATTTCTCCAGCAGTAAGAGGGTTAGGCGCCGGAGTATGCATAATACGTTCCAGTTTTTATCTTATTGATAATAAGTAAAATTTAATGGTTAGCGCGCTGTCATCGTCAGTAGTGACGATGACAGCTGACGACGTCAGGCGCAGGGACCTGACACCAGCGACTCACGCTCGATCAGCGCCCCGGGGAAACTCTGCTGAACATTGAATTCCCCGCCATCGAGCATAAATATCAGGCGATTAATGCTCTCTTTAATCATCTCCGTCACCGGCACCCGGACGCTGGCGAGCGACGGCACCATGTACGGCGCCAGCACAATATCGTCAAACCCCACCACCGAGACCTGCTCCGGCACCTTAACGCCCAGCTGGTGAAGCTGCTTCATCGCCCCGATGGCCATATCGTCATTGCTCGCCACCAGCGCGCTGTAGGTCACCCCGCGCTGACGCAGGCTCTCCACCGCCGCCGCGCCGGTTTCCGGCGTCCAGCGCCCTTCGGCGATGAGCGCCTCGTTGAGGGTAATGCCGTGGCCAGCCAGCGCGTCTTTGTAGCCGGCAAGGCGCTCGACGCCGGTGGGCGAGTCAAGGGAGCCGGTAATAAAGGCGATATCGCGGTGACCCAGGGCAATCAGCCGCTCCACCACCCGCATCGCCGACGCTTTTTGATCGGACCAGACACAGTGGCTGGCGTGGCGGCGCAGCCGGCGGTTCAGCACCATGATCGGCTGCGAGTGGTTCTCAACGATCTCGTCCATCTCGTCGACGGTGAGAAAGCGCGGGTAGATGATGATCGCATCGCAGCGCAGATCCAGCAGATACTGGATCGCTTCCCGCTCCTCTTGCGCGCTGTGCTTGCCATCGGCGAGGATCAGCTGCCGCCCTTTATCCTCCGTCATCCGCGCCACGTGGTACAACAGCTCGCTGAAATAGACGCCGTGGTAGAGGGTGTTGGTCACCACCAGGCCAAGGGTTTGCGTGGTTTTGGTCGCCAGGTTGCGCGCCAGCAGATTCGGTCGGTAGCCGCTCTCCGCCACCGCCTTAAACACCCGGTCTTTGGTCTCCTGGCTGACATAGCCGTTGCCCGACAGCACCCGCGACACGGTCGCCTTCGATACCCCCGCGCGCTTTGCGACCTCCAGCATCGTTGCCATGTGATTCTTCCTGTTGCAAAAGTTGCAGGCAGTGTACTGCACGTTTCTGGCTTTTACAGCACCCCCCGCTCACCACCGCGATCCTGCTCGCCGCGACGCTTCGCGATCAAAATCACAAAAATGAGATCATCTTTTTTTATTTCTTGTGCAATCAAATGAAACTCACCATGATTTTGTGGAACCGGTTTCCTATAAAGCATGGTATCGCCCGACGATGCGGCGCGGTAACAGATCAGTACCCTATTGATAAACAGGATAAAATCCGATGTCGAAAAATTATGCAGCCCTGGCGCAACAGATAGTCGCGGCATTAGGCGGAGTCGATAACGTCGTCGCCGTGACCCACTGCATGACGCGTCTGCGCTTCGTGGTCAAAGACAACGAACAGGTCGATAGCCCTACCCTGAAAGGCCTGACCGGGGTGCTCGGCGTCGTGCGCAGCGATAACCAGTGCCAGGTGATCATCGGCAACACGGTCTCTCAGGCCTATCGCGAGGTAGTGAATCTGCTGCCTGGCGACCTGCGCCCGGTCGAGCCGCAGGGCAAAGCGCCGATCACCCTGAAACGCATCGGCGCCGGGATCCTCGACGCGCTGATCGGCACCATGTCGCCGCTGATCCCGGCGATTATCGGCGGATCGATGGTCAAGCTGCTGGCGATGATCCTTGAGATGAGCGGCGTGTTGCCGAAAGGCTCGCCGACGCTGACCCTCCTGACGCTTATCGGCGACGGCGCGTTTTTCTTCCTGCCGCTGATGGTGGCCGCCTCCGCGGCGGTGAAATTCAAAACCAATATGTCGCTGGCCATCGCTATCGCCGGGGTGCTGGTGCATCCCGGGTTTATCGAATTAATGGCCAAAGCCGCCCAGGGCGAACACGTCGAATTTGCCCTTATTCCGGTGACCGCGGTGAAATACACCTACACGGTGATCCCGGCGCTGGTGATGACCTGGTGCCTGTCGTATATCGAACGCTGGGTGGATCGCATTACCCCGGCGGTAACGAAAAACTTCCTTAAGCCGATGCTGATCGTGCTGATCGCCGCCCCGCTGGCGATCCTGCTGATTGGCCCGCTCGGCATCTGGATCGGCAGCGCCATTTCCGCGCTGGTCTATACGATCCACAGCTATCTCGGCTGGCTGTCGGTGGCGATCATGGGCGGGCTGTGGCCGCTGCTGGTGATGACCGGCATGCACCGGGTCTTTACGCCGACCATCATTCAGACCATCGCCGAAACCGGCAAAGAGGGCATGGTAATGCCGTCGGAGATCGGCGCCAACCTGTCGCTCGGCGGCTCGTCGCTGGCGGTGGCGTGGAAAACGAAAAACCCGGAATTGCGCCAGACGGCGCTGGCCGCCGCGGCATCGGCGATTCTGGCCGGTATTTCCGAACCGGCGCTGTACGGCGTGGCGGTGCGCCTGAAACGCCCGCTGATCGCCAGCTTAATCAGCGGCTTTATCTGCGGCGCGGTGGCGGGCATCGCCGGACTGGCCAGCCACTCGATGGCGGCGCCGGGGCTGTTCACCAGCGTGCAGTTTTTCGATCCAGCCAATCCAATGACCATCGTCTGGGTATTTGGCGTGATGGCGCTGTCGGTAGTGCTGTCGTTTGCCCTGACGCTGATCCTCGGCTTTGAAGATATTCCCGTTGAACAGGCCGCCGCCGACGCCCGAGCGCGCCAGGCCCAGGCCCAGGCAACCCACGCCTGAACACACCATTAATAACGAGGTAACGCATGGCGAGTTTCCCACAGGGATTTTTATGGGGCGGCGCACTGGCCGCCAACCAGTCAGAAGGCGCATGGCGCGAAGGGGGGAAAGGGATGGCCACCGTGGATACCCTCCCCCACGGCGCCCACCGTCTGCCGGTAAAATTAGGCCTGGAGAAGCGCTTCACGCTTCGCGAAGACGAATTCTACCCCAGCCACGAGGCGATCGATTTCTACCACCGCTACAAGGAAGATATCGCCCTGATGGCGGAGATGGGGTTCAGCGTCTTTCGCACCTCCATCGCCTGGAGCCGCCTGTTCCCGCGCGGCGACGAGCAGCAGCCGAATCCGCAGGGCATCGCCTTCTATCGTTCGCTGTTCGAGGAGTGCAAAAAGCACGGTATCGAGCCGCTGGTGACGTTGTGCCATTTTGACGTGCCGATGCATCTGGTGATGGAGTACGGCTCCTGGCGCAACCGCAAAATGGTCGATTTCTTCAGCCACTACGCCCGCACCTGCTTTGAAGCTTTTGACGGTCTGGTCAAATACTGGCTCACCTTCAATGAAATCAACATTATGCTGCACAGCCCCTACTCCGGCGCCGGGCTGGTGTTTGAAGAGGGAGAAAATCAGGAGCAGGTGAAGTACCAGGCAGCGCATCACGAGCTGGTGGCCAGCGCGCTGGCGACAAAAATCGCCCACGAGATAAACCCGCAGAATCAGGTCGGCTGCATGCTGGCGGGCGGTAATTTCTACCCTTACTCCTGCAAGCCGGAAGATGTATGGATGGCGCTGGAGAAGGACCGCGAAAACCTGTTCTTTATTGACGTCCAGGCGCGCGGCGCCTACCCGGTATGGGCCGCGCGGGTATTCCGGGAAAAGGGGATCACCATTGCGAAGCTGCCGGGCGATGATGAGATCCTCAAAAACACCGTCGATTTCGTCTCCTTTAGCTACTACGCCTCGCGCTGCGCCTCGGCGGAGATGAACGCCAGCAACACCAATGCCGCCAACATCGTCAAGTCGCTGAAGAACCCGCACATTCCGGCCAGCGAATGGGGCTGGGGCATCGACCCGCTGGGCCTGCGCATCACCATGAACATGATGTACGACCGCTATCAGAAACCGCTGTTCCTGGTGGAAAACGGGCTCGGCGCCCGGGACGAGATTGACGCCAGGGGGGAGATCAATGACGACTATCGCATCAGCTACCTGCGCGAGCACATCAAGGCGATGCGCGATGCCATCGGCGACGGTATTCCGGTGCTGGGCTACACCAGCTGGGGCTGCATCGATCTGGTTTCGGCGTCAACCGGCGAGATGAGCAAGCGCTACGGCTTTGTCTATGTCGATCGCGACGACGCCGGCAACGGCACGCTGGCGCGCAAGCGTAAAAAGTCGTTCTTCTGGTACCAGAAGGTGATAGCCAGCAACGGCGCCGACCTCGACTAAGCGCGTCTCCCGCGCTCGCCCGTCTCTCCGCGCTAACCGGGGGACGGGCGCTGCTTTCTGTTGCATCTATTACATGTTTTTTTCTCGAGCCTGATTCCAGTTTCTGGTTTGCCTCCCGTTCACAACAACTGGTATTTTATCCAGTATATTTTCAGGGGTATCTTCAGCAAGGAGCACATCATGAACGCACAGCACACCACCGCAGCCGGAGGGATCGCCAGGGCCATTCGCCAGTTAACCGTGGGGTATGTCAGAAAACGCCATGAGAACCGCAAAACGCGGGAGACGCGGCGCTACACCCGCCATGCGGCGCTGAGCCTGAACGGCGACTGGCTGGAGCAGGCGGGATTCCCGGTCGGCACGCAGGTCAGAGTCTCGGTGTCGCCCGGTAAATTAGTAATAGAGAATCTTGAGCTGGCGCCGCCGGTAACGGGGCTCCCGGCCGGTCAGTCGCGCGCCGTCGGGGAGCCCTGAGCACCGCTGGGTTAATCGTCTGCGGCTTCCAGCCGGGCAAAGCCGCCGTGGCCCTGCCAGCCTGCCAGCTGCTGGTACACTCGGGCAACGGCGGCTTTCACCGGCTGGGTCATCGGATAATAAAAACCGACAATATCCGGCTGAATGCCGAGGAAGATCACTTCGCCGACGTCCTCTTTCAGCTGATCGACCAGATAGTTGAGCGGCATGTTATGGGTGGTCATCATAAACATCTCGGCGATGTCGTCGGGGTCGATGACGCGAATGTCGCCGGGGTTTAGGCCCATATCGGTGGCATCGACGATCAGCAGGCGTTCGGGGCGTAATTCGCGGATCGCCACGATGTCGTTTTCCGGCGCGCTGCCGCCGTCGATGACCACCCACTGGCCGGCCGGGTTCGCCGCGCACATCTCCGCCAGCAGCGGGCCGGCGCCGTCGTCGCCCATCATACTGTTGCCGACACAGAGTAAAACGTCAGTCACGTAATCTCCTCACCATCAGGTAGATGGCGCTTTCCTGGTGAATATCATGCAGCATGCTGAGCATTGTTTTGCTCCACGCCTGCTGCTGCGAGGTCTGCGCGGACTGCGCTTTATCAAAGGCGTTGGCCAGCATTGCCACATGGCTGCTGTCGATGACGATTTCGCCATACTTCGGCACCCCCTCCATTTTGCGCCGCGCGACGCTGCCGGCCTCAAGGGTGGCGATCCATGCCAGATACGCGTCCCACGGGCAGCTCAGCGCCGCCTCAAGACAGTCGATAACGCCGAGGTGGTGGCCAATCGCCAGGCTGTAATAGACCACCTGCTGCGCCTGACCCGGCGTGGCGTCGTTCTCATCAATAAATTTACGGCTCAGCTGACTGAACACCACCGTCTCGCTCATCGGATACGCGCCCCCTCGACCACCTGGTTGAGATGGGTGACGATCTCGGTCAGACGCGGATCTTTCTCCGCCTCCAGCCAGCGCAGCACCTGGCTGTCTCCCTGGCCGAGCAGACGCATATAGTCGTCGGCAATCTGCCGACCATAGCGATAGCCCGCCAGACGGCGCGCTTCACGATCGATGCGCACCCGCAGGGGTTGCACCATATCGGCGTGCAGCAGCTCGGTCGGCTGTTCGTCAAGCTCGCCCGGCAGGCGGGCGTGAATTTTCTGCTCCAGCAGGCCGAGGGCCATGGCGAAGCCGTACAGGGTGGCGGCGGGCGTCGGCGGGCAGCCCGGGATATAGACATCGACCGGTACGATTTTATCGGTACCGCCCCAGACGCAGTACAGATCGTGGAAGATGCCGCCGCTGTTGCCGCAGGCGCCGTAGGAGATGCAAATCTTTGGATCCGGCGCCGACTGCCAGGCGCGCAGCGCCGGGGAGCGCATCGCCCGGGTCACCGCCCCGGTAAACAGCAGGATATCGGCATGGCGCGGCGAAGGCACCACCTTAATCCCGAAGCGTTCAGCGTCGAACAGCGGTGAAAGGGTAGCGAAAATTTCGATTTCACAGCCGTTACAGCCGCCGCAGTCGACGCGATAAACGTAGGCGGAACGTTTGATTTTCTTCAGCAGCGAGGCCTTCATGCTGGCGATGGATTCATCCACCGTCATCGGCACCGGAATGCCGTTTTCATCGCGTGGGCCAAGTAAAGTGCTCATCAGCTGGCCTCCCTCATGTGGCGGGTCAGTTCAATACGATCGGACGGCACCAGGCATTTCTGGCGCTTGCATTCCGGGCAGGTTTCGAAGCTTTCGCGGTGCAGCTCGGCGCGGGTGTCGCCGTTATGCTTGAGCAGCGCGATGGCGTAGTCGATCTCCTTCTGCACCGCGAACGGCCGCTGGCACTCCCGGCAGTGGCAGATAGCGAAGCGCGACTGCTGGAGGAAATCCTCTTTCTTCCACACCGCCAGCTCATACTCCGGTGACAGTTTAATCGCCGCCGTCGGGCAGACCTCTTCACAGCGGCCGCAGAAGATGCAGCGCCCGAGGTTGAACTGCCACGCCAGCTGGTTTGTGGCCAGATCGGTCTCTACCGTCAGGGCGTTCGACGGGCAGGCGTTCACGCAGGCCGCGCAGCCGATACACTGCTGCGGGTTATGCTCCGGCTTGCCGCGGAAGTTTTTATCTACCGGCATCGGCTCCAGCGGATAGGCGTGCGTCGCGGTGCCGGTCTTAATCACTTTTTTAATAAAGGTAAACATGGCGATTCCTTATTTCAGCGGCGAGTTTTTACGCTCGATGCTATAGCGCTCCAGCTCTTTGTACGGCACCACTTTGCTCTTCTTCTTGCGGACATCGACCACGGTCATGCGGTCGGTGCAGGAGTAGCACGGGTCAAGGCTGCCGATGATCAGCGGCGCATCGGAAACGGTATTGCCGCGCAGCATATAGCGCAGAGTCGGCCAGTTGGCGTAGGTCGCCGCCCGGCAGCGCCAGCGGTACAGCTTCTGGTTGTCGCCGGTCATGCTCCAGTGGATATCATCCCCGCGCGGCGCTTCTGAGAAGCCCAGCGCGAAGCGGTGCGGAATATAGGTGAAGCCCTCCACCATCAGCGGACCGCCCGGCAGGTTATCAAGACCGTAATCAATCATGTTCAGCGCGGTATAAACCTCGTTGATCCGCACCTTGAGGCGGGAGATGACGTCGCAGCCCTGTTCGCTGTGGACTTCCATCGGCAGCAGGCCGTAGCCGACGAACGGATGGTCGGCGCGGGTATCGCGAGCGTGGCCGCTGGCGCGCACCATCGGGCCAACGTTGCTGAAGTCGCGGGCGATTTCCGGGTCCAGACGGCCAATGCCGACAGTACGCTGCTCCATGTTCGGGGTGCTGAGCAGCATATCCACCAGCTCCTGCACGTCGCGACGCATCTGCTGCGCCAGCTGGCGGGTCTGGATCATGTCCTCTTTCAGCAGATCGCGACGAATGCCGCCGATCAGGTTCAGACCGTAGGTTTTCCGCGCGCCGGTGAGGATCTCGGCCATCTTCATCGAGGTTTCGCGCACGCGGAAGAACTGCATAAAGCCGGAGTCGAAGCCGGTGAAGTGGCAGGCCAGACCGAGGTTCAGGAGGTGCGAATGCAGGCGCTCCACCTCCAGCAGAATGGCGCGGATCATCTGCGCCCGCTCCGGCACCACGATGCCCATCGCATTCTCCACCGAGGTGGTATAAGCGGTGCTGTGGGCGAAGCCGCAGATGCCGCACACCCGGTCCGACAGGAAGGTGACTTCGTTATAACCCATGCGGGTTTCCGCCAGCTTTTCCATCCCGCGATGGACATAGAACAGACGGTAATCGGCATCGATAATGTTCTCGCCGTCAACGAACAGGCGGAAGTGGCCGGGCTCATCGGAAGTGACGTGCAGCGGGCCGATCGGCACCACGTTGTTTTTCTTGCTGCCCAGCTCGTTGATGAACTCGTAGGTTTCGGCGTCGGTGGTCGGCGCCGGACGCTGACGGTAGTCCATGCTGTCTTTACGCAGCGGATAGAGTTCGTCCGGCCAGTCGTCCGGCAGCACCAGACGGCGTTCGTCCGGCAGGCCAACCGGCACGAGGCCGTACATATCGCGCACTTCGCGCTCGCCCCACACCGCCGCCGGCACGCGCGGCGTCACCGATGGGTATTCCGGTTTGTTGGCATCCACTTCCACACGCACGGTGATCCAGCATTTGGTGCCCTGCTCCATCGACAGCACGTAATAGACCGCGTAGTGGCCGTTCAGCTTACGTTCATCGTTGCCGAACAGCACCGACAGCCAGCCGCCCTGCTGGTAGTAGAGAAACTCCACGACTTCCGGCAGGTAATTGACCTTCACGGTGATGGTTAACTGATCTTTGGTCTGCCAGGCTTCGTCCAGCACCACGCCCGGAAAGGCCTGGTGCAGCGCCGCAAGATAGTGTTGACCGATTTTTTCTTCAGACATGCTCAAACTCTCTTAATCACGCCACCAGCAAGGAGACGAAAGCTAAAAAGGCGAAACCAAACCCCGCCCAGGTGACGCGGGAGGTGGCACAGAAGCGCAGACGCGCCATGCTGTTTTCAAACAGCGCGATGATCAGCACGCCCACCACCAGCTTGACGACGGCCACCACCAGCGCCAGCAGCAGGCCGCCGACGCTGAAGCTGGTCATCTGGCCCCACGGGAAAAAGACCCCGACAAACATCTGCAGCACCACCAGCTGTTTGAGGCTGATGCCCCACTTCAGGATGCCAAAGCCGCTGCCGCTGTACTCGGAAAGCGGCCCCTCCTGCAGCTCCTGCTCCGCTTCCGCCAGATCGAACGGCAGTTTGCCCATCTCGATAAAGGTGGCGAAGGCGCAGGCGCACAGCGCCAGAATCAGTGGAATGCTGCGCGCTGCCGGCCAGTGATAAAGGGTGTCGGTGATACTGCTGATATGGGTGGAGCCCGCCACCTGCGCGGCGACCCACAGGCCCAGCAGCAGGATCGGCTCCACCAGCACGCCGAGCATCGCTTCGCGGCTGCTACCCAGCGCGGTAAACGGGCTGCCGGTGTCCAGACCGGAAATCGCGAAGAAGAAACGGGCGATGGCGAACAGGTAGATCAGGGTGATGAGATCCCCAAGCACCGGCAGCGGAGAGTCCACCGTCACCACCGGCAAGGCGGTGGCGATGGTCAGCATCACGCCCACCATGACGTACGGCGTCAGGCGGAACACCCAGCCCGAGGCGTCGGGACCGACGCTCTGGCGGCCCAGCAATTTCAGGATATCCCGATACTCCTGCAGCACGCCCGGTCCGCGGCGGTTATGCAGCCGCGCGCGGGCGACGCGGACGATCCCGGATAACAGCGGCGCGACGGCAAACAGCGCCAGCGCCTGTAGCAATGCAATTAACAGACTCATTCTCAGGCTCCTCGGGAAATGACAATCACCACCAGCACCGCCAGCTCAACCAGCGCCATTGCGCGCAGCAGCGCCGGCGCCGAGGCCGATTGCCAGCCCGGCACCAGACGCACCGGGTTCAGCCAGTGACGCAGCTTCAGCAGCGGCACAAAGGCCTCTTTCACCGGCATGGCGAAACCGTGGGCGGTGACCACCATCGACTGTTCGTGATCGTAGCCGCAGACCCAGGCCGCGCCGCGCGAGCGCGCCGCCAGGCGATCGCCTTTAAAGAAGATCATCAGCAGGAACGGCAGCAGCGGGCAGGCGATAAGCAGCAGCGCAATCATCGGCTGCGACACCACGCTCGACACCTGGGCCTGCAGCGGGAAGGCGCCGCTCACCAGCGGCAGCAGCCACGGCGCGGCAATGCCGCCAACGAGGCAGAAGACCGCCGCCATGACCACGCTCAGGGTCATCAGCCAGGGGGCGCAGGTGGCGTTTTCCGCCTCTTTGCTCCGCGGCGCGCCGAGGAAGGTGACACCATAGACTTTGGCCATACACATCACCGCCAGCGCGCCGGTGATCGCCAGGCCCACCGCCAGCAGCGGCCCCAGCAGACGGCCAATAAACAGGTCGCTGGTGCTCATTTTGAAGAAGGACTGGTAGATGACCCACTCGCCGGCGAAGCCGTTCAGCGGCGGCAAAGCCGCCATCGCCATCAGCCCCACCAGCATGGCGAGGGAGATCAGCGGCATTTTTTTACCGATGCCGCCCAGCTTCTCGATATCGCGATGGCCGGTGCGGAACCACACCGCCCCGGCGCCGAGGAACAGCGTAGTTTTGAACAGGCTGTGGTTAATCAGGTGATACATGCCGCCGATGAAGCCCAGCACCATCAGCGTGCTGTTGCGGGTGGCCACGCCGGTAACGAAGGCGCCCAGCCCCAGCAGGATGATGCCGATATTCTCCAGGGTGTGATAGGCCAGCAGGCGCTGAATGTTATGCTCCATCAACGCATACAGCCCGCCGATGAAGGCGGTGATCATCCCCAGCACCAGCAGCATCACGCCCCACCACAGCGGCGGCACGCCGCCGGCCAGCGAAACGGTTAACATGCCGTACAGACCGACCTTCATGACCACAGTGGAAAACAGCGCGGCGGCCGGCGCGCTGGCCCCGGCGTGAGCCTGCGGCGCCCAGCCGTGCAGCGGGATCGCCCCCGCCAGCAGGGCGAATCCCGCCAGCCCCGGCAGCCACAGCAGCGGGTTCTGCATCATATCCACCGCCTGGAGATTGATCTGCGCCAGCTCGAGGGTGCCGTAGGTCGACCACACCAGCCAGCAGGTCCATGCCATCAACAGCGTGCCGAGACGACCCAGCGCAAACCACAGCTTACCGGAGGCGGCGCAGCCGGTGAGAAACGCCGCGCAGAGCGCCATGATCTCCGCCATCACCACCAGCGAACCGATGTTGGTCACCACCACCGCGCAGGTGGCGGCGGCCAGCAGCAGGTTGACCAGCAGGCCGTTGGCCTTCACCTGCGGGTGGCGATGCCAGCTAATGTTAAACAGCGACACCGGCAGCGCCGACAGGCCGATGGCCAGCAGCCACAGGGCATTGACGCCGCCCACCCGCATTGTCAGATGGAGAAACTGCAGCATGCCGCCGTGGATCCGATCCGGCATCAGCAGCGCGGCGCCGCCGGCAACCACCAGCATAGCGCTGGCCACCGCGCCGCCAATCCCGGCAATGGCGCCGCTGAGCGGTTTACGCATGGCAAACACAAAGGCCAGCACGGCGCTGGCGGCGTACCACGTCACCGCCTGATTGACTAATCCAATTACACTCATTCCCTCTCCCCCTGTTGCGCCTGGAACAACGACAAGTCGCCAAGGTCGGTATTAAAGGTCAGCTGGCGTTTACGCTTGCTGGCCTGGGCGATATCACGGCTATCCACCAGCATCAGCGCTTTGGTCGGACAGGTCCGCACGCAGGCCGGGCCCTGGTCATCGAAGTGGCAGAGGTCGCATTTCACGGCAATGGCGCGCACGCCCGGCACCCAGTCGAGCAGCGAGCTGACGCGGGCCGGCGCCGGCGGCGCGGGGGGCGCCAGCCGGGTATTGGCATTGGCCGGAATATCCAGCGGACGGCTGCCGGAAAATTCGATCGCGCCAAACGGGCAGGCGATGCCGCACAGTTTGCAGCTTACGCACAGGCTTTCGTTGAGCTGGACGGCGCCATCGACGCGCTGGATGGCGTTTACCGGGCAGACAGCGGCGCAGGGGGCGTCTTCGCAGTGGTGGCACATCTGCGGTGCCGATTCTTTTTCATTACGCATCACCTGCAGCCGCGGCATAGCCTGCAGGCCGTGCTGGCGATGCGTCTCAGAGCAGGCGGCTTCGCAGGTGCGGCAGCCGATACAGACAGTGGAGTCAGCAATTACAAAACGGTTCACCGGGTCATCCTCGGGTGAAAGTCACTTTTGACGAAATCAGGTTGCGCAGGTGTCATTTTCGACACGTGTCGACACCTTGCGATCAGTGGGTCAGGGCCAGATGGCTTAAGTCCACCGGTTGGTCTTGCTCCATGGCGTCGTACAGACGGTCATAGACGGTGGCGATAATCGCCAGATAATGCTCCAGCACCTGGTCGCGGGAGCGGTTGCTGATCCGCCCGTCCACCGTGCCATCCGCGGCGAGCGTGGCCTGAGCAATCAGATACTTATCACCGCCGCCTTTGTTTTCGACGTAGTATTCGATGGTGTGGCTGTTGAAGCCTTCCGCCAGGGCGACGAACACCTGAAAATGGCCGAACAGCACGAAGCACAGCTCTTTGTCCGGCGCGCAGCTCATCGCGTGATGCAGGCGGGCTTTCGACAGGGTGATCCCCTGAACCAGCGAGTTACAGTAGATATGCCACTGCTCCTGCTGCTGCCGGTGACGGTCGGCGATGTAATCCGCCTTTTCACTTATTTCCCAAATAGTCATATCGGTTTCTCCGTAGCATGAGATGCACCGTCTAAGCATTTTCCGTGCCACATTTTATTTATTTGATTTAATTATATTTTTATATTTATTCCCTGCCGACGCGACATGTCGATGACAGCCCCGGCGCGTCGTCATCGACATTTCCTGCCACTCCGAGTCCGTTCTGGCACCGTTATTGCATAAAAGGCGCATCGCGATACGGAGGCGACTATGCACGAAATCACCCTCAGCCAGCGGGCGCTGGAAATTATTGAACAACAGGCGCAGCAGGCCGGCGCGCAGCGGGTGACCGGCGTGTGGCTTAAGGTGGGGGCATTTTCCTGCGTGGAAGCCAGCGCCCTGACCTTCTGCTTTGAGCTGGTCTGCCGCGGCACGCTGGCGGAGGGGTGCGAACTGCATATCGCCGAACAACAGGCTGAATGCTGGTGCGAACGCTGTCAGCAGTACGTCCATCTTGTCTCGCAGCACGTCCGCCGCTGCCCGCACTGCAACAACGACCAGCTACAGATCGTGGCGGATGACGGCTTACAGATTCAGCGTTTAGAATTGGAGTAAATTATGTGTACAACATGCGGCTGTGGAGAAGGCAACCTCTATATTGAAGGAGACGAACGAAACCCGCATTCCGCGTTCCGCAGCGCCCCCTTCGCGCCCGCCCCACGCCAAACGATGACCATCACCGGCGTAAAAACCGACCACTTCGCCCCCACCCGCACGACGGAGGGCGATCTGCATTACGGCCATGGCGAAGCGGGGACTCACGCCCCGGGCCAGAGCCAGCGGCGCATGCTGGAAGTGGAAATCGACGTGCTGGATAAAAACAACCGTCTGGCGGCGCGCAACCGCGCGCGCTTTGCGGCGAAGCAGCAGCTGGTGCTGAATCTGGTTTCCAGCCCCGGCTCCGGCAAAACCACCCTGCTCACCGAAACCCTCACCCGGCTGAAAGGGCGTGCCGACTGCGCAGTGATTGAAGGCGACCAGCAAACGGTCAATGACGCCGCCCGCATTCGCGCCACCGGCACCCCGGCGATTCAGGTCAACACCGGGAAAGGCTGCCATCTCGACGCCCAGATGATCGCCGACGCCGCCCCGCGCCTGCCGCTGGCTGACCACGGCATTCTGTTTATTGAAAACGTCGGCAACCTGGTCTGCCCGGCGAGCTTTGATCTCGGCGAACGCCATAAGGTGGCGGTGCTGTCGGTCACGGAAGGCGAAGACAAGCCGCTGAAGTATCCGCATATGTTCGCCGCCGCCAGCCTGATGCTGCTCAACAAGGTCGACCTGCTGCCGTATCTCAATTTCGACGTCGAGAAGTGCCTGGCCTGCGCCCGCGAGGTCAATCCGCATATTGACATTATCCTCCTCTCCGCCACCAGCGGCGAAGGCATGGATCAGTGGCTCACCTGGCTGGAGACGCAGCGATGTGCATAGGCATTCCGGGACAAATTTGCGCCATCGACGGCGTGCTGGCGAAGGTGGAAGTCTGCGGCATTCAGCGCGACGTCGACCTGACGCTGGTGGGCGCCGTTGACGAGCAGGGCCAGCCGCGTCTCGGCCAGTGGGTGCTGGTGCACGTCGGCTTCGCCATGAGCGTGATTAATGAAGCCGAAGCCCGCGACACTCTCGAAGCGCTGCAAAATATGTTTGACGTAGAGCCGGACGTCGGCGCCCTGCTGTACGGCGAGGAGCGATAATGCGTTACGTTGACGAATACCGCGCCCCTGAGCAGGTCATGCAGTTGGTGGCCCATCTTCAGCAGCGTGCCCATCTGCTGCCGCACACCGCCGCGCGACCGCTGCGCATCATGGAGGTCTGCGGCGGTCATACCCATGCCATTTTTAAGTTCGGTCTCGACCAGCTGTTGCCGGAGAATATCGAATTTATTCATGGGCCCGGCTGCCCGGTGTGCGTCCTGCCGATGGGGCGCATCGACGCCTGCATTGAGATTGCCAGTCGTCCGGGGGTTATCTTCTGTACCTTCGGCGACGCCATGCGCGTTCCGGGCAAAAACGGCTCACTGCTGCAGGCGAAAGCCCGCGGCGCCGATGTCCGCATCGTTTATTCGCCGATGGACGCCCTGCGGCTGGCGCAGCAAAACCCGCAGCGTGAAGTGGTCTTTTTCGGTCTCGGTTTCGAAACCACCATGCCCGCCACCGCCCTCACCCTGCGTCAGGCGCGGGAGCGCAACGTCGATAACTTCTTCTTTTTCTGCCAGCACATCACCCTGCTGCCGACCCTGCGCAGTCTGCTGGACCAGCCTGACAACGGTATCGACGCCTTTCTCGCCCCCGGCCACGTCAGTATGGTGATCGGCACCGAAGCCTACGGCTTTATCGCCAGCGACTATCATCGCCCGTTAGTGGTCGCCGGTTTCGAACCTCTTGATCTACTGCAAGGCGCGGTGATGCTGGTTGAGCAGACAATAGCGCAGCGTAGCGAGGTGGAAAATCAGTACCGCCGCGTAGTGCCGGATGCCGGCAACCCGCTGGCGCAGGCGGCGATGGCCGACGTGTTTCGCCTTGATGGCGACAGCGAATGGCGCGGTCTGGGGGTCATCAGCGACTCCGGCGTGCACCTCACGCCGGCCTATCAGCGCTTCGATGCCGAGGCCCATTTCCGCCCGGCGCCGCAGCGCGTGTGCGACGACCCGCGCGCCCGCTGCGGCGAGGTGTTGACCGGCCGCTGTAAACCGCACCAGTGCCCGCTCTTCGCCAGCACCTGCAATCCGCAAAGCGCCTTTGGCGCGCTGATGGTCTCCTCGGAAGGGGCCTGCGCCGCCTGGTATCAATATCGCAGTCAGGAATATGAAGCATGAAAAGCGTCCAGTTAGCCCACGGTAGCGGCGGTCAGGCAATGCAGCAGCTGATCGGCGACCTGTTTATGCAGGCTTTCGCCAACCCCTGGCTGGCGGAGCAGGAAGATCAGGCGCGTCTCGATCTGGCGGCGCTTGCCGCCCAGGGGGATCGTCTCGCCTTCTCCACCGACAGCTATGTGATTGACCCGCTGTTCTTTCCCGGCGGCAATATCGGCAAGCTGGCCGTCTGCGGTACCGCCAACGATGTGGCGGTCAGCGGCGCCATCCCCCGCTATCTTTCCTGCGGGTTTATTCTCGAAGAGGGGCTGGAGATGGCTACCCTGGAAACGGTGGTCGCCAGCATGGCCGATACCGCCCGGGCGGCAGGGATCGCCATCGTTACCGGCGACACCAAAGTGGTGCCGCGCGGCGCGGCGGATAAGCTGTTTATTAACACCGCCGGCATCGGCGCCATCCCGGCAGACGTTCGCTGGGGGACGCAGCAGATCAGCGCCGGCGATGTGCTGCTGGTCAGCGGCACGCTGGGGGATCATGGCGCCACCATCCTTAATCTGCGCGAGCAGATGGGGCTCGACGGCGCGCTGTCCAGCGACTGCGCGGTGCTGACGCCGCTGATCCAAACCCTGCTGCCGCTGCGCGGCGTCAAAGCCCTGCGCGACGCCACCCGCGGCGGCGTCAACGCCGTCGCCCATGAGTTCGCCGCCGCCAGCGGCTGCGGCATTGAACTGCACGAGGCGAAGCTGCCGGTCAACGACACCGTGCGCGGAGTCTGCGAGCTGCTCGGGCTAGACGCCCTGAACTTCGCCAATGAAGGCAAGCTGGTGATCGCCGTCGCCCGCGAAGAAGCGGAAAACGTGCTGGCGCATATACGGTCTCACGCCCTGGGACGCGAGGCGGCGATAATCGGCGAGGTGGTCGCCCGCCCGGGCGTGCGTTCCGTCGGGCTGTACGGCGTGAAGCGGACGCTCGATCTTCCCCACGCCGAGCCGCTGCCGAGAATTTGTTAACAACGGCGTCGGGTCCCGGATAGCGGCTGGCGCCTTATCCAGGCTACAACACGGCGCGCACATGTAGCCCGGCTAAGCGCAGCGCGAGCCGGGAAAAGCCAGCATGATTGTCCCGCCCAAACCAGCGGGCGCCCACGGATGGGTTAAAGCGGCAATAACCGCTTTATTAACATACTATTATTTGTACCATCATTTTCTTATGCGCCGCGTTGCCGGCGCGTTTTGGATGTAAGCCATGTCGTATACACCGATGAGCGATCTCGGCCAGCAGGGTCTGTTTGATATCACCCGGCTTTTATTACAGCAGCCCGATCTGGCTGCGCTGAGCGAAACCCTGACCCGCCTGGTGCAACAGTCCGCACTGGCCGACGAAGCGGCCATTATCCTGTGGAACGCAGGCAACCACCGCGCGGCCAGATACGCCTGCGATGAGGCAGGCCAGCCGGTGAGCTATGAAGATGAAACCGTGCTCGCCCACGGACCGGTGCGCCGCTTGCTCTCCCGGCCGGATGCCCTGCATTGCGATCATGAGACCTTTGCCGACACCTGGCCGCAGCTTATCCGCAGCGGGATCTATCGCCCGTTCGGGTACTACTCGCTGCTGCCGCTGGCGGCCGACGGGCGGATCTTCGGCGGTTGCGAATTTCTGCGCCGTGACAACCGGCCATGGAGCGAGAAAGAGTTCCAGCGGCTGCATACCTTCGCGCAGATCGTCGCCGTCGTCAGCGAGCAGATTCAGAACCGGGTCAGCAATAACGTCGATTACGATCTGTTGTGCCACGAGCGCGACAACTTCCGCATCCTGGTGGCGATCACCAACGCGGTCCTCTCACGTCTGGATATCGACGAGCTGGTCAGCGAGGTGGCGAAAGAGATCCATCGCTACTTCCGGATCGACGCCATCAGCGTGGTGCTGCGCAGCAACCGCAAAGGGAAGCTCAACATCTATTCCACGCACTATCTCGATGCCAGCCATCCGGTTCACGACCAGAGCGAGGTAGATGAAGCGGGCACCCTCACCGAGCGCGTGTTCAAAAGCAAAGAGATGCTGCTGCTTAATCTGCACGAGCATGACACCCTCGCGCCGTACGAGAAGATGCTCTTCGAAATGTGGGGCAACAAGATCCAGACCCTGTGCCTGCTGCCGCTGATGTCCGGCAACACCCTCCTCGGGGTGCTGAAGCTGGCGCAATGCGACGAACAGGTATTTACCACCACAAATCTCAAGCTGCTGCGGCAGATCGCCGAGCGGGTGTCGATCGCTATCGATAACGCCCTCGCCTACCGCGAAATTCAGCGCCTGAAAGAGCGACTGGTGGATGAGAACCTCGCCCTCACCGAGCAGCTCAACAATGTCGAGAGCGAATTCGGGGAGATCATCGGCCGTAGCGAGGCGATGAACAATGTGCTCAAGCAGGTCGAGATGGTGGCCCACAGCGACAGCACCGTGCTGATCCTCGGCGAAACCGGCACCGGCAAAGAGCTTATCGCCCGCGCCATTCATAACCTCAGCGGACGAAACAGTCGGCGGATGGTGAAGATGAACTGCGCCGCGATGCCCGCCGGTCTGCTGGAGAGCGATCTGTTCGGCCACGAACGCGGAGCGTTCACCGGGGCCAGCGCCCAGCGTATCGGCCGCTTCGAACTGGCGGACAAAAGCTCCCTGTTCCTTGATGAAGTGGGCGATATGCCGCTGGAGCTGCAGCCCAAGCTGCTGCGCGTTCTCCAGGAGCAGGAGTTCGAGCGCCTGGGGAGCAACAAGCTGATCCAGACCGACGTCCGACTGATCGCCGCCACCAACCGCGATCTCAAGCAGATGGTTATCGACAGGGAATTTCGCAGCGACCTCTACTACCGGCTCAACGTGTTCCCGATCCACCTGCCGCCGCTGCGCGAGCGTCCCGACGATATCCCGCTGCTGGTGAAGGCCTTTACCTTCAAAATCGCCCGCCGCATGGGACGCAATATCGACAGCATTCCGGCGGAGACCCTGCGTACCCTGACGCGCATGGAGTGGCCGGGCAACGTGCGCGAGCTGGAAAACGTCATCGAACGGGCGGTGCTGCTGACCCGCGGCAACGTGCTGCAGCTCTCCCTGCCGGAGCGGGATATCGTCGAGCCTCCGCGGTCGCCAGAGGTCCTGCCTGAGGAAGGCGAAGATGAATATCAGCTGATCGTCCGGGTGCTAAAGGAGAGCAACGGCGTGGTGGCCGGGCCGAAGGGCGCCGCCCAGCGGCTGGGGCTGAAGCGCACCACGCTCCTGTCGCGCATGAAGCGGCTGGGCATTAATAAAGACGAGCTGGTGTAGCCTCGCGCGCTCCCTCTTTGCGCGCCGGTAAGAGGGAGCGCTGGCGCAGAGCGCTATTTTTCGCTGGTAAAACCGTTGCTGGTCGCCAGTTCGGCAAACCACAGCGCATTGCGTTTTATATGTCGCTCGCCGGTCTCCAGATCCAGTCGCCAGAAGCCGTAGCGCCGTTTGAAGGCATTGATCCACGACCAGTTGTCGATAAACGTCCACTGGTGTACGCCAAAGCAGTTCGCGCCGTCGGCAATGGCGCGGTGCAGTTGCACCAGATGCTCCTCCATCAGCTGTATGCGAAAATTATCGTCTATCACCCCGTCCGCCCCTGGCTCTCCCTCTGATTCTCGATCCATCGCGATGCCGATTTCCGCGAGATACCACTTAATATTGCCGTAGTTTTCGCGAATATTGGCGGCAATGTCATAAATAGCCTGCGGCAGGATCTCGTTGTTATCACGATAGGGGTTAAAGCGGCCCTGCGGGTTCACCGCGTTTTCGAAATAGTATTCCGGGGTGAAATAATCGAGGTCATATTCGCTCTCACGCGCTTTTACCCGCCGCGGCACGTAATAATTCACCCCAAGAAAATCGATCTCCGCGCTGAGGATCAACGCCACGTCGTCTTTGCTGGTCGTCGGCAGGCAGTCGTGGGCGGCGAGGATCTCGCACAGCGCTTTGGGGAATTCATGTTTTACCAGCGGGTCAAGGAAGCTGCGGTTAAAAAACAGGTCGGCATACCCGGCGGCCTTTTTATCCGCGTCGCTATCGGTGAGCGTATAGCTCGGGGTCAGGTTGAGCACCACGCCGATCTCGCCCGCCAGCGCCAGTTCACGATAAGCCGTGACCGCTTTGGCATGCGCCAGCATAATGTTAAACGCCACCTGCGCCGCCAGCCGACCATCTTTCTTACACGGATAGTGGAAATCGTACAGGTAGCCTCCCTCAACCGGTACAATCGGCTCGTTGAAGGTTATCCAGTATTTAACCTTATGGCCAAACAGGCTAAAGGCGGTGCGGGCAAAGCGGGCAAACAGCTCTGCTACGTGCGCCGATTCAAAGCCACCGTACTGTTTCTGCAGCACCTCCGGCATATCAAAATGGTAGAGATTGATCATCGGCTCAATGCCGTTGGCGATCATCTCATCAAGATAGCCATGATAAAAACGCACCGCGTCCGGGTCCGGTGCGCCGGTTTCCAAATCCGCGATCAGTCGTGACCACTGAATTGAGGTGCGAAACGAGTTGAAGCCGGTCTTTTTCATCAGCGCCACGTCCTGCGGATACTGATGATAAGTATCACACACGGTTTGCGGCCCTACCTGCTGATAAAATCGCTCCGGCTGTTCGGCAAACCAACTGTCCCAGATGGAACGATGGCGCTTATTGGTGACCCCTTCCGTTTGCGGGCCAGACGCCGCCGCCCCCCACAGAAACCCTTGCGGAAACTGATATTGCTGCATAACCTCTCCTTCGAAAAAAGGCTGCGCCCGTCTGGCGCAGCCTGAACGTACTACTCAGCGACCACTTCGATCGATTTAATGAACATATAGCCCCAGTCGCCGGCGAAGCGGCCGAAGTCAATCTGATTAGTCCCCGCGTTAAGCGTCACCGGTATCCGCAGCTGCTGGCCCTGCTCATCCGTCTGCGGGAAGGCCACGGCCTGCGGAGCGCCCCCGTTGACGACAAAGGAGTTCTGCTTACCGCCCCATTTGCCATTGAAGGTTACATTGAGCAGGAACTGACCGCTCCACGGCGCCTGCACCTGCCAGCTGATCTTATCCCCCTCGTTGGCAAATGGGCCGAGGAAGCCGTCCTCGCCAACTGTCAGCGCGTCTTTATCACTCTTCATTACCGTCAGGTGCCCCTCAGCCACGCCATAAACTTCGCCGTGATAACGACAGAAATCCGCCGGCGCTTTCCCCGTCGCTTCGCCCACCGTCACGGTCACGGTTTTGCTGCTTTTCAGCAGCCCATCGTCCGCCGTGAACGTCAGCGCATAGGTACCTGGCGCCGTAAACCAGGCCCGGGTTTGAGCCCGATCGGCATGGCAAAAATGCACCTGTCCCTCACCGGCGTGCTGCCAGCCCACCTTAACCTCTCGCGACGGCAGGCCATCGTCCTGCCAGCTGGCCGTAAGCTCGACGCCCTGGTCCTGCGTGGTGGTTAGGGCCGGTTCCAGCGTGACAACCGGCGGCTGATTCTCCTCGCTATGCTGCACGCTAATCACATTGGAAGGAGCCGAATGACCGCTCTCGTTTTTCGCCGTCACCCGGTAGTAATACGTATGCCCGAGCTGAAGCTGACGATAATCGTCGCGGAACAGAACCATGGTTTCCGGATTCCATTCGTTAACGCCATCGGAGATATCCCGGCCCACCACCGTCCACGGCCCGGTCGGCGAGGCGGCGCGTTCGACATCGTAGCTGCGTCCCACCGCGGCTCCCATCCAGTTGATCGCGAAGGGCGAGGTGGTCTCGCGCAGCAAAGGCGCGTCCGGCTTCGGCAGCGGCGCCATCGTCTGCTGTCCGGCCATCTGCGCCGCGGCCGTGCGCACCAGATCGACCACCGCCTGCTCCTGGTTCGTTTCGCCTTCTTTGGCAAACCCCGGCAGGTGGTAGCTGTAGTGCCCGGTCGACTCCTTATGCCAGTAGAAGCCGCCGTCGTGACGATGGCCGCGGAAGCCCCAGATAAGCCCGCCGGCGGCTTGCGCCCCGTTGACGTCGCTGTGAACGATCGACTGCATAATGGCGTTCAGTTGATCCGCCGGCAGCAGGCCAAACTCGCCGACGAGATAGACTTTTTGCCCGCCGACGGCGCGCAGATCCTGCGTCACCTGCCCGGGATGGTTATTATCGGCATTGGTGTAATAGTGATTGCTGACGATATCTACATTGGGGTCGGTCAGCGCAAAGGAATTGATTTTCTTATAGGTGCCATCCACCACCAGCTGATGAGGGGCCCATTTTTTAATCCACGCCGCGGTCTGATGCAGGAAATCGGCGTTGGTATCCTCCAGCTCGTTACCGGTTTCCCAGGCCATGATCGCCTTTTCATCATAATAAGCGCGGCCGGTGACAGTATTTGTCCGGGTGATAACCTGGCGGATCACATCCAGATAGGCTTTGAAGGTCTTGCTATCGGTCCGATAAAAGTCTTCCGCTTTTTCGTGGTAGAACGCCGCCAGCTGCTCACGCCCGCCCCACCACCACCAGTGGTCAATAAACGGCAGGATCAGTCGCAATCCCTGTTTATCCGCTTCGGCAATCATGTTGTCATACACCCGCATGGCTTTCTCATTCAGCCGCGGCATGCCGTCCGCCGTTTCCGGCGCCAGAATATGGGTCTCGCGCCCGCAGGCTTTATCAAATTCCTGCTGCACCGACAGCACGTAGACGCGCTGGGCTTTCGCCCCGGTTTGCACCATCGCCTGGATCCAGTTTTGCTGCTCCTGCGCCGTTGGCCATTTAAAGTATTGTCCCCAGCCGCGCGGGTCTGCTCTGCAGGGGCCGCGGGCGTCGTCTTCAATGCGGTGCAGCTCCGGCGCGTGGATCCCGGCGAAACGAAACACCT
Source organism: Klebsiella sp. JN_Kp127 (assembly GCF_040062505.1). Lineage (NCBI taxonomy): Bacteria > Pseudomonadati > Pseudomonadota > Gammaproteobacteria > Enterobacterales > Enterobacteriaceae > Klebsiella > Klebsiella sp. JN_Kp127. Next base: position 53,224 of record NZ_JBEAHS010000007.1, read on the forward strand.
TGTCGCCGTCCTTGAGGGTGGCGCCGTCGCGAGTGATAAAGTGCGTAAAGTGCGCGCGCTCGGCGGCCAGCGCCCCGCCGGCCCCCAGCGCGGACAGCAGCCCCATCAGCAGCAGGTTTTTCATCGGCTTCATCGTTGTCTCTCCTTAGAACCAGACCTCGGCCTGTACGCCGAAGTTAACGGTGTCGGTAGAGCCACTGCGGGAATACCCGCCGGCGGTGATGGTATTGGTATCCCAGTTGTAGTTGCCGTCCAGCGCATCGGAGACGCCTTTATCCCACTTCGCGTAGGTGACGAAGAAGCGCAGCTGCGGGCGTGCCCAGAAACCGGAGTCAAAGGTCAGGGTTGGCGCAACGGTGACTTTGGTCAGGCCGCCTTTGCCTTTGCCGTTGACCCCTTTGTAGTTTTTATCATCCAGATATTCGTAGCCCAGTTCGTACTGCATGGCAAAGTTGCGGGTGATCTGATGATAAGGGCGGATACCGGCGACCCACATCGAGCGTCCCCAGCCATGGTCATCTTCCGTCCACCAGCGGTAGTTTTTATCTTTCTGCCAGAAAGCGAAGGTGGAGATCTCCAGATCGCCCATCGAGGCCACGCTATCCAGCACCACTCGCCAGGACTGAGTGTTTTCCAGATTGGCCCAGCCCCAGCCGTTTTTACCCAGCGAGTCACCCGCCGCCAGCCCTTTCCCGTACTGCAATGCGAGGCGGGAGTAGCCTCCGGTCAGGCCATAGAAACCGTCAAAGTTATAAATACCGGTCACGCCATAGCCCTTCTCGGCGGAAGTCGGGTGGTTTTCGTTACGGTTCATATGGTGGCCGATCAGCTCCAGATCGAAGCCTGTCCCGGCGATCTTTTTCAGCCACAGGTTGAGGGAATAGTCATCCGGGTAGCCCTGATCTCCCTTATCCACCGGGTAGGCTTTGGTTTCATCGGTGGGTGAAAAGGCGTACACCCCGGCGTCGAAGCGGGCGAAGCCGAGATCCATGTTGTCGAAGCCGCCGCCGGTGCCGTTGTACTGAATGTACTCCCAGTCGAACTGATGGCTGGAGGTGTTGGAGCTGCTGTAGCGCTTACCAGCCCAGAAGGTCATCTCCGGCGCAAAATCCAGATTGCTCAGCTCGGCGAACCCTTCACGAAACTGTACGTCATGGCCATCGTCATCCTGACAGTTCCAGTCGGAGGTGCATTTCGACTGGTGAGTGAGGTTGGCCTGCACTTTCGCCACCACGCCGCTGTCCGCCGTCAGCGTCACGGTGGGGATCAGTTCGATCTTGGTGTCTTCTTCGTTGCCCAGTCGCCACTTACCGTCCGGCATCAGGCCGACGGAGTCCGCGCGGTTGCCATCGGAGTTCGCCAGGATCCCGGAGCGGATATAGCCATGCAGCGCAAAATCATACTTCGGATCGGCGCAGGCCAGGCTGCTGGCCCCTGCCAGCGCGAGGAGAGCCAGAGGTATTGAATGTTTCAGCTTTATCATTATTTTTTCCCACGTTATGTTTGTTAACACGAACCGATAACGGAGGGGAAATTTACGGATCAAAAATGGAAATGTACATCCGATATTGGAAAGCGCTTTCCATAATTGCCTATCTGGTTCACAAAATTCGCTCTGCGACGAATATATTCGTGAGACTGATCACATAAAATAACAAGAATGCCGCCGGAAGCCGGCAGCAGAGCGGAAGAAAGAGAAAGTGAACAGGTGCCGTCGGAGGATAAGCCCCCGACGGTGAGGGGGTCAGCGCTCGGTTTCCGCGAGCTGGCGTTCGTACACTTTAAAGAAGGGGCGATAGAGCATCCAGGCGTTAAACATCGCGAACAGGCTCATGCACAAATTTTTCCAGCTGCCGTTCGCCGACCATGCCGCCCCCAGCGGGGAAGGCATCGACCATGGCAGCATCGCCACCGCGCGGTCGAGGATACCCAGCTGAGTTAAATACCATGCGATACAGGCATTTATCAGCGGAACAAAGAGAAACGGCAGTAAAAAAACCGGGTTCATGATTACCGGAAAACCAAACAGTATTGGCTCGTTGATATTAAACAGCGACGGCAGCAGGCCAATTTTTGCCACGCTTTTCAGCTGCCGCGAGCGGCTGCGCATCGCCATCAGCACCAGCGGCAAAGTGGAGCCGATACCGCCGATCAGCAGGTAAAAATCCCAGAACCCCTGCAGATAAATATGCGGCAGCGTTGGCGAACCCGCCGCCAGCGCCTGCTGATTTTCAAACAGATAGGTCATCCAGAAGGGGTTCATAATCCCGGTGATGATCAGCGCGCCGTGGATACCGATAAACCAGAGTAAGTTACAGATAAATAAAGAGATCAGTACCGCCATCAGCGTGTCGGACGCCAGCACCAGCGGCCGCACCGCTTCGCTGATTAACTCCGGTACGATGCGTCCGGTGGTCTGCAGCAGTATGGCATTCATCACGCTTATCGACAGCATCACCACCAGCAGCGGGATCAGCAGTTGAAAGCCATTGCGAGTCATCAGCGGCACTTCATCAGGCAGGCGGATACACCAGCCTTTTTTGTAGAAAAAACGAATTATCTCAATGGAATAGGTACTGGATATCAGGGCGGTAAATATCCCCATACCGCCGAGATAAACGTTGCTCACCGCAGTCTCGCGAAAGCCGATAAACAGCAGAAAAGCCAGACACCCGGTTAAACCGCAGAGCCGTTCCGGCAGACGGTACTGCTTGGCGAGACTGGCGCTGGCGCCGAAGGCGACAATCAGCGCCACCAGGCCAATGGTTAGCTGAAAGGTCGGCAGCAGGATAGGCCGCAGCAGCAAATAGACCTGGCCGAAACGCGAGGCGCCGTCGATGGAAACGGGCGGAAACAAAATGGGCACCAACAGGCTGCCAACAATCACAAAGGGCATTGCCAGCGCAAAGCTATCGCGCATCGCCGTAATGTGGTTGTTGCGCGTCAGAACATTCGCCAGCGGCGCCAGCCGCTGCTCGATGATATCCACGGCCACATTCATTAACTGAATGTTCATACTCCTACCTTTGCGAATGGTTGTCTCGCCGGGATGATCGCCCACAACACCGGAAAGTGAAAGCCTGCCATAGGTGATCATGGTCACAATTAATAAATCCACAAATGGAAAGCGCTTTCCGTAATGCATCCATTTTGACTATAGTCCGCACATCCAATCTCATCAGGAGCGGTACTTATGAAAAAAATTATGTTGTGTTGTTCGGCAGGCATGTCCACCAGCCTGCTGATGAAAAAAATGATTGCCGAAGCCGAACAGCGGGGCCTGCCGGTAGAGATCAATGCCTATGGCGTAGCGGAATTCGCCGAACAGGTTGGCCATTATCAGGTGGTGCTGCTGGGGCCGCAGGTGAAATACATGCAGCAGGATCTGCAAAAACAGGCGGATAAATACGGTATCCGCGTCGAACCCATCAATATGATGGACTACGGCATGCAAAAAGGCGCCGCGGTCCTCGATTTCGCCCTTTCCCTCATTGAAAACAAGAACTAAGGAAAGAACATGAGCTCTCTGTACGCTAAACTGATCGATGTGATCGAACGGCAGATCACGCCTATGGCGGGGGCGATCGGCCAGCAAAAATACGTCACCTCGATCCGCGACGGTTTTATTACCGCCCTGCCCTTTATGATCGTAGGCTCGTTTTTGCTGGTATTTATCTTTCCGCCGTTTTCTCCGGATACGACGTGGGGCTTTGCCCGCGCCTGGCTGCAATTTTCGCTCGATCATCGCGATGCGCTGATGCTGCCGTTCAACTTCAGCATGGGGGTGATGACCCTGTTCATTGCCGTCGGGATCGCCGCCAGCCTCGCCAAGCACCATCACCTGGACTCGCTGACCGCCGGGATGCTGTCGCTGATGTCGTTTCTGCTGGTAGCCGCGCCGCTGAAAGATGGCCAGATCTCTACTGCCTACTTCTCCGGTCAGGGGATATTCACCGCCATTCTGGTGGCCATCTATTCCACCGAGCTGTACGCCTTCCTCAAGCGGCATAACATCACCATTCGTCTGCCGCCGGAAGTGCCTGCCGGGGTGGCGCGCTCGTTCGAGATCCTGATCCCGGTGCTGGCGATCATTCTGACGCTGCATCCGCTGAACCTGTTTATCGAGGCCCAACTGGGGATGATCATTCCGGAAGCGATCATGTCGCTGGTCAAACCGCTGGTCGCGGCTTCCGATACGCTGCCGGCCATTCTGTTGTCAGTGCTGGTCTGTCAGGTGCTGTGGTTCGCCGGGATCCACGGCGCGCTGATCGTCACCGGGATCATGAACCCCTTCTGGATGGCCAACCTGTCGGTCAATCAGGCGGCGATGGCCGCTGGCACCGCTATCCCGCACATCTATGTCCAGGGCTTCTGGGATCACTATCTGCTGATCGGCGGCGTCGGCTCAACCCTGCCGCTGGCGCTGATGCTGCTGCGCAGCAAGGCCGTACATCTGCGGACGATTGGCCGGATGGGGGTCGTGCCGGGGGTATTCAATATTAACGAACCGATCCTCTTCGGCGCACCGATCATCATGAATCCGCTGTTTTTCCTGCCGTTCGTGCTGGTACCGATGGTCAACGCGACCCTGGCGTACTTTGCGCTGAAGCTGGACCTGGTCAGCCGCGTAGTATCGATGACGCCGTGGACAACGCCGGCGCCCATCGGCGCCTCGTGGGCGGCGAACTGGAGCTTTAGCCCAGTGATCCTGTGCCTCATTTGTATGGCCACCGCCATGGTGATGTACCTGCCATTTCTCAAAGCTTACGAAAAACAGCTGCTGGCCCAGGAGCGTGAAAACGCCGTCAGCCAGGCTGACAACGTGGCGCAAACCGCTTAACGCTAACGATTCAGAGGATAATCATGGAATTAGAAGAACAGGTGATGGGGATCATCATCAACGCCGGCCAGTCACGTAGCCTGTGCTACGAAGCGCTGCACGCCGCTAAAGCGGGTGATTTCGCCACCGCCGACGCCAAAATGCAGGAAGCGGCCCATTATTCCCGCGAAGCTCACCTTGTACAGACCCAGCTTATCGAAGCTGACGAAGGCGAGGGAAAAACCAAAATGACGCTGGTGATGGTCCATGCTCAGGATCACCTGATGACCTCCATTCTGGCGAAAGAGCTGATTGCCGAACTGATTGCGATTTACCGCGCGCAACCGCTTCACGCCTAGCGCCTTGCCCGGCCAGACGTGCTGGCCGGGTCTGAATCCCCGAGGTCACTATGTTACATCTTGGAATAGATATTGGCGGCACCAAAATGGAAGCCGTACTGCTGGACCCGGCAGGCGAATGCGTCCAGCGCCTGCGTCGGCCGACCCACAAAGATAGCTATGACGCCTTTATGCGTCAACTGCTGACCCTGATTGCCGATATTCGCGCGGTCAGCCCGCAGCCATTCACCCTGGGGATCGGCCTGCCTGGGGCTATCGATCCGCAAAGCGGGCGCATTAAAAACTGCAACTGCCTGGTGCTCAACGGTCACGATCTGCGCCGGGATATCATGCAGCAGCTTGGCCAGCCGGTGTGGATGGCAAACGATGCCGACTGCTTCACCCTTTCGGAGGCGGTAGATGGCGCCGGCGCCGGGGCCGCCACCGTCTTCGGGGTGATTATCGGTACCGGCTGCGGTGGCGGGATCGCCGTTCATCAACAGCTGCTTAGCGGTCCCAACGCTATCGCCGGGGAGTGGGGGCATAATCCGCTGCCGGGCTATACTTCTGAGCGGGATGGCCCGCCGCAGCCCTGCTACTGCGGCAAAACGAACTGCATCGAAAGCTTTCTCTCCGGCACCGGCTTCGCCCGCCGCTACGGGGAACAAGCGCGTGCGGAGGCCATTGTCGCCGCGGCGCAAAACGGCGATCCGCGCGCGCTGGCCCACTGGCGACACTTTATCGATGCTTTTGCCCGTAGCCTGGCGTCGGTGATCAATATTCTCGACCCGCAGGTGATTGTGCTGGGCGGCGGTCTGTCCAACGTCAGCCAGATCTATCGCGATCTGCCTGCCGCCATCGTTCCGTGGATCTTCTCCGACAGCTGCCGCACGCAGATCAAACCGGCCCGCTTCGGCGACGCCAGCGGCGTGCGCGGCGCGGCCTGGCTGCCCCGTCTGCCCGGCGCCGTGGACGGGCCACGGTAGACACTTTTTTCAGCAGGTATGTTAAGCTAGGCGAAAATGTCCAGACAGAAAAAGCCATGCCAACGATTGATGATGTTTCAAGATTAGCGAATGTCTCAAGAGCGACGGTTTCCCGCGTGCTGACCGGCACCCGGGGCGTGCGCGAAGAGAGCCGGGAAGCTGTGCTGCGGGCCGTTGAAGAACTCAACTATCGCCCGAGCTTTGCCGCGCAAAACCTCGCCAGTCAGACATCCAGCCACGTTGGTCTGGTGATTTCCGCGCAGGACGAGAGCAACGGCGCGCGTCTGCTGCCGCTCCTCTCGCAGGCGCTGAAAGGGCTGAATAAAAGCCTGCTGGTCCAGTATGTCAGCGATCCGGTAGAGCAGGCGGCGGCGATCGACGATCTGCAGCGCCAGTGCGTGGCGGTGGTGGTGCTGGGCGCCGTTGCTGCCGACGCGCCGCGCAACGTTATCGCCTTTGACCGTTTCGGCGTCGCCGGGAGCAACAGCCAGGGCTATGACTTCGCCTTCGCCACTGAAAGCGCCTGCCGCTATGTGATTGGCAAGGGACACCGCAACATCGCCCTGCTGGTGGACAGCGATAGCGACGATGCCAGCCGCCAGATGATGGAAGGCTACCGCAACGTTCTGCAGAACTACTCCATTCCTTTTAACCGCCAGCTGGTGCTGACGGCCAACGATGATGTCGAACAGGCGCTGCTGACCTTAATTAACAGCTTCAGTAAATACTCAGTCATTATCGTTAAACGTGACCGCTACGCCGCTGAGGCAATGCGCCTGCTGCGCGAATTCACCATCGCCGTCCCGCAGGAAGTCTCCCTGCTGAGCCTTGAGGATTCCCCGCTCGCCTCGCTGCTCTACCCACCGCTGACCTGCATCTCCTGGCCACTGGAGGCGCTGCTGGATAACTGTATTCAGCGTATCCGCAGCCTGATTGACGATCGGCCAACCTTCACCGCCGAGGGCCGCTCGCTGGCTGGCCGCCTGATCCCGCGCCAGTCGGTCGCCGATATCTCTTGATCTTCGCCCGGTTCGCGCCGGGCCAGCCTTATCTCTCCCCTTTCTTATCGCTTTCGTTTCCCGGCTCATTATTACCCACGCATGCAAATAAGAATTATTTTCATTTGTAAATAGCTTGTGCTATATAACATAGCAATGGCTATAAACGCTGGGAAATTAACCACATCATTGCGAGGGATCCTATGCTGCACCTGACACCGCTGAAATCATTGCTGCTGGCCAGCGCGCTGGCCCTGCTGGCCGCGGCGCCGGCCTCGGCGCAGGAGAAATTCAGGGTTATCACCACCTTCACGGTTATCGCCGATATGGCGCAGAACGTGGCCGGCGATGCCGCCGTCGTCAGCTCCATCACCAAACCGGGCGCGGAGATCCACGACTACCAGCCTACCCCCGGCGATATCAAACGCGCGCAGGGGGCGCAGCTGATCCTCAGCAACGGTCTCAATCTCGAACGGTGGTTTGCCCGCTTTTATCAGCACCTGCAGGGCGTCCCGGAGGTGGTGGTCAGCGAGGGGATCCAGCCGATGGGCATCAGCGCAGGCCCCTATAGCGGAAAGCCCAATCCCCATGCCTGGATGTCGGCAGATAACGCCCTGATCTATGTCGATAATATTCGCGATGCGCTGGTGAAATACGATCCGCCTCACGCCGACACCTATCGCCGCAACGCCGAGGCCTATAAAGAGAAGATCCGCCAGACGATGGCGCCGCTGCAGGCCAGACTGGCGCAGCTGCCGGCGGATAAGCGCTGGCTGGTCACCAGCGAGGGAGCCTTCTCCTATCTGGCCCGCGACTATGGCCTGCGCGAACTGTATCTGTGGCCGATTAACGCCGACCAGCAGGGCACTCCGCAACAGGTGCGCAAGGTTATCGACACCATGAAGAAAGAACAGATCCCGACCATCTTCAGCGAAAGCACCATCTCCGATAAACCGGCGCGTCAGGTGGCGCGCGAAGCCGGCGCCCACTACGGCGGCGTGCTGTATGTCGATTCGCTGAGCGCCGCCGACGGCCCGGTGCCGACCTGGCTCGACCTGCTGCGCGTCACCACCGAAACCATCGTCAACGGTATCCAGGACGGGATGAGGAAACAGCCATGAATACTGCGCAAGCGGGTCTGTATGTCGACCAGCTCACCGTCACCTGGCGCAACGGCCACACCGCCCTGCGCGACGCCTCGTTCAGCGTACCGCGCGGCGCCATTGCCGCGCTGGTGGGGGTTAACGGCTCGGGTAAATCCACACTGTTTAAAGCGCTGATGGGCTTTGTGCGCGTCGGTCACGGCGAGATCGCCATCCTCGGCCAGCCGGTCAACCGCGCGCTGCGCCAGAACCTGGTCGCCTATGTCCCGCAGTCGGAAGAGGTGGACTGGTCCTTCCCGGTGCTGGTGGAGGATGTGGTGATGATGGGCCGCTACGGCCATATGGGCTGGCTGCGGCGGGCAAAGCCGCGCGATCGCGAGATTGTCGATGCCGCGCTGGCCCGCGTGGGCATGAGCGAGTACCGCCATCGGCAAATTGGCGAGCTCTCCGGCGGGCAGAAAAAGCGCGTCTTCCTTGCCCGCGCCATCGCTCAGCAGGGCCAGGTGATCCTGCTGGATGAGCCTTTTACCGGCGTCGATGTGCAGACCGAAGCGCGGATCATCAGCCTGCTGCGCGAGCTCCGCGATGAGGGCTGTACCATGCTGGTTTCCACCCATAATCTCGGGTCCGTAAGTGAATTTTGCGATTACACGGTGATGGTAAAAGGCACCGTGCTGGCCAGCGGCCCGACAGAAACCACCTTCACCGCCGAGAATGTGGAGCGGGCTTTCAGCGGCGTACTGCGCCACGTCGCGCTCACCGGTGCGGAAGCGCAGATTATCACCGATGACGAGCGGCCGTTTATCAGCCGGCGCGCGGCGGGAGGCCCACGATGAGCTGGCTGCTGGAGCCGTTTGGCTATCACTATATGCTCAATGCGATGTGGGTGGCGGCGCTGGTGGGCGGCGTCTGCGCCTTTCTCTCCTGCTACCTGATGCTGAAGGGCTGGTCGCTGATTGGCGACGCCCTTTCCCACTCGATTGTGCCCGGCGTCGCCGGGGCCTATATGCTCGGCCTGCCGTTTGCCCTCGGCGCGTTTCTCTCCGGCGGCCTGGCGGCGGGCAGTATGCTGTTTTTGCAGCAGCGGTCGCGGCTGAAAGAGGATGCAATTATCGGCCTGATCTTCTCCTCCTTCTTCGGGATCGGGCTGTTTATGGTGTCGCTGAACCCGACGTCGGTGAATATCCAGACCATTATCCTCGGCAATATTCTGGCCATCGCCCCGGAGGATATTATCCAGCTGGCGGCGATCGGCTTTATCTCGATGGCGATCCTGCTGTTGAAGTGGAAAGATCTGATGGTGACCTTCTTCGATGAGCACCACGCCCGCTCGATTGGTCTGAACACCCGCGGCCTGAAGCTGCTGTTCTTTACCCTGCTGGCGGCCTGCACCGTAGCGGCGCTGCAGACCGTCGGCGCCTTTCTGGTTATCTGCCTGGTGGTCACCCCCGGCGCCACCGCCTGGCTGTTAACCGACCGCTTCCCGCGCCTGCTGGCCATCGCCGTCGCCATCGGCAGCCTGACCAGCTTCTTCGGCGCCTGGCTCAGTTACTACCTCGACGGCGCCACCGGCGGCATTATCGTGGTGGCGCAAACGCTGCTGTTCCTCATCACCTTTATCTTCGCGCCGAAGCATGGCCTGCTGGCCAACCGCCGCCGCGCCGGGGAGGCAGCATGCTGAATCTGATCCTGGCCCCGTTCCAGTTTCCTTTTATGGTCAACGCGATAACAGTATCGATGGTCGTTGCCGTGCCCTGCGCGCTGCTGTCGGTCTTTCTGGTGCTCAAAGGCTGGGCGCTGATGGGCGACGCCATGAGCCACGCGGTCTTTCCCGGCGTGGTGCTGGCCTACATTATCGGCATCCCCTTCGCCATCGGCGCGTTTATCGCCGGGCTGCTCTGCGCCGTGACGACCGGTTTTCTCGACGACAACAGCCGCCTCAAACGCGATACCATCATGGGAATCGTCTTCTCCGGCATGTTTGGCGCCGGGCTGGTGCTGTACGTAGCGATCCGGTCCGACGTCCATCTCGACCATATTCTGTTCGGCGACATGCTCGGGATCTCCCTCAGCGATATTGGACAAACGGCGGCTATCGCGCTGATGATTGCGCTGATTATCGGGCTGAAATGGCGGGATTTTTTGCTGCACGCCTTCGATCCGACGCAGGCCAAAGCCAGCGGCCTGCGCGGCGGACTGCTGCATTACGGCATGCTGTGCATGATCGCCCTGACCATCGTCGCGACGCTGCAGTCGGTAGGGATTATTCTGTCGATTTCGCTGCTGATTGCCCCAGGGGCGATCGCGCTCCTGCTGGTACGGCGCTTTATCCACGCCCTGCTGCTGGCGGTGGCGGTAGCGGTCTGCTGCTCGGCGGGAGGAGTGTGGCTGGCGTTTTATCTCGATAGCGCGCCGGCGCCGACTATCGTGGTGCTGTTCAGCGCGCTGTTTGTGGTCGCCTTTGTGACAAGCACGATCCGGGATAGTCAGAAACAGAAGGCTTCATCACCCATCCCCGGTGGCGGCTAACGCCTTACCGGGGCTGCGCTTGTCCCCCGGCTGCGCGCAGCCCAGGCCGGGGAAAGGCCGCTATTTTTTCGGTCGATATTTTTCCGGCACCGGCGGCACCGGCCGCCTGTCATCCAGCAGATGGCGAAGGGTCAGGATCGGGTGGCGCCAGAGCATTCGTGGCCCGGCCCAGCGCATAATCTGCTTCATCTCTTCGCGCTTCGCCGGCTGATAGCAGTGTACCGGACACTGCTTGCAGGCCGGTTTATTGTCGCCAAACACGCACTTATCAAGCCGCTTGTCGGCGTAGGCGTTCAGCGCCTGATAGTGCTCGCCGTCGTCGCGGGCATCCGGACAGCGGCGCTGATAAAGCCCAATCATCCGACCGATCGTCTGCTTTTCACGTTCGATGCGTTTGCCCACCGTCAACTTCCCTCTCCACAAAAAGATGCATCAATAATACACCTTTTAAACGGGCCACGCAGCCGCTTTCCTAACGATTAGGTCGGGTTAGCGGGTTTATCAACATGCCCCAATGCTTTTTCCGGAAAGCAGACATCGCGCACCCGGCGTTTCAGCTCTGCCGCATCCGGAAAGCCGCCATCCTGCTTCCGCTCCCAGATCTGCTGGCCGTCGATATCGATAGTGAAGATCCCGCCGGTGCCCGGCACCAGCGTCACCGAGGCGATATCGGTGCTGAAGGTGTGTAACAGCTCCTGCGCCATCCAGCTGGCGCGCAGCATCCAGTTGCACTGGGAACAATAGGTGATGGTGATAGCCGCTTTTGAATTCATCGTCATCTCGCTCAGGCTGAAAGGGCACAGTGTAAACAAAGTGCAGTTTAAATGAGGAATACATGAATATTTTGTTGCAAACGAAAATACCTATCATTACCATTCGCAATCAACAAATGGAGTGAGACACTATCCGCAACGGAAAAGACGGAGCAACCTGCAACTCTGGAAGTAACGCGTGAGCCGATACTAATAACGATCAAGGCGTGGCGACTATGTACAAATCGACTCCGTCAGCAGCAGGGTGTAAAAAACGCCTGCTGGTGACCTCTTTGCTTGCAGCAATTTATCAAACTTCTGCCGTCGCAGCAGGCACTTCCGCCATCGGCGGCGAGGCGGTGGATGACACCTCGGAACAAATGACCGTCACCGCTCCCGCGCCGGCGCAAAAAGCCGGTAACGAGCACAGCATCAGCGCCCGGGAGCTGGAGGACAAAGGCGCTAACGATTTCGGCTCGATCATGCGCTATGAACCGCTCATCAGCGCCACCGGGGCCAGCGGCGGCTCCGGCAACGGCAAAAGCGGCTTCGACCGCGGGGGCTACACCGGCTACAACATTCGCGGCATGGAGAGCAACCGCGTCGGTATCGACGTGGACGGTATCGCCCAGCCCAACGCCACCGGCCGCGGCTACGTCGGCCGCTCGGGGCTCAATACCTTCGGCATCGGCCGCGATTATATCGACCCGTATATGTACGGCAGCGTGGATATCCAGTCCGGCGCCACCTCGACGGAAACGGCCAACAGCGCCATCGGAGGGAATGTATCCTTCCGCCCGAAATCGGCGGATGATTACCTGCGCCCGGGCAAAACCAGCGCCTTCGGCTATCGCAGCGGCTACGACTCCGCGGATCGCAGCTGGCACAACGGGGTGACCGTCGCCGGCGGCGATGAGTTCCTGCGCGGCATTTTGGTCTACAGCCGCCGCGACGGCCAGGAAACCGAAAATAACAGCGGCACCGTCGACGCCTACCCGGCGAACTGGCACTCCGATGCCTTTCTGGCCTCCGGGATCTGGCAGCCCAACGACGAGCACAAGCTAACCAGCACCTTCGACTATTACCACAAAACCAACCACACCCACTACGATACCTGGGATTCCAGCGGCAACAGCACCATCGGCACCGCCAACCAGACCAGCCAGACCCGACGCTGGGGCCTGAGCCTGAAGGATGACTGGACGCCGATGAATGACTACCTCGACAGCGTCTCCACGAAAATCTACTACCAGCATACCGAAGCCCATGACTGGACGTATATGCCGGACAGCGTCACCCGCAGAATGCAGACGGTGAACTCCAACTACGACACCGACACCTGGGGCCTGCAGACCGCGCTGGCGAAAACCCTGGGCCGCCACGATCTGAGCGCCGGTTTCAACGCCAGCACCAGCAAAACCCAGCGGCCGTTCAGCCAGTCGCCGATCCCCAGCGTTTACAGCGAGATCATGCAGCCGGAGGCGGACAGCCGCAGCTACACTCTCGGCGGCTTTGTCCAGGATAAGATCAACTTCGACCTTGATAGCCACAACTTCGCCATTATTCCCGGCGTGCGCGTGGTGCATCAATCGACAAAGCCGGAAAATCTGTCCGACCTTGCCGCCAACAGCAGCGCGCTGACCGAATCGTCGGTGGCGAATCTGTACGGTAAAAACAGCGATACCCAGGTTCTGCCGTCGTTGACCTTCCAGTACGACCTCACCCCGCGCCTGATGACCTACCTGCAGTACCAGCGCGGCGCGCAGTTCCCCAACGCCAGCCAGCTGTATGGATCCTGGAACCTTGGGTCCAGCTACGCCGGCAGCCAGCAGTATGCCCTGATCGGCAATACCGATCTGAAGACGGAAACCAGCGATAATCTCGAGTGGGGGCTGAAGGGGGAAGTTACCGAAGGCATCACCCTGCGCACAGCGCTGTTCTACAACAGCTATAAGAACTTTATCGCCTATACCCGCTATACCCGGGCGAATAATCCGGGCCAGTTCACTAACGTGCCGTCGAATATCTACACCATTTATCAGGCGGAAAACCGCGATAAAGCCTATATCTACGGCGGTGAAATTAGCACTAAATTTAACTTTGGCACCTGGTATGAGCAGGTGGACGGCCTGAGCGCCACCCTCGCCTTCGGCTATAGCGAAGGGAAATCGAAATCCAGCTACAGCGGCGATAAATACGTCGACCTCGACAGCGTAGCGCCGATGAAAGCTATCGTCGGCGTGGCGTGGGACGATCCGGCGAAACGCTACGGCACCGCCCTGACGGCGACCTTCGTCAAGGGGAAACAGGCGACCGCCACCAACCGCGAAAGCTACAGCAACAGCGGGTCCGCCATCGCCGATGCCAGCAGCGACTATATGCGCGTGCCGGGCTACGGCATGCTGGACTGGACCGCGTACTGGCAGGTGGCGAAAAACGTGCGCCTCAATGGCGGGGTCTACAACCTCACCGATCGTAAATACTGGGATTACCTGAGCAGCCGCAATATCGAGACCGGCACCAACCAGGACGCCAATGATAAAGCGCTGGCGGTCATGCCGGGCCGCACCTGGCAGCTTGGGGTCAACGTCGACTTCTGATTGCCCGAATAACAACTCACCTGCCCCGGCCCGCCGGCCGGGGATATTGAACATTGAGAAGGATATGATTATGCCCAATGCCCACCCCGATCTGTGGCAGCACTACCAGGCCACCAAAGCGTCCAGCACCGCAAAATATGCCCGCGATATCGCCGCGGAAATGGGGATCAGCGAAGCCGAGCTGACCGCCGCCCGCCTCGGTCACGATGCCGTGCGCCTGATCGATGACGCCCGGGCGCTGATTGCCGCCCTGGAGCGCGTCGGTGAAACCAAATGCATCTGTCGCAACGAGTATGCCGTGCATGAGCAGGTGGGCCAGTTCACGCACCAGCACCTCAGCGGCCACACCGGGCTGGTGCTGAACCCGCGCGCGCTCGACCTGCGTCTGTTCCTCAGCCAGTGGGCCAGCGCCTTCCATCTGAACGATAACGGTCGCCAGAGCATTCAGTTTTTCGACCACCACGGCGATGCGCTGCTGAAAGTCTATGCGACCACGCAGACCGACATGGCGGCCTGGGACACCCTGATCGCGGAACATCGGGTGGCGGCCCCGGCGCCGCTGGTTCTGCGCCCGCTGGAGCCGGTGAAATATGCCGAGAGCGCCGACGGCGCCGCCCTGGAGAACGACTGGCGCGCGATGACCGACGTACACCAGTTCTTCGGTCTGCTGCGTAAATATCAGCTTTCCCGCCAGCAGGCCTTCCGCCTGGTGAGCGACGACCTCGCCTGCCGCGTTGATCGCCATGCGCTGCCAGCGCTACTGGAGACGGTGCGCCAGGAGGGCAATGAAATCATGATCTTCGTCGGCAATCGCGGCTGCGTGCAGATCTTCACCGGCGCCCTGGAAAAGCTGGCGCCGATGCGCGGCTGGCTGAATATCTTCAATCCCACCTTTACCCTGCATCTGCGTGAAGAGAGCCTCGATGAAGTGTGGGTGACCCGCAAGCCGACCTCAGACGGACACGTCACCAGCGTCGAGCTGTTCGCCAAAGACGGCACCCAGATCGCCCAGCTCTATGGCCAGCGCAGCGAGGGCCACCCCGAGCAGGCGCAATGGCGCCAGCAGGTGGATCGTCTGACCCGCGAAGGACTGCCCGCATGATGCGCTGGTTACTGCTTCTCATCGCCTTCCCGTTGCTGAGCCACGCCGCCGTGGAGCGGCTCGTCACCCTCGGCGGCGATGTCACTGAGATCGTCTATGCCCTTGGCGCGCAACAGAGCCTAGTCGCCCGGGACAGCACCAGCAGCTGGCCCCCGGCGGCGCAAAAGCTGCCGGATGTCGGCTACCTGCGGCAGCTGAACGCCGAGGGGATCCTCGCATTACGTCCGCAGCTGGTGCTAGCGAGCGCCCAGGCGCAGCCCTCGCTGGTTTTACACAAGGTGCAGGCGAGCGGGGTGAAGGTGGTAAACGTGCCGGGCGGCGAAAGCCTGGCCGCGATCGATAGCAAAGTGGCCGTCATTGCCGAAGCGTTAGGCAAAACCCCGGCAGGCGACGCGCTGCGCCAGCAGCTTCAGCAACAGATCGCCGCCATTCCAACGCAGCCGATTGCCAGGCGGGTGCTGTTTATTCTCAGCCACGGCGGAATGAATACCCTGGTGGCCGGGCAACGCACCGCGGCCGATGGCGCCATTCACGCCGCCGGGCTGCAGAACGCGATGCAGGGCTTCGACCACTATCGGGCGATGTCGCAGGAGGGGGTGGCCGCCAGCCAGGCGGATCTGGTGGTGATCTCCGCCGATGGTCTCAAAGGGATGGGCGGCGAAGCCGGGCTGTGGAAACTGCCCGGCCTGGCGCAGACCCCGGCGGGGCGTCATAAGCAGCTGCTGACGATCGACGATATGGCCCTGCTCGGCTTTGGGCCGCGCACCCCGCAGGCGATTATCGCGCTGCGTGAAAAAGCGGAGCATCTGCCCTGATGCGCCCTGCCCTCGCCCGCCGTTTGCTGTTGATGACGCTGCTGCTGGTCCTGCTGACGCTGTTCGCCACCACCCTTGGCGCGATGCGTTTGCCGCTGGCCAGCCTGCTGCCCGCCGGGGATGAGATGCTGCGCCACATCTGGCTGACCATCCGTCTGCCGCGGGTGCTGCTGGCCCTGCTGGTAGGCGCGGCGCTGGCCCTCTCCGGCTGCGTGATGCAGGGGCTGTTTCGCAACCCGCTTGCCGACCCGGGCCTGCTGGGCATCAGCAGCGGCGCCGCGCTGGCGGTGGCCTGCTGGCTGGTGCTCCCGCTCTCCGCAACGGGGCTGATCGCCCTGTATATGCCGATGCTGGCGGCGTTTATCGGCAGCCTGGCGGTGATGGTGGTGATTTTTATCCTCAGCCGGGCGGAGGAGGGGTCGCTGTCGCGCCTGCTGCTGGTGGGGATCGCCATCAACGCGCTGTGCGGGGCGCTGGTCGGCGTGCTGGCCTGGCTGAGCAACGACGCCCAGCTGCGCCAGCTGTCGCTGTGGGGCATGGGCAGTCTGGGCCAGGCCGAGTGGCCGACCCTGTTGGTGGCTGCGACCCTGATCATCCCGGCGGCGCTGGCGGTGTGGTGGATGGCCTCCCGCCTGAATTTGCTGCAGCTCGGCGATGAAGAAGCGCACTATCTCGGGGTCAACGTGCGGGCGCTGCAGCGCTGGCTGCTGCTGTGCAGCGCGGTGCTGGTGGCCGCGGCGGTGGCCATCAGCGGCGTCATCGGCTTTATTGGCCTGGTGGTGCCGCACCTGATGCGCCTGTGGCTGGGGCCGGACCATCGCGGGCTGATCCCCGGCTCGCTGCTGGCCGGCGCGATCCTGCTTCTGCTGGCCGACACCCTGGCCCGCACCGTGGCGGCGCCGGCGGAGATGCCGGTCGGTCTGCTCACCAGCCTGCTGGGCGCCCCCTGGTTTCTGTGGCTGGTCTTTCGTCGGGAGAACCCCAAACATGGCTAATGAATATTGCGCGCAGGGGCTGGCGCTTCGCCTCGGCCAGCGGCAGATTATCGACAACATCTCCGTCGCGCTGCGCGGCGGCGAGATGACGGCGCTTATCGGGCCGAACGGCGCTGGCAAATCCACCCTGCTGCGGCTGCTGACCGGGTACCTGACCCCGGATAGCGGTACCCGCCGTCTGGCGGGCACGCCGCTGGAGGCGTGGTCACCCGAGGCGCTGGCGCGCCGGCGGGCGGTCATGCTACAGCGCACGGCCCTGCAGGCCGACTGGACGGTGGAAACGGTCATCGCCATGGGGCGCTCGCCGTGGGGCCCGACCGCGGACCCGGCGGAGCTGGCGGCGGTAATGGCCGTCACCGGCTGCGATGACCTTGTCGGCCGCCGCTATCCCGCCCTTTCCGGCGGCGAGCAGCAGCGGGTGCAGCTCGCCCGCTGTCTGGCGCAGCTGTGGCGCGACGGCGCGCCGCAGGGCTGGCTGTTTCTCGATGAGCCCACCTCGGCGCTGGACCTTTACTATCAACAGCATCTGCTGCGCTTGCTCAAAAGGCTCACCGCCGGCGGGCAACTGCACGTGTGCGTGGTGCTGCATGACCTTAACCTCGCCGCCCTGTGGGCCGACCGCATCCTGCTGCTTCACCAGGGCCGCCTGGTCGCCCAGGGGACGCCGCAGGAGGTGATCCAACAGTCGGTTATCCATCGCTGGTACGGGGCGGATGTCCGCCTCGGCCAGCATCCGGACAACGCGGCCCCCCAGGTCTATCTGGCGCCGTAACCCCCGCGCGGCGCAACTGGAATCCGGATCGCGCCGCGCGCGTTCGGTATTACACCGCAAAAGCTGATGAGCATTATACTTTCATATCTATCAGCGTTCCCTTTTGAGGGTCCCCATGAGCCGATACACAGTTGCTGGCAGCGAAGGCCAGTATGAGAAAAATTCAGGTGAACGGGTTTTGGCTAATAAACTCGGGATTGCTGACGCAAATGAGATGGATAGCGTAGAACTGGTACTGCTGGAACAACTTTATCGCTCGGTTTTTGAGGAACACTTTCCAACCGGATTGCTCAACGTCAATATCCTGAAAAAGTGGCATTATCGCTGGTTAGGCAATATCTATGCATGGGCAGGCCAGGAAAGAACGGTCAATATCAGCAAAGGCGATTTTATGTTCGCCCCTTCAACACAGCTGGCTAAACTGCTAAACGATTTTGATAAGAAATACCTTGCTCATTATACGCCTTGTTCAGGCATGAGTGAATTGCAGCTCACAGAAGCTATCGCAGTCACACATGTTGAATTGATCCTCATCCATCCATTCAGAGAGGGTAACGGGCGTTTATCACGATTATTAGCTGATGTGATGGCGGTGCAGGCTGGCTATAAACCGCTGAATTATCAAAGCTGGGAACAAAACAAAACCCAGTATATATCGGCTATCCATGCAGGTTTGACTCTGGACTATCGACCGATGAAACACTGGGTCAGCATGGCCTTAAGAAGGGATTAGGCAAGACGAAGATGCGCATATTTTTTGCGCGCGGCTTCAAGACTCTCTTCAACTCTGGCTGAGGGTTGCCCTGTCTCGACCGCGGTTGATGTCGCAACAGAACGAACGATGTCAGCGCGGGAAGGTCTGGCGTATGTGGCCTGATCTTTTTTGTTGTGACTCATGGCATCTCCCTTTTCATTCACCTGATGGTTTCAGTATATCAAGGATCGTTGCTAACTGCTGCCGTTAAGGCTTATCCAGGGAAATATCGGATAGGGCTTTTTTGAACCGGTAACTGCACATCCTGATGCTGGCTTGTGATGACTCATCCCCCTCTGCAACTGGAATCCGGATCGCGCCGCGCGCCTTCGTCAGTTTCCCTCGCCTGCCCATCTCCGTTATCATGTCTCATCCATGTGATAACGACGAAAACAACAAAATCGCAGCTATTTCAAATCAGGGATCTGGATAACACCCCATGAGCACAATTGACAATCTCGACGCCCACACGCCGATGATGCAGCAGTATCTCAAGCTGAAGGCGCAACATCCTGACATTCTGCTGTTTTACCGGATGGGGGATTTTTACGAGCTGTTTTATGACGATGCGAAACGCGCGTCGCAGCTGCTCGATATCTCGCTGACCAAACGCGGCGCCTCCGCGGGCGAACCCATTCCCATGGCCGGCATCCCCCACCACGCGGTGGAAAACTATCTTGCGAAACTGGTTAATCAGGGCGAGTCGGTAGCTATTTGCGAGCAGATAGGCGACCCGGCCACCACCAAAGGGCCGGTCGAGCGTAAAGTGGTGCGTATCGTCACGCCGGGCACCATCAGCGATGAAGCGCTGCTGCAGGAGCGTCAGGACAACCTGCTGGCCGCCATCTGGCAGGACAGCAAAGGCTTTGGCTACGCAACGCTGGACATCAGCTCCGGCCGCTTCCGCCTGAGCGAACCGGCCGACCGCGAAACCATGGCGGCAGAGCTGCAGCGCACTAATCCGGCGGAGCTGCTGTATGCGGAAGATTTTGCCGAATCGTCGCTGATCGAAGGCCGCCGCGGCCTGCGCCGTCGCCCGCTGTGGGAATTTGAAATCGACACCGCGCGCCAGCAGCTTAACCTGCAGTTCGGCACCCGCGATCTGGTCGGCTTCGGCGTGGAAAACGCCCCCCGCGGCCTGTGCGCCGCCGGCTGCCTGCTGCAGTATGTCAAAGACACCCAGCGCACCTCGCTGCCGCATATTCGCTCCATCACCATGGAGCGCCAGCAGGACAGCATCATCATGGATGCCGCCACCCGCCGTAACCTCGAGATCACCCAGAATCTCGCCGGCGGCACCGATAACACTCTGGCCTCGGTACTCGACTGTACGGTGACGCCGATGGGCAGCCGGATGCTCAAGCGCTGGCTGCATATGCCGGTCCGCGATACCGCCGTGCTGGTGGAGCGCCAGCAGACCATCGGCGCGCTGCAGGAGCGCTATACCGAGCTGCAGCCGGTACTGCGCCAGGTTGGCGATCTGGAACGTATTCTGGCGCGTCTGGCGCTGCGTACCGCCCGTCCACGCGATTTAGCCCGCATGCGTCATGCCCTGCAGCAGTTGCCCCTGCTGCGCGAGCAGCTGGCTGACGTTGACAGTCAGCCGGTGCAAAAATTGCGCGAAAAAATGGGCGAGTTTAGCGAACTGCGCGAACTGCTGGAGCGCGCGGTGATCGACGCCCCGCCGGTGCTGGTCCGCGACGGCGGGGTCATCGCTCCAGGCTACAGCGCAGAGCTGGACGAGTGGCGGGCGCTGGCCGATGGCGCCACCGATTATCTCGATAAGCTGGAGATCCGCGAGCGCGAGCGGCTGGGCCTCGACACCCTGAAGGTCGGCTACAACGCCGTCCACGGCTACTACATCCAGATCAGCCGCGGCCAGAGCCACCTCGCGCCGATCCACTACGTGCGTCGCCAGACGCTGAAAAACGCCGAACGCTATATTATTCCTGAGCTGAAGGAATACGAAGATAAGGTGCTGACCTCCAAGGGCAAAGCGCTGGCGCTGGAAAAGCAGCTTTATGACGAACTGTTCGACCTGCTGCTGCCGCACCTTGCCGACCTGCAGGCGAGCGCCAGCGCGCTGGCCGAGCTGGACGTGCTGGTCAACCTGGCGGAACGCGCGGAAACCCTCAACTACTGCTGCCCGACCTTTAGCGATAAGCCGGGCATTCGCATCAGCGAAGGCCGCCATCCGGTGGTCGAGCAGGTGCTGAAAGAGCCGTTTATCGCCAACCCGCTGCAGCTGGCGCCGCAGCGGCGGATGCTGATCATCACCGGGCCGAACATGGGCGGTAAAAGTACCTATATGCGCCAGACCGCGCTGATTGCGCTGCTGGCCTATATCGGCAGCTACGTCCCGGCGCAGAAGGTGGAGATAGGCCCCATCGATCGCATCTTTACCCGCGTCGGCGCGGCGGATGACCTGGCCAGCGGCCGCTCGACCTTTATGGTGGAGATGACTGAAACCGCCAATATCCTGCACAACGCCACTGAACACAGCCTGGTGCTGATGGATGAGATTGGCCGCGGTACGTCCACCTACGACGGTCTGTCGCTGGCATGGGCCTGTGCGGAAAATCTCGCCAACAAAATCAAGGCGCTGACGCTGTTCGCCACCCACTACTTCGAGCTCACTCAGCTGCCGGAGAAAATGGAAGGCGTCGCCAACGTCCATCTCGACGCGCTGGAGCATGGCGACACCATCGCCTTTATGCACAGCGTGCAGGATGGCGCGGCCAGCAAGAGCTACGGCCTGGCGGTCGCCGCGCTGGCCGGGGTGCCGAAAGAGGTGATCAAGCGCGCGCGGCAGAAACTGCGCGAGCTGGAGAGTATCTCGCCCAACGCGGCGGCGACCCAGGTCGACGGCACGCAGATGTCGCTGCTCGCCGCTCCGGAAGAGACCTCGCCTGCGGTTGAGGCGCTGGAGAATCTTGATCCGGACTCCCTGACCCCGCGTCAGGCGCTGGAGTGGATCTACCGTCTGAAAAGTCTGGTCTAGCGCCCCATTAAGGTGAAAAACGGCAGCGCCGCTCAGCGCTGCCGTTTTAACAAACTAAAAATGGGTGCAAGAGGATGCGTCCTGACAACCAATACGCGGGGTTGCCCCCGCGCGGATGCTACTTCTTCGATTCGTAAGCGAGAACAGCTTTAAACTCAATACTACGCTCTTTAATACTCAGCTCGCATAGCGAGCTGTGCACCAACAGCGTAAATCCCAGTACCGTAATACAGAGTACGACGATTGCCACAAGGGCATATTTTGTCAGCATATCTTGCCTCCCTGCAAAGAAGAGACTAACATCTGAATTGTCTATGTTCATTCGCTAGCCTCAGTTGATAGAAATATCTCCTGGGGCTTTCGTCTGTCTGGGGTCCTGGTCTTGCTCAAGGCCAGACAGCCTCAAGCACCCGCCGCTATTCTATACTCGTCAGGGCGTGAAATTTATCTGCAAGGAATTAATCAGACGGATTTTATAATAATCTGGAAGCCGACTCGCAAAGTCGCCTCATTATATTACTCCTTTACATAATTTCTGGATTTAATGAATAAATAAAATTTATTATTTTGCGAAATATAAAAAAGCCGACGGAGAGATTATCCCAGTCGGCGTGATGGTCGCAGGCAGTTTGCGCACGACCCAGTTTTAAAATGGCAGGTAAAATAACCTTAACAGGATAAGCCCTTAGCGGGCTCTTTTCATTAACGCTTATCTTCCGACAATAGCGGCGGGACGTGCGGCACCTGCGGCGCCTCATCAATATCTTTCTGCGTCATCCGGAACGCTTCGGGATAGTGCTCACGGCTGGTGCGGCGCAGCGGCTCGGTATCCCGCCAGGTATACAGACAGTGCTGGCACTGATACACCGTCCAGACTCCTTTCACCGGCGATTTCGCCATGACGTCAATCTTTTCATCGGCGCAACGTGGACAAATCATCTTCTTCTCCTTATTTACGGTTGGCCAGCATAGCGGTCAGTTTTTCAGCCCAGGCTTTGGTTTCCGGCAGATCCTGCACCGGCTGGCTGTAGTGGCCGCGAAGGTCCGGCGCAACCGGGGTGGTGGCGTCGATAATTAGCTTGTCGGTGATGCCCGCCGGGCTGGAGCCTGGGTCAAGTTCAAGGACCGACATGTTCGGCAACTGCACCAGGTCTCCCGCCGGGTTAACCTTCGAGGAGAGCGCCCACATCACCTGCGGCAGGTTGAACGGGTCAACGTCTTCATCAACCATGATCACCATCTTCACATAGCCGAGGCCGTGGGGAGTGGTCATCGCCCGCAAACCCACCGCGCGGGCAAAACCGCCGTAGCGTTTTTTGGTGGAGATAATCGCCAGCAGACCGTGGGTGTACATAGCGTTGACCGCCTGCACTTCCGGGAACTCTGCCTTCAGCTGCTGATACAGCGGCACGCAGGTGGCCGGGCCCATCAGATAGTCGATTTCGGTCCACGGCATACCGAGATAGAGCGATTCAAAAATCGGTTTGCTGCGATACGAGACTTTGTCGATGCGCACTACCGTCATGTTACGACCGCCGGAGTAGTGGCCGGTAAACTCACCGAACGGCCCCTCTATCTCACGCTTACGGCCTTCAATCACCCCTTCGAGGATCACTTCCGAACCCCAGGGCACGTCAAAGCCGGTCAGCGGCGCGGTGGCGATGGGATACGGGCTCTCGCGCAGCGCGCCGGCCATTTCATATTCTGACTGATCGTATTTCAGCGGCGTGGCGCCCATCAGGGTGATAATCGGGTCGTTACCGAGGGTAATGGCGATCGGCAGGTCTTCCCCGCGCTCTTCCGCTTTATGCAGATGCAGGGCGATATCGTGCATCGGCACCGGCTGCAGGCCGAGCTTACGCTTGCCTTTCACTTCCATACGGTAGATACCGACGTTTTGCTTACCGAAGTTGTCAGGGTCAAGCGGATCGCGCGAAACGACACAGGCTTTGTCGAGGTAGAACCCGCCGTCGCCATCGTTGAGGCGGAACAGCGGCAGAATATCGAACAGGTTGATATCATCGCCATCCACGGTGTTTTCCGCCCATGCCGGGTTGGCGCGGCGCTCTGGCGTCACCGGGAAGTTATCCCAACGGCGGATGAATTCATCAATCTGCTTTTTCACCGGCGTGTTGGGCGGCAGGCCCAGCGAGATGGCATGGTTCTGCCACGAGCCGATGGTGTTCATCGTCACCCGGGCGTCGGTAAAGCCGCGAATATTATCGAACCACAGCGCCGGGGCGCCGTCGCCGATGCGTCCGGTGGCATTGGCTGCCGCCGCCAGGTCTGGCTCAGCGTTCACCTCCTCACTGATTTTCAGCAGTTGTCCCTGGTCATCCAGCGCCTGCAAAAAGCTGCGCAAATCATCAAAAGCCATTATTCGATCTCCTGTGCTAATTGTTCTGCCGTGCGCAAGCCGTTCCAGCGGCGCGCTTTGTGATAGTCGAGGCCAAACTGATCCAGCACCCGGGTCACAATGTGGTTGGTGATATCGTCAACCGTCTCCGGGTGGTTATAGTAAGCCGGCATCGGCGGCACCATCGCCACGCCCATACGGGACAGCGCCAGCATGTTCTCCAGATGGATCGTGCTGAGCGGCATTTCCCGCGGGACCAGCACCAGCTTGCGCCCCTCTTTAAGCACCACGTCCGCCGCGCGTCCCACCAGCCCCTCAGCATAGCCTGCGCGAATGCCTGCCAGCGTTTTCATACTGCAGGGAATCACGATCATGCCGTCGGTACGAAATGAACCTGATGAGATGGTGGCGGCCTGGTCGGCCGGGCTGTGGGAAAAGTCCGCCAGCGCGGCCACTTCCCGTGCCGTCCAGGGCGTTTCCAGCTCGATGGTGGTTTTGGCCCACTTCGACATCACCAGATGGGTTTCCACCTCCGGCATATCGCGCAGCGCCTGCAGTAATGCCACCCCAAGCGGAGCCCCGGTGGCCCCCGTCATCCCAACAATCAGTTTCATTCCAGACCTCATTCAATTTGTTCGTACACGAACTTTATGCTTAAATTACCCTCTCCTGAGCCGAATGACAAGATCGTTCGTGTACGTGCGCATTTTTAATCAAACAGGGAAAAGTTATAAAAAGGCGTACGAACGGCTATCATAGAGGTGACAGTTTTGTTACGGAGTATCCATGGAGTTACGAAACGAAGCATTCCACCTGCTGCGACAGCTTTTTCAACAACATACCGCCCGCTGGCAGCAGGCGTTACCGGACCTGACTAAGCCTCAGTATGCGGTGATGCGCTCGGTTGCGGAGCAGCCGGGGATCGAACAGGTGGTGCTGATTGAAGCGGCGGTCAGTACGAAGGCCACGCTGGCGGAGATGCTCAGCCGGATGGAAGCGCGCGGCCTGGTGCGCCGGGAGCACGATCCGGCCGATAAACGCCGCCGTTTTGTCTATCTGACCGACGAAGGCGAGGCGCTGCTTAACCGTTCCATTCCGCAAGGCAATGAGGTCGATGACGAGTTTCTTGGCCGCCTGAGCGATGATGAACGCGAACAGTTCTCCCGGCTGGTGCGTAAAATGATGGTTCCCTGAGCAAGCGCCTAGCCGAGCTGCTCGCGCAGGAAGTCGATAAACGTCCGCACCCGGGTCGGCATATGCTGCGCATCGGGATAAAGGGCATACACTCCCTGCGGCGGGAAATGGTATTCCGGCAGGACAGCCACCAGCTCCCGCTGCGCCTGTTTACCGGCCACCAGCCAGGCTGGCAGCAAAGCGATGCCGCATCCGGCCAGAGCAAAGCTCATCAGCGCCGTGGCGCTGTCGGCTGAAAACCGTGGCGCGTTGACTATCGTAAAATCCACCTCTGCCTGTTCATCCGTTCGCAGCAGCCAGCGCAGCGGGGCCGGCAGACGCTCGTGAATAATCCAGTCAGCTTGCGCCAGATCGGACAGCGTCAGCACCGGATGGCTCGCCAGCCAGGCCGGGGAGGCGACGGGCAGGATCGCGAAACTGGCTATCCGCGTCGCCCGATAGCGGGAATCGGCCAGCGTACCGAGGCGTATCGCCACGTCAAATCGTTCGGAGATAAGATCCGCATGATGGGAGGACGAGACGTGCCGCACCCGTAGCGCCGGATGATGACGGGAAAACGCCGCCAGCGCCGGGATGATGACCTGCGCGCCATACTCCGGCGTGGTGGTGATCCGCAGCTCTCCGCTTAAACCGCTATGGCTGGCCCGGACCTCATCCTGCAGATTTTCCGCCGCTTTGAGCAGCGCCACCCCACGCTGATAGAACAGCGCCCCGGCGTCAGTGAGCCGCAGACGGCGCGTCGAGCGCAGCAGCAGCGTCACCCCCAGCTCATTTTCCAGTTGCCGTACGTTAAAGCTGACCACCGCCTTGGTCTGCCCCAGCGCCGCGGCGGCCTGGGTAAAGCTGCCGGCGTCCACCACGGCGATAAACATGGTCACACGCTGAAGGTTTAGCATCGTCGTCCGGATGATTGTCAAAAATATTCAGACAGTATATCCCGATTCGCCCCGTTTATCCCCCGCGGCGCCGGGTTTACAGTAGCCGCCTGTCTGAGGGAGTGAATCATGACCTATCGCCACCGCGTTGCCACCGTTTTTCTGTTCGGCTTTTTTCTCGACCTAATCAATATGTTTATCGCCAGCATTGCCTTCCCGGCTATCAGCCACGAGCTGGCGGTGTCCGTCTCGCAGCTGGCGTGGGTCAGCAATGCCTATATTCTTGGCCTGACGGCCGTCGTACCGTTCAGCGCCTGGCTTAGCCAGCGCTGTGGGCCAAAACGGCTGTTTTTACTCTCGCTGGGGCTGTTCAGCCTCGGCGCGCTGGCATCGGGGCTGGCCCATAGCCTGGGTGAGCTGATTTTCTGGCGTACGCTGCAGGGGATGGGCGGCGGGCTGTTAATCCCCCTCGGCCAGGCGCTGACGTGGCCGCTGTTTCAGCCGCAGGAGCGGGCGAAGCTGTCGGCGGCGGTGATGCTGGTCGGCCTGCTGGCGCCCGCCTGCTCGCCGGCGATCGGGGGTCTGCTCGTCCAGGCGTTCAGCTGGCGCTGGGTCTTTTTCGCCAGCCTGCCTGTCGCCCTGCTTACCTTTATGCTGGCGGCGCGATGGCTAAACGACAGCCCCGCTCCCGTCCGGCCGACCCGCTTTCTCCCGCTGTCATTGCTGGCCGATCCTCTCCTGCGCTTCGCCATGCTGATCTATCTCTGCGTACCGGGGATGTTTATTGCCGTCAACGTGGTGGGAATGTTCTACCTGCAACGCGTCACCGGGATGGCGCCGGGGGCCACTGGCGCCCTGATGGTGCCGTGGTCGCTGGCCTCGTTTGCCGCCATCACCTTTACCGGCAGGTATTTCAACCGCTTCGGGCCACGGCCGCTGGTGATGGTCGGCTGCCTGCTACAGGCGGCGGGGATCCTGCTGCTGCTGCAGGTCGATGCGCACAGCCCGCTGGCGCTGTTGATTCTGGCCTTTACGCTGATGGGCGGCGGAGGCAGCTTATGCAGCAGCACCGCGCAAAGCAGCGCTTTCCTGCATACGCCTGGCGAAGAGATGCCTGACGCCAGCGCGCTGTGGAATCTTAACCGCCAGCTCAGCTTCTTTGCCGGCAGCGCGCTGCTCGCCCTGCTGTTGAGGGTCTTCCCGCCGGCCTACGCCTGGCAGGGCGCGTTTAGCTGCGCCGCCGCCATAACCCTGTTGCCGCTGCTGTTTTGCCTGCGGCTGAATAATCGGGCGATTATCCATCGCCTGCACACTACTCTGGAGAAGTCATGAACCCTTATCTGCAGGAAGTCGTCGACGCCCATGTCCTTATCGAACGCTGGTTAAGCCAGGGGGAAGGAAGCGCTGAGGCGCTGATGAGCCGCTTTGCCGCCGAATTCACCATGATCCCTCTGAGCGGCGAGAAGATGGACTACCCGACGGTGAGCCGTTTTTTCCACCAGGCGGGCGCAAGCCGCCCGGAATTACACATTGTGGTGGATCAGGCGAAAATCATCAGCGAGTGGCACGACGGCGCCGCCGTGCTGTACCGTGAACGCCAAACGCTGGCGGATGGCAGTGAGAACGTACGCTGGTCGACGGTGATTTTTCAGCAAGCGGAAGGGAAAATTGTCTGGCGCCATCTGCAGGAAACCCGCCTCGGCTAGCGCAAAGAAAAAGGCCCCGTCTTTCGAGGGGGCCTTTTTGAGAGAAAAGATCTTATTCGCGGAAGAGCGCTTCGATATTCAGTCCTTGCCCCTGCAGAATTTCCCGCAGGCGACGCAGACCTTCCACCTGGATCTGACGCACACGCTCGCGAGTGAGGCCAATTTCACGGCCCACATCTTCCAGGGTGGCGGCTTCATAACCCAGCAGACCGAAACGACGCGCCAGAACCTCACGCTGCTTGGCGTTCAGTTCGAACAGCCATTTAACGATGCTTTGTTTCATATCATCGTCCTGCGTGGTGTCTTCCGGGCCGTTCTCTTTCTCATCGGCCAGAATATCCAGCAGCGCTTTTTCTGAATCGCCACCCAGCGGGGTATCCACCGAGGTGATGCGCTCGTTCAGACGCAGCATACGGCTGACGTCATCGACCGGTTTGTCCAGCTGTTCGGCAATCTCTTCCGCGCTCGGCTCGTGGTCCAGCTTGTGGGACAACTCGCGCGCGGTACGCAGATAGACGTTCAGCTCTTTGACAATGTGGATCGGCAAACGGATCGTACGGGTTTGGTTCATGATCGCCCGTTCAATGGTCTGGCGGATCCACCAGGTCGCATAGGTCGAAAAACGGAACCCACGTTCCGGGTCAAACTTCTCAACGGCGCGGATCAGGCCGAGGTTACCTTCTTCAATCAGATCCAGCAGCGCCAGACCACGATTGCTGTAACGACGGGCAATCTTCACCACCAGACGCAGGTTGCTTTCAATCATGCGACGGCGTGAAGCGACATCACCACGCAGTGCGCGACGCGCGAAATAGACTTCCTCTTCCGCGGTCAGCAGTGGGGAATAACCAATCTCTCCAAGATAAAGCTGAGTGGCGTCAAGCACGCGTTGGGTTGCGCCTTGCGACAGCAGCTCTTCCTCAGCCAGATCGCTATCACTGGGTTCCTCTTCTACTAAGGCCTTCTCGTCGAAAACCTCAATTCCGTTCTCATCAAATTCCGCGTCTTCATTTAAATCATGAACTTTCAGCGTATTCTGACTCATAAAGGTGGCTCCTACCCGTGATCCCTGAGCAAAGCACCTTCCACGGCGCATCAACAAAAGACGCCAGGACGATTTCCCCTACTCCTCTCAGCGAGAGGCGCATAGACACCGCCCTGGCGCCTGTTAGCTAATGCTTCGCTTATCCGTACTTTGCCAAATTATCGCTGCGGTAAGTACTGCAGCGGGTTGACGGATTTCCCCTTGTAACGAATTTCAAAATGTAATCTTGTTGAGCTGGTTCCGGTGCTACCCATGGTAGCGATTTTCTGCCCCGCTTTGACTTCCTGTTGCTCCCGAACCAGCATGGTATCGTTATGAGCGTAGGCACTCAGGTAATCATCGTTATGTTTGATGATAATAAGATTACCGTAGCCGCGCAGTGCGTTACCGGCATAGACGACGCGCCCATCGGCGGTCGCGACAATAGCCTGTCCTTTACTGCCTGCAATGTCGATACCTTTATTGCCGCCTTCCGCGCCACTAAAGTTCTCAATAACTTTGCCATCAGTCGGCCAGCGCCATGATGAGATCGGCGAACTGGTTGACGTACTGCTTGCAGTCGGCTGGGTT
Source organism: Klebsiella sp. JN_Kp127 (assembly GCF_040062505.1). Lineage (NCBI taxonomy): Bacteria > Pseudomonadati > Pseudomonadota > Gammaproteobacteria > Enterobacterales > Enterobacteriaceae > Klebsiella > Klebsiella sp. JN_Kp127. Next base: position 82,534 of record NZ_JBEAHS010000007.1, read on the forward strand.
GTGCTCACCGTTGTAGGTGCCGTCACCGGCGCGACAACCGTCGAGGTCGTGGTCGCTGGTTTATTATTAGGCAACATCTTGGTAGCACTTTGTTCACCTGAGGATTCAGAATACGTAATAGTCGGTTGTGAAGCAACCACCGCGGTCGATTTTTGTGCAGAAGTTGTGGTGGCCGTCGCACCGCCGCTCGCCCTTGCGCTGGCCTGAGAAACGGCGTTTTCACCGGTGATCGGCTGGCCTGAAGCGTTGCCGACCTGCAGCACCTGACCGACGTTCAGGGCGTACGGGGCCGGGACATTGTTGCGTTGCGCCAGGTCACGGAAATCGTTGCCGGTGACCCAGGCGATATAGAACAGGGTGTCGCCGCGTTTGACCGTATAGGTACTGCCGCCGGTATAGCTACCTTTCGGAATATCGCCATATTTGCGGTTGTATACGATCTTGCCATTCACCGTCTGCACCGGCTCCTGCGCCATTGGCTGCGGCTGAATAGTCTGGGTCTGCACCGGCTGGATCGGCTGCGCCTGAGGAGCAGACTGGACGCCGGAGGATGGCGGCGTAATCAACATGCCGGAATTGGTGCTGGAAGAAGCGGCACCGCCGGCAGAGCTCACCGGCGCAGGCGGATTATTGGTGTTGGTACATCCGGCCAGCCAGAGTGAAACCAGTGAAAGAGCCGCAATACGGCTGACGGTAAATTTGGTGCTTCCCGCGCTCATTTATCCCCCAGGAATATGTTAACTGCCAATATCTTGCTTACCGGGCGACGCCCGGCCAGGACACTGAAAAATGTGTCCACCCTACGCCTAAAGTCAGGCAAAAAAAACCTGGAATAATCCGGGTCTCAGGCCAGCTCCCCTTTCACCAGGGGAACAAAGCGAACGGCCTCGACGGTATCAATGATAAATTCGTTGCCCCGGCGACGGATCCGTTTGAGAAACTGATGCTCCTCGCCGACCGGCAGTACCAGCACGCCGTCGTCATCCAGCTGCGCCAGCAGCGCGGTCGGTATTTCCGGCGGCGCCGCCGTCACAATAATGGCATCAAACGGCGCCCGCGCCTGCCAACCTTGCCACCCATCGCCATGACGGGTTGAAACATTATGTAAATCAAGTTGTTTCAGGCGACGACGCGCCTGCCACTGTAAACTCTTAATTCGCTCTACCGAGCAAACGTGATGCACCAGGTGCGCCAGGATGGCCGTCTGGTAACCGGAACCGGTGCCGATCTCCAGCACCCGCGACTCCGGCGTCAGCGCCAGCAGCTCGGTCATCCGCGCCACCATGTACGGCTGGGAGATGGTTTGCCCCTGGCCAATCGGCAGCGCGGTGTTTTCCCACGCTTTATGTTCAAAGGCTTCATCAACAAATTTTTCGCGCGGGACGCGCGCGATCGCCTCGAGGACACGTTCATCGACGATGCCCTGCGTGCGCAGTTGATTCAACAAACTTTCAACACGTTTACTTACCATTGCCTGTCAACCCCGACACGTTCCAGCCAATCGGTGACCACCTCATGCGCCTGATGGGCGGTTAAATCGACGTGCAATGGCGTAACGGAAACATAGCCTTCATCCACTGCCGCAAAATCGGTGCCCGGCCCGGCGTCGCGCTTATCGCCCGGCGGGCCAATCCAGTAAAGGGTATTGCCGCGCGGATCCTTTTGCGGGATCACCTGGTCGGCAGGATGGCGGTTGCCGCAGCGGGTCACGCGGATACCTTTGATCTGGTCAAGGGGCAGGTCCGGGACATTGACGTTGAGGATCCGCCCGGTGCGCAGCGGTTCACGGCTGAGTCCGCGCAGGAGAGTGCAGGTCACCGCCGCGGCGGTGTCGTAGTGTTGATAGCCATTGAGCGACACGGCCAGCGCGGGGAACCCCAGATGGCGGCCTTCCATCGCCGCCGCCACGGTGCCGGAGTAAATGACGTCATCGCCCAGGTTGGGCCCGGCGTTGATTCCGGAAACGACGATGTCCGGACGCGGGCGCATCAGCGCGTTCACGCCAAGGTAGACGCAGTCCGTCGGCGTCCCCATCTGGACGGCGATATCGCCATTTTCATAGGTAAAGGTGCGCAGTGACGATTCCAGCGTCAGCGAATTCGAAGCTCCGCTGCGGTTACGATCGGGTGCAACCACCTGGACCTCGGCAAACTCCCTTAAGGCCTTCGCCAGGGTCTGTATCCCCGGCGCATGGATCCCGTCATCGTTACTCAGCAATATTCGCATAGTCACCCGTTGTATTGATAAGCTCCCTGACCACGCTGGTGGCGAAGCTGCCCGCCGGCAGCCAGAAACGCAGTTCAACGGTTACATCATCCCACCAGTTCCAGCTCAGCTGCTGCGGATAGAGGAGCATCGCCCGGCGCGCCGCCTCGACTTTCTCCCGCACCAGCAGTGTCTGCAGCAAGGTTTCCTCGGCGATGGCGGCCTGCTCGGCGGCCAGAGCGTCGCGCTGGCTTCCCCAGTCGCCGCTGCCCGGCAGCGCAGCCGTGATCATCAGTTCGCGGTTATGCACCCGCGCCTGCGAAACCTCGAGTTCTTCCGGTGTGACGACAAACCAGCTCCCACGCCCCGCTAATTGTAGCGCATCGCCATCAACAACCTGATTAAATTCCGTTTTTTTTAATCTAATACTGACTTGCTGATTAAACAACGCGCTGCGGGCCGCCGACAACCAAAAACTGCGCTTATTGCGATCGCGCACCGGCGCGCCGCTCTCCGCCCAGCGCAGCGCGCCCTGCAGATTGCTGCCGCCGATGCCAAAGCGCTGAGCGCCGAAATAGTTCGGCACGCCCCGTTCAGCGATGGCCTGCAGACGCGTCTCCACCTCCTGGCGATCGCTTACCTCGCGCAGGATCAGGGTAAACTGGTTGCCCTTCAGCGCGCCTAATCGCAGCTTACGCTTATGGCGGGCATATTCCAGTACCTGGCAGCCCTCGAGCTGAAATTTGCTCAGATCCGGCATCTCTTTGCCGGGCACCCGGGCGCACAGCCACTGCTCGGTGACGGCGTGCTTATCTTTTTGCCCGGCGAAGCTCACTTCACGGGCATGGATTTTGAGGAATTTCGCCAGCGCATCGGCGACAAAGCGCGTATTGCAGCCGTTTTTGAGGATCCGCACCAGCACGTGCTCGCCTTCGCCGTCCGGGGCGAAGCCCAGGTCTTCCACCACCAGGAAATCTTCCGGATTGGCTTTCAGCAGCCCGCTGCTCTGCGGCTTGCCGTGCAGCCAGGTCAGTTGGTCAAAGGCGATCATTTGTCGGCCTTACGCAGCAGCGCGACCGCTTCGCAGGCGATCCCTTCCCCGCGGCCGGTGAAACCCAGCTTCTCGGTGGTGGTCGCTTTCACGTTGACGTCGTCCATATGGCAGCCGAGATCTTCAGCGATAAAAACGCGCATCTGCGGGATATGCGGCAGCATTTTCGGCGCCTGGGCGATAATGGTGACGTCGACGTTGCCGAGCGTATAGCCTTTGGCCTGAATGCGGCGCCACGCTTCGCGCAGCAGTTCGCGGCTGTCGGCGCCTTTAAACGCCGGATCGGTATCCGGGAACAGCTTGCCAATATCGCCGAGCGCCGCGGCGCCCAGCAGCGCATCGGTCAGCGCATGCAGCGCGACGTCGCCGTCGGAGTGGGCCAGCAGCCCTTTTTCATAAGGAATGCGTACCCCGCCAATGATGATTGGGCCTTCACCGCCAAAAGCGTGTACGTCAAAACCATGTCCAATTCGCATTAAGCTTTCTCCTGGTGTCGGGAACGGGTGAGGTAAAATTCCGCCAGCGCCAGATCTTCCGGGCGCGTCACTTTAATATTATCAGCGCGTCCGGCGACCAGCTGCGGATGGAAGCCGCAGTACTCCAGCGCCGAGGCTTCATCGGTGATGGTGGCCCCCTCGTTCAGCGCCCGGGTGAGGCAATCCACCAGCAGCTCGCGAGGGAAAAATTGCGGGGTGAGCGCGTGCCACAGGTCATTACGATCGACGGTATGGGCGACGGCGGTTTTACCCGGCTCGGCGCGCTTCATGGTGTCCCGCACCGGCGCTGCGAGGATCCCGCCGACGCGGCTGGTTTCACAGAGTGCCAGCAGGCGGCTGAGGTCATCCTGATGCAGGCAGGGGCGCGCGGCGTCATGCACCAGCACCCACTGCGCCTCCGGCAACGCCTGCAGGCCGGCGAGCACCGAATCGGCGCGCTCGGCGCCGCCATCCACGACGGTAATTTGCGGGTGCTGGGCCAGCGGCAGCTGGCTGAAGCGCCGATCGCCGGGGCTGACGGCAATCACCACGCGCTGGACGCGCGGATCCGCCAGCAGCGCGGCGACCGCATGTTCGAGAATCGTTTTGTTACCGATTGAGAGATATTGTTTCGGGCATTCCGTTTGCATGCGGCGGCCGAAACCGGCTGCCGGCACCACGGCGCAAATGCCCGGAAAAGTGGCTGCCATGTTGTAATCCTGGGCCTGGTTATCGATTGTTCTGCTGTTGCCCCGATGCCTGGTTGCGTTTAGACGCATCCGGTACCAGACGATAGAAGGTTTCGCCCGGGCGGGTCATGCTGAGTTCATTGCGCGCACGCTCCTCGATCGCTTCCTGACCGCCGTTGAGGTCGTCAATTTCGGCAAACAGCTGATCGTTGCGTGCTTTTAATTTGGCGTTAGTCGCCTGCTGGGCGGTGACGTCGTCGTTAACCCGCGTGTAGTCATGCAGGCCATTTTTACCGAACCACAGCGAATACTGTAGCCAGACCAGCAAAGCTAATAATAGCAGCGTTAGTTTACCCATCCTGCCCCCTGAAAAACGGCATCATCATCCCAAAACTCGCCCGGGTACGCTACCGGGGCGCGCGGACGATGCCGCGTAACGCGGGGACTGTACCATATTTTTGCTGCTGATACCCATGCTTGATTCATACCAGAAACGGGTTATCCCAACAGCCAGAGGAAGAGGAGCGCAAACATCAGCCCGACGGTCAGGATGGTCGCGCTGGCGCTATAGAGCAGTTTGCCATTGAGCAGAGAGTGCAGCGCAATACCGACCACCACCGCCACCGGCATCAACGCAAGGAAGAATGGCCAGGTGTAGAGGAGGAAGAAAAGTGTATTACTGCCATAGAGAAGGAAGGGAATACCCAGCGCCAGCAGCCATGAAATAAAGCCCACGGCAGCGCCCGACAAAGACCAGGTGGTCTCGTCGCCGGTCGCCGGAGGCGGTTCTGAACGAATAATACTGAGGTTCTGGGTATTGCGCATATCGAATCCTGTAGACCGGGCAACCGGCACCCCTCGATGCCGCTGCCGTTTCAGGATCTGATAATATCGCTCTGTTGCAGCAGGTCTAATAGTTGGTGCACCAAATTTGTTACCAATTGTTCACCATCCAGATGAATTTCCGCCTTTTCCGGTGCCTCATAGACCGAGTCTATACCGGTGAAATTGCGTAATTCCCCTGCACGCGCCTTCTTATACAATCCTTTCGGATCCCGCGCCTCGCAGATGGCCAGCGGGGTATCGACGAACACTTCGATAAAGCGTCCCTCCCCCAGGCGCTCGCGCACCATCTGTCGCTCCGCGCGGTGCGGAGATATAAATGCCGTCAATACAACCAGCCCGGCATCGACCATCAGCCTGGCCACTTCACCGACGCGGCGAATGTTCTCTTTGCGATCCTCATCACTGAATCCCAGGTCGCTGCACAAGCCATGACGTACGTTATCGCCGTCCAGCAGATAGGTGCTGACGCCGCGCTCATGCAAGGCTTCCTCCAGCGCCCCGGCGACGGTGGATTTACCCGACCCCGAAAGGCCGGTAAACCACAACACCACGCCGCGATGGCCGTGATGCTGTTCCCGCTGCTGCTGGGTCACAGGATGGGCATGCCAGACGACGTTTTCGTCATGCTGGGCCATTATTTGCCTCCCAGCAGGTCGCGGGCGTCCCAGTGCGGGAAGTGTTTGCGGATCAGCTGGTTCAGTTCCAGCTCGAAAGCGCTGTACTGCGATGCCGACGTCGGCGCCTGCAGGTGCGGCTCGTTGACCATCCCGGCGCCGACGGTGACGTTGGTCAGACGATCGATAAAGATAAGCCCGCCGGTCACTGGGTTTTGCTGATAGGGATCCAGCACTAAAGGTTCGTCAAAGGTCAGCTCCACCAGCCCGATGCCGTTCAGCGGCAGAGACTCGACTTCACGCTGGGTCAGGTTGTTAATATCTACCTGGTAACGGATAGCGTCCACGCGGGCGCGGGTCTTCTTACCGGCGATTTTGATGTCGTAGCTCTGCCCCGGGGTCAACGCCTGCTCGGCCATCCACACCACGTCGATGCTGGCGCTTTGCACCGCCGGCAGCGTGGCTTGCGCGTCAACCAGCAGGTCGCCGCGGCTGATGTCGATTTCATCTTTCAGCACAATGGTAATGGCTTCCCCGGCGGCGGCTTCCTGCAGATCGCCGTCGAAGGTGACGATACGCGCCACGCTCGATTCGACGCCCGACGGCAGCACCTTCAGACGCTGGCCGACCTGCACGGTACCGGAGGCGACCGTACCGGAGAAGCCGCGGAAATCGAGGTTCGGACGGTTAACATACTGCACCGGGAAGCGCAGCGGTTGGCTCTCCACTACCCGTTGGATCTCCACCGTTTCGAGGACTTCCAGCAGAGTCGGGCCGCTGTACCACGGCATGTTCGCGCTCTGGCTGGCGACATTATCGCCCTCCAGCGCCGACAGCGGCACAAAGCGAATATCGAGGTTGCCCGGCAGCTGCTCGGCAAAAGTCAGGTAAGCTTCACGGATCTCGTTGAAGCGCGCTTCGCTAAACTCGACGAGATCCATTTTGTTGACCGCCACCACCAGGTGTTTAATGCCCAGCAGGGTGGAGATAAAGCTGTGTCGGCGGGTCTGGTCGAGCACGCCTTTACGCGCGTCGATCAGCAGGATCGCCAGATCGCAGGTGGACGCGCCGGTGGCCATATTGCGGGTGTACTGCTCGTGCCCCGGGGTGTCGGCGATGATAAATTTGCGTTTTTCCGTCGAGAAGTAGCGATAGGCCACGTCGATGGTGATGCCCTGCTCGCGCTCGGCCTGCAGGCCATCCACCAGCAGCGCCAGGTCCAGTTTTTCGCCCTGGGTGCCGTGACGCTTGCTGTCGTTGTGCAGCGAAGAGAGCTGATCTTCATAGATCTGGCGGGTATCGTGCAGCAGACGGCCAATCAGGGTGCTTTTACCGTCATCGACGCTGCCGCAGGTCAGAAAACGCAGCAGGCTCTTGTGCTGTTGCGCGTGCAGATAAGCTTCTACGCCGCCTTCATTGGCAATTTGTTGGGCAATGGTCGTGTTCATGGCGGCTCCTTAGAAATAACCCTGACGTTTCTTCAGCTCCATCGAGCCGGCCTGGTCGCGATCGATGACGCGCCCCTGACGTTCGCTGGTGGTGGATACCAGCATCTCTTCAATAATTTCCGGCAGCGTCTGCGCTTCAGACTCCACCGCGCCGGTCAGCGGCCAGCAGCCGAGGGTACGGAAACGCACCATCCGTTTTTCAATCACTTCGCCCGGCTGCAGATCGATACGGTCGTCGTCGATCATCATCAGCATGCCGTCGCGCTCCAGCACCGGACGCTCAGCGGCCAGATACAGCGGCACGATTTCGATGTTTTCCAGATAGATGTACTGCCAGATATCCAGCTCGGTCCAGTTGGAGAGCGGGAAGACGCGAATGCTTTCGCCTTTGTTAATCTGGCCGTTGTAGTTGTGCCACAGCTCCGGACGCTGGTTTTTCGGGTCCCAGCGGTGGAAGCGGTCGCGGAAGGAGTAGATGCGTTCTTTAGCGCGGGATTTCTCCTCATCACGCCGCGCGCCGCCGAATGCGGCGTCAAAGCCGTATTTGTTCAGCGCCTGCTTCAGCCCTTCGGTTTTCATGATATCGGTATGCTTGGCGCTGCCGTGGACGAACGGGTTGATGCCCATCGCCACCCCTTCCGGGTTTTTATGCACCAGCAGCTCGCAGCCATAGGCTTTGGCGGTACGGTCGCGGAACTCATACATCTCACGGAATTTCCAGCCGGTATCGACGTGCAGCAGCGGGAACGGCAGGGTTCCCGGATAAAACGCTTTGCGCGCCAGATGCAGCATTACGCTGGAATCTTTCCCGATGGAGTACATCATCACCGGGTTAGAAAATTCGGCGGCCACCTCACGAATAATATGGATGCTTTCCGCCTCCAGTTGCCGCAGGTGAGTGAGTCGTTTTTGGTCCATAACCGTTCCTTAAGCCAGATTGACCACCGAAGAGTTAAACCCCTCGGCGGATGATGTATGTTGAAACCAGGCGAGCTGCTGATGCAGCTGCACCACTTCGCCGACCACCAGCAGGGCGGGCATCGGGGCGTCTTTCGCCAGGTGTTCGAGTTGTTGCAATGTGCCGGTTATCGTCTGCTGATCGTCGCGGGTACCGCGGGAAATCACCGCTACCGGCGTATTGCTGTCGCGACCGTGGGCGATCAGCTGGGCGCTGATTTCCGCCGCCTTCATGGTGCCCATGTAAATGGCCAACGTCTGTTGGCTCTTCGCCAGCAGCGCCCAGTCGAAGGGAGCGCTGTCCGGCTTATAGTGCCCGGTGACAAAGACGGCGCTTTGCGCATAATCGCGATGGGTCAGTGGAATACCGGCGTAGGCCGTCGCGCCGGCGGCGGCAGTGACGCCAGGCACCACCTGGAACGGGATGCCCGCGGCGGCGGCAGCCTGCAGCTCTTCTGCGCCGCGGCCAAAAATAAACGGATCCCCGCCCTTCAGACGCACGACGGTTTTTCCCGCCTTCGCCGCCTCCACCAGCAGCTGATTGGTTTCATGCTGCGGCACGGAGTGCTCGCCGGCGCGCTTACCGACGCAAACCAGCTCGGCATCGCGGCGCACCAGTTCGAGAACCGGCTGGGTCACCAGATGGTCGTGGAAAACCACGTCCGCCTGCTGGATCGCCTGCAGGCCACGCAGGGTCAGCAGCCCGGCATCGCCCGGTCCGGCCCCCACCAGAATAATTTCACCTGTTTCGCGTTCAGGCTTATCCAGCTCATCCTGCAGCGCTTTTTCCGCCTCCGCAGCGTTGCCCGCCACCATCAGGCTGGCGAAGCGGCCGGTAAAGACCCGTTCCCAAAAGCGGCGACGCGCTTCGGTGGTCGTCAGACGGGTTTTCAGATGATTGCGCCAGTAGCTCGCCGATTCCGCCAGACGCCCGAGGTTCGTCGGCAGCAGCGCTTCGATTTTTTCGCGCAGAATACGCGACAGCACCGGCGCTTTCCCGCTGGAGGAGATCGCCACCAGCAGCGGCGAACGGTCGACGATAGAAGGGAAGACAAACGAGCAGAGCGCCTGGTTATCCACTACGTTGACCAGCCGGTAGCGCGCGTTAGCCGCCGCAAACACCCGCTGGTTAAGCGCCTCGTCCTCCGTGGCGGCAATCACCAGAAAGACATCATCCACCAGAGCGTCGCTAAATTCCGTCGCCCGCCAGCTAAGCGCCTGGCGCGCCTCCAGATCGGCCAGCGCCGGAGACAGCGTCCCGGCGACCACCTGCACCTGCGCCTGGGCGCGCAGCAGAAACTTGATCTTGCGTTCAGCAATCTCACCGCCGCCGATCACCAGCACGGGCCTTTGTTTCAGTTCGGCAAAAAGGGGCAAGTAATCCACGGGGTAACAACTCTCTTACAATCAGCGATACTGCGACTATAGGGTGCGCCTTAGAGCAAATGAAATTACGAAATGGAATGAGTTGTGACGCAAAGGAATAACGCGGTGGAAATCTAAATATCAAAAAGTGCTTAACACGCTATTTTTCCGCTATTTAAGAGCAATTGAAATTGTTTAACCGCGGTCACAGTTTCATACTGTACGCGTCAAATTGTCTCGTTCGTGTAAGGACCCCTTATGTTTTCCGCGTTGTGCCGCCGTCTGCTTCCGCTGGCGCTCGGCACCGGTTTTGTTTTCGCCGCCGCCCCCGCATTCAGCGCGCTGGGCGACACCGCCAGTAGTCAGGCTCGCCATATCGCCACCGTCTTCCCGGGACGAATGACCGGAACGCCCCCGGAAATGCTCTCAGCTGACTATCTGCGCCAGCAGTTCGCCCGGATGGGCTATCAAAGCGACGTGCGGAGCTTCAATACCCGCTACATCTATACCGACAGCAACCAGCGTAAAAACTGGCATAACGTCACCGGCAGTACGGTGATCGCCGCCCATGAAGGCCAGTCTCGCCAGCAAATCATCATCATGGCGCACCTCGATACCTACGCGCCGCAGAGCGATAAAGACGTCGAAAACAACCTCGGCGGCCTGACGCTGCAGGGAATTGACGACAACGCGATGGGGCTCGGGGTGATGCTGGAGCTGGCGGAGCATTTAAAGAACGTCCCCACCCGCTATGGCATTCGCTTTATCGCCACCAGCGGCGAAGAGGAAGGTCGTCTCGGCGCGCAAAACCTGCTGCAGCGGATGAGCGAGGCGGAAAAGAAAAATACCCTGCTGGTGATCAATCTCGATAACCTGGTGGTGGGCGATAAGCTTTACTTTAACAGCGGCCGCCGCACGCCGGCCTCGGTGCGCAAGCTGACCCGCGATCGCGCGCTGGCTATCGCCCGCAGCAAAGGCATCGCCGCCTACACTAATCCGGGACTCAATCCGGCTTACCCGAAAGGCACCAGCTGCTGTAATGACGCCAGCGTCTTCGACAACGCGGGGATCCCGGTGCTGTCGGTCGAAGCGACCAACTGGTCATTAGGCAAGAAAGATGGCTATCAGCAGCGGAGCAAATCGCGCAGCTTCCCGCAGGGAATCAGCTGGCATGACGTTCAGCTGGATAATCAGCAATATATCGACAACGCGCTGCCGGGACGGATCGAGCATCGCGGGCGCGATGTCGTGAAAGTGATGCTGCCGCTGGTGAAAGAGCTGGCGAAGGTAGAGAAGAAAAGCTGACGGATGCAAATGAACACGCGGCATCACCCGCGTGTTCTCTTTCACACTATTCCCTGAGGAAGCGCTAATCAACCCTCGTGCAATCCGCACTCGCGTTTAAGCCCGAAGAACCGGGTCTCTTCTTCTGCCATGCCCGGCTCCCATTTGCGGGTGGTGTGGGTATCGCCTACCGACAGATACCCCTGATCCCACAGCGGATGGTATTTCAGCCCATGCTTTTGCAGATACTGATACACCGTCCGGTTATCCCAGTCGATAATCGGCAACACCTTGAACACCCCGCGCTGGACCGCCAGCACCGGAAGCGTCGCCCGACTGCCCGACTGCTCGCGGCGCAGACCGGCAAACCACGTCTGTGCGTTCAGCTCTTTCAGCGCCCGGTTCATCGGTTCAACCTTGTTGATCTCATTGTATTTCTCAATGCCCTCAACGCCCTGCTCCCACAGCTTGCCGTAGCGCGCCTCCTGCCAGGCCGCGCTTTCGGCCGCGCGGTAGACCTTCAGGTTCAGCTTGAGCTTGTCCGTCAGTTCGTCAATAAACTGGTAGGTTTCCGGGAACAGGTAACCGGTATCGGTGAGGATCACCGGAATGTCCGGGCGGATCTGATTCACCAGGTGCAAACTCACCGCCGCCTGAATACCAAAGCTTGACGACAGCACATAGTCTCCCGGCAGGTTTTCCAGCGCCCAGGCCACACGCCCTTCGGCGTCGAGCTTTCCCAGTTGGGCGTTGGTTTCCGCGAGTGCCAGAATGCGTTCCACTTTCGGCAATGCATTAAGCGCGTTTAGATCGAGTACGGACATAAGAACCTCGTTTGCCTGTTTTGCCGGGCGGCACTGCGATTGCCCGGCCTACGGGTTTTACAGGCCCGGATCGCTACGCGCCACCGGGCACCAGGATGTTACTCCCAGAAATCGCGGGCTGGATCGAGCACCGGGCGAATGATGCCCGCACGCACCGTAAAGTCGCCGAAGCCTTCACCCGCTTCGCGCTCTTTCGCCCAGCGCCCAACCAGTTGGTCTAGCGAGTCGAGAATTTCCGACTCGGTAATGTTCTCACGGTACATCCGCGGGATGCGGGTGCCACTGCGGTTACCGCCGATGTGCAGGTTATAGCGGCCTGGCGCTTTCCCCACCAGCCCCACTTCCGCCAGCATCGCGCGGCCGCAGCCGTTCGGACAGCCGGTGACGCGGGTGACGATATGCTCATCGCTCACGCCATGCTTGCTCATCACCCCTTCCACCTTGTCGATAAACGACGGCAGGAAACGCTCGGCTTCCGCCATCGCCAGCGGGCAGGTCGGGAAGGAGACGCAGGCCATTGAGTTTTCGCGCTGCGGGGTGACGGCATTCATCAGACCATGATCCCGCGCCAGCTTCTCGATCCGCGCCTTCTGATCTTCCGGTACGCTGGCGACGATCAGGTTCTGATTGGCGGTGATGCGGAATTCGCCCTGATGGATCTTAGCAATCTCCAGCAGACCGGTTTTCAGCGGGCGCCCCGGATAATCCAGAATGCGGCCGTTTTCAATAAACAGCGTCAGGTGCCATTTATCATCAATCCCCTTCACCCAGCCGATGCGATCGCCGCGGCCGGTGAATTCGTACGGGCGGATCGGCTCAAACTTAATGCCTGCCCGGCGCTCCACTTCCGCCTTAAAGGTTTCAACGCCAACGCGCTCAAGGGTGTACTTGGTTTTCGCATTCTTACGGTCGGTACGGTTACCCCAGTCGCGCTGGGTAGTCACGACCGCTTCCGCCACCGCCAGAGTATGCTCCAGCGGCAGATAACCGAATTCGCTCGCCGTGCGTGCGTAGGTTTTTTTGTTACCGTGTTCGATGGAAAGACCGCCGCCCACCAGCAGGTTAAAGCCCACCAGCTTGCCGTTTTCGGCGATCGCCACAAAGTTCATGTCGTTGGCGTGCAGATCGATATCGTTCTGCGGCGGGATCACCACCGTGGTTTTAAACTTACGCGGCAGATAGGTCTGACCGAGGATCGGCTCTTCGTCAGTGGTGGCGACCTTTTTCTGATCCAGCCAGATCTCGGCATAGGCGCGGGTGCGCGGCAGCAAATGCTCGGAGATCTTTTTCGCCCACTCGTAGGCCTCAGCGTGCAGCTGCGATTCGTACGGGTTGGAGGTGCACAGCACGTTACGGTTCATATCGTTGGCGGTGGCCAGCGCGTCCAGCCCCACCGAGTGCAGCATCTGATGCACCGGCTTGACGTTCTTTTTCAGAATGCCGTGAAACTGGAAAGTCTGCCGGTTGGTCAGGCGAATACTGCCGTAAATGGTGTTCTCGGCGGCAAACTTATCGATCGCCTTCCACTGGGTGGTGGTGATCACCCCGCCCGGCAGACGGCAGCGCAGGAGCATCGCATGACGCGGCTCCAGCTTCTGAGCGGCGCGCTCCGCGCGGATATCGCGGTCGTCCTGCTGGTACATACCGTGGAAACGGATCAGCAGGAAGTTATCGCCTTTAAAACCGCCGGTCAGACCGTCGTTTAAATCTTCCGCAATGGTGCCGCGCAGGTAGTTGCTCTCGAGCTTCATACGCTCGGCATCGGTCAGTTTACCTTCGACCACTAAAGGCCCCGGATGTTTTTCGCTCATTAGTAGACATCTCGCTGATAACGGCGCTCAACGCGCAGCTCACTTAAAAATTCGTCCGCCGCTTCGGCGTCCATCGCGCCGTATTCGGCAATCACTTCCAGTAAAGTCTGTTCCACGTCTTTCGCCATACGATTGGCGTCGCCGCAGACATAAATGTGGGCGCCATCATTGATCCAGCGCCACAGCTCGGCCCCCTGCTCACGCAGTTTGTCCTGCACATAGATTTTTTGTTGTTGATCGCGGGACCAGGCCAGATCGATACGGGTCAGCAGACCCTCTTTCACATAGCTCTGCCACTCCACCTGATAGAGGAAATCTTCGGTGAAGTGCGGGTTGCCGAAGAACAGCCAGTTCTTACCTGGCGCCCCGTCCGCTGCGCGCTGCTGCATGAAGGCGCGGAACGGCGCAATACCGGTGCCCGGGCCAATCATGATCACCGGCGTCTCCGGGTTAGCCGGTAGACGGAAGTTGTCGTTGTGCTCGATGAAGACGCGGACTTCGCCATCCTCTTCCACGCGGTCGGCGAGGAAGCTGGAGGCGCCGCCAGCCCGGGCGCGGCCTTCGATGTCATAGCGCACCACGCCCACGGTGACATGCACTTCGCTCTCCACTTCCGCCTGCGAGGAGGCAATGGAGTACAGACGCGGCGTCAGCGGGCGCAGCAGACCGATTAACGCCTCGGCGTCCAGCTGCGCGGGGGAGAAACGGACCATATCGACGATTGGCGTCGCGGCGGCATACTGCTGCAGTTGAGCTTTATCGCCCACCAGCGGCAGCAGCGATTCGCTGCGGGTCAGGGTGGCGTAGTTTTCGACGATAGTCGCGGTGTTAACCGTCAGCTCAAAATGCCACTGCAGGGCTTCCGCCAGCGGCAGGGTTTTGCCCTCGACGGTCACCGGCTCGTCGCCTTTCAGCCACAGCAGCTCCACCAGCTCTTTCACCAGCTGAGGATCGTTTTGATACCAGACGCCCAGGGCGTCGCCCGGCTGATAGCGCAGACCGGAATCACCGAGGTCAATTTCGATATGGCGTACATCTTTTTCTGAATCGCGGCCGGTGATTTTCTGGTTGACCGACAGGGTCGCCGTCAGCGGAGCCTCTTTGGTGTAGGGGCTGGTGTGAATGTCGTTCACTGCGCCGCTGGCGGACAGCTGAGCGGGCGCGGCGACCGGCGCACGGGCCTTCAGCACCTCAACGACGCGCGCGCGCCATTCAGCGGCCGCGGCCTGATATTCAACGTCGGCGTCGACGCGATCGAGCAGGCGTTCCGCGCCAAGTTCAGCCAGCTTGCTGTCGAAATCTTTGCCGGACTGGCAGAAGAATTCATAAGAGGTATCGCCGAGGCCAAAGACGGCGAATGCGGTTCCGTCCAGCTTCGGCGCTTTCTTCGAGAACAGGAACTTATGCAATGCGACCGCTTCTTCCGGCGGCTCACCTTCCCCCTGGGTGGAGGTCACGACCACCAGCAGTTTTTCAGCAGCAATTTGTTTGAATTTATAATCGCCTGCATTCACCAGCTTCACGTTCAGCTTCGCCGCCAGCAGATCGTCGCGCAGCGCTTCGGCGACGCGGCGAGCGTTGCCGGTTTGCGAGGCGGAAATCAGCGTGATCGTCGGGACCTCGGCGGCCGGGGCGGGAACGGCGGCTGCCGCGCCGGACTGCTGATTCAGCACGCCCCAGAAATAGCCAGACACCCAGGCGAGCTGAGTGGGCGTGAAGTCAGTGGTGGCCGCCTGAAGGCGCGCCAGTTGCTCCGGGTTGAGCGGCAGCAAGTTGGAAGGTGGGGCCTGTGTCGTCATGCGTCGTTTGTTCCAGTAAGCAAAGCTGTTATTCGCACCCTGTCAGCGCGACAAAAACAGAAGAGAATAGAAGGTTAACGGCGGGCATAGTAACAATTAAAGAAGGGATGGAAATAATAAATAACCAAATGGACTAACCTGTTTTAGTTGTAGTTATTAACAACAAAATCGATTAAATAACTATTTGAAATATCACAACTTAATTCACTTAACCCAGATAAATGTGTCGATTTTCTGTTCAGGGCCGTTTTAGTTAATGCGAAAAAATGTACTTTCCGGTACCCTACGGCGGTTTTTTTCGTCCTGTTGAGAGTCAATGATGTCCACCACGCTGTTTAAAGATTTCACCTTCGAAGCCGCCCACCACCTGCCGCACGTCCCGGAAGGACACAAATGCGGTCGCCTGCATGGCCACTCCTTTATGGTGCGTCTGGAGATAACCGGTGAAGTCGATCCCCATACCGGGTGGATCATGGATTTTGCCGAGCTGAAGGCCGCCTTCAAGCCGACCTACGATCGCCTGGACCACTATTATCTGAACGATATCCCCGGTCTGGAAAACCCTACCAGCGAAGTGCTGGCTAAATGGATCTGGGATGAGATGAAACCGCGGGTACCGCTGCTGAGCGCGGTGATGGTGAAAGAGACCTGCACCGCCGGCTGCGTCTATCGCGGCGAGTAAGCGAAAAAAAGCCCGGTCAGTACGCTGCCGGGCTTTTTTATCAGGCGATATTCAGATATTTATGCGTCTGCATGGACAGGCGCCAGTTACGGGCGATGCAGGTGTCGATACACAGGCGCGTCGCGTCTTCTTTCTGGCTGATTGGCTGCAGGGCGATGATCCGCGGTTTGTCATCGCTCAGCGTTTCCAGCAACTCGTCCAGCGCTTCAATGTCGCGGACGCGCCCTACCGGATGTTTGATCTCATCCGCCCGCTGCAGGCCCTGAGACAGCACGTCATACCCGCCGCGCATATTCACCTTCGGCGATACCGTCACCCAGGTATGAGGCGTACAGCGAACTTCGTGAGTGCCGCTGGTTTCAATCTGGCAGCTAAAGCCGTTTTGCTCCAGCAGCGAGGTTAACGGCGTTAAATCATGAATGCAGGGCTCACCGCCGGTAATGACCACGTGGCGGGCAGTCCACCCCTGACGACCGATAATCGCCAGCAGATCTTCACTGCTTGCCGGTCCCCATTTATCGCTCTCTTTGGTTTTCGCCAGGATGCTGAACAACGACACTTCCCGATCGGCCAGTTTGTCCCAGGTATGCTTGGTGTCACACCACGCGCATCCTACCGGGCATCCCTGCAGACGAATAAAAATGGCAGGCACGCCGGTGAAGTAACCCTCGCCTTGCAGGGTCTGGAACATCTCGTTAATCGGGTACTGCATAGTCATCTCTGTTTAGGGTGATAAACGCTTATTATCGCAGATTTCACTGTCCAGGTCTTGTCCTGCGCTGCGATCGTTTTTTCCCTCACGGCGTCGCTTTCTCTCCCCGGAGGTTATTCATTGTTAATTAAAAGCATGCCTCTGTTTTCGTTTATTTCATTAGTGTGGTAAGGATTAAAATAAACGGCGCGCCATGCCAGCGTAAAGAAAGATGTAACAGAAGATGTTTTTCGCGTTATAAACCAGAATATATTAAATGTCAGTATAAACACAAAAACATCTTTAAATACAGCGGTGTACAAACTGATACATGAAAGAGTGAATTATTTATCTGGTCTGAGAGTCGAATCCAATCCACCGCCGAAAATAAGCTTAAGCCCCTCTTAATAAAGTCCTGTTGCCCGCCACTTTTTATTTAATCGTCGTTTACTTTGTCCCTCCTAGAATCCCGCAGACCAACCATAATGAGATAGCGTTTATGACCACATTATTCATTACCGGCGTCACCGGTTTTCTGGGCGGCGCGGCGTTAGAGAAAATACTCCATCAGGATAGCCAGTTAGATCTGCTGCTGCTGGTGCGTGCCGACAGTCCCGACGCAGGCCTGGAGCGGGTCAAGGAGAACATGCGTAAGTTCAACATCGCCGAGGAGAAACTGGCGATGCTGCGCCCGCAGCAGATCCTGCTGGGCGATCTCGCCTCTCCGGAGCATTTTCTTAACGACCCGCGGCTTGAGCAAGTTACCCATGTCCTCAACTGCGCCGCTGTCGCCTCATTTGGCAGCAACCCGCTCATCTGGAAGGTTAACGTTGCGGGTACGCTGCGTCTGGCGCAACGGATGGCGCAGGTGGCGGGTCTGCAGCGTTTTCTGCACGTCGGCACCGCAATGTCCTGCTCACCGGAGCCGGATTCGCTGGTCGCCGAGAGCGCGGAGTTTCGGCAGCGCGCCGAGCATCTGGTGGAATATACCCACTCGAAATCGGCCATCGAGCAACTGATGCAGCAGCACTGCCCTACGCTACCGCTGGTCATTGCCCGCCCTTCTATTGTGGTGGGCCATACCCATCATGGCTGCCGGCCTTCCAGCAGTATTTTCTGGGTGTTCAGCATGGGGCTGATGCTGCAGAAATTTATGTGCGCGATGGAGGATCGGATCGATGTTATTCCGGTAGACTACTGCGCCGATGCCCTGCTGATGCTGCTTAACCAGCCGCTGGCCCGCGGCGAGGTGGTGCATATCTCTGCCGGCGAGGAGAACAGCGTGAAGTTTGCCGAAATCGACCGGGCGATGGCCCTGGCGCTGGAGCAGGCACCGGTGGGAGACAAGTACGCCCAGGTGAGCTATGAAACGCTGGTCAAAATGCGTCGCGAACTGAAAGGAATTTTTGGGCCGTGCAATGAGCGACTGATGCTGAAAGCGATGCGCTTATATGGCGCGTTCGCCACGCTGAACGTGCGCTTTAGCAACGACAAGCTGCTGAGCATGGGGATGCCAAAACCGCCGCGCTTTACCGATTACATCGACCGCTGCGTGGAAACCACTCGCGGGCTGTCGATCCCTCAGCAAATGGCCGTCGACTTTAAATAATGGCCGCAGGCATAAAAAAAATGCCAGCCCGAAGGCTGGCATGGTTATTTCACAAAGACAGGATTAAGCCTGGCCTTTGATCTCTTTACGACCGTTGAACGGCGCTTGCTCACCCAGCGCTTCTTCGATACGAATCAGCTGGTTGTATTTAGCAACGCGGTCAGAACGGCTCATAGAACCGGTTTTGATCTGGCCTGCAGCGGTACCCACAGCCAGGTCGGCAATGGTCGCGTCTTCAGTTTCGCCAGAACGGTGAGAGATGACAGCGGTGTAGCCAGCGTCTTTCGCCATCTTGATAGCCGCCAGAGTTTCGGTCAGAGAACCGATCTGGTTGAATTTGATCAGGATGGAGTTAGCGATGCCTTTTTCGATGCCTTCTTTCAGGATCTTGGTGTTGGTTACGAACAGGTCGTCACCAACCAGCTGGATTTTGTCGCCCAGTACTTTGGTCTGGTAAGCGAAACCTTCCCAGTCAGATTCGTCCAGGCCATCTTCGATGGAGACGATCGGGTACTGTTTGGTCAGCTCTTCCAGGAAGTGAGTGAACTCTTCAGAGGTGAACGCTTTGTTGCCTTCGCCGGCCAGAACGTATTTACCGTCTTTGTAGAATTCAGACGCTGCGCAGTCCATCGCCAGGGTGATGTCTTTGCCCAGCTCGTAGCCTGCAGCTTTAACCGCTTCAGCGATAACAGCCAGCGCTTCGGCGTTGGAACCCAGGTTCGGCGCGTAGCCGCCTTCGTCACCAACGGCAGTGTTCATGCCTTTGGACTTCAGCACTTTCGCCAGGTGATGGAACACTTCAGAACCCATGCGTACTGCTTCTTTCAGGGTCGGCGCGCCAACCGGCTGAATCATGAATTCCTGGATGTCGACGTTGTTGTCAGCGTGCTCACCGCCGTTGATGATGTTCATCATCGGAACCGGCATGGAGTATTTGCCCGGAGTGCCGTTCAGTTCAGCGATGTGCGCGTACAGCGGCAGGCCTTTGGAGGCAGCTGCTGCTTTGGCGTTCGCCAGAGAAACGGCCAGGATTGCGTTCGCACCGAAGTTAGATTTGTTTTCAGTACCGTCCAGGTCGATCATGATCTTGTCGATGCCAGCCTGATCTTTGGCATCTTTGCCCAGGATTGCCTGAGCGATCGGGCCGTTTACCGCAGCAACAGCTTTGGTTACGCCTTTACCCAGGAAACGGGATTTGTCGCCATCGCGCAGTTCCAGCGCTTCGCGGGAACCAGTAGAAGCACCTGACGGAGCAGCTGCCATACCGACGAAACCACCTTCCAGGTGTACTTCGGCTTCAACAGTCGGGTTACCACGGGAGTCGATGATTTCACGACCGATGACTTTAACGATTTTGGACATTAGGTTTTCCTCAGTACAAGTTAAACTAAAACTCCAGACAAACAATGCACCCGAATGGGTGCATTGCCGTTCTAACTCTTTTTACTTCGCCTGGCGTTTCTGGTACTCGCTGGCGGCTTTCACAAAGCCGGCAAACAGCGGGTGTCCATCACGCGGCGTCGAAGTAAACTCCGGGTGGAACTGGCAGGCCACAAACCACGGATGGTTCGGCACTTCGATGATCTCGACCAACTGATCATCCCCGGAACGGCCCGCAACGCGCAGACCGGCAGCTTCAATCGGTTTCAACAACATGTTGTTGACTTCGTAGCGGTGACGATGGCGCTCGGTGATGGTCGGCTCGCCGTACAGCTGGCGTACCAGAGAATCATCATCCAGCTGGCACTGCTGCGCGCCCAGGCGCATGGTGCCGCCCAGATCGCTCTTCTCGGAGCGGACTTCGACGTTGCCATCTTCGTCACGCCATTCGGTAATCAGGGCCACAACCGGGTATTTACAGTCTGGCACAAATTCCGTCGAGTTGGCGTTTTCCATACCCGCTACGTTGCGCGCGAACTCAATCAGCGCAACCTGCATACCCAGGCAAATGCCCAGATAAGGAATATTGTTCTCACGCGCATAGCGCGCGGTGGCGATCTTACCTTCCACACCGCGGTAGCCGAAGCCGCCCGGGATAAGGATAGCATCTAAATCCTTGAGGATTTCGACGCCGCGCGTTTCCACATCCTGCGAATCGATCAGCTTGATGTTGACGGTAACGCGGTTTTTCAGACCACCGTGTTTCAGCGCTTCAATCACCGACTTGTAGGCATCCGGCAGTTCAATGTACTTACCGACCATACCGATGGTGACTTCGCCTGCCGGATTGGCTTCTTCATAGATTACCTGTTCCCATTCGGCCAGGTTTGCTTCCGGACAAGTTAAGCTGAATCGTTTACAAATATAATCGTCCAGCCCCTGAGATTTCAACAGGCCTGGAATTTTATAAATGGAATCGACGTCTTTCAGAGAAATAACAGCCTTTTCCGGAACGTTACAGAACAAAGCAATTTTCGCCCGTTCGTTGGCCGGAACAGCGCGATCGGAGCGGCAGATCAGGATGTCAGGCTGGATACCGATGGAGAGCAGCTCTTTCACGGAGTGCTGAGTCGGTTTGGTTTTGACTTCGCCCGCGGCGGCCATGTACGGCACCAGAGTCAGGTGCATAAACAGGGTATGCTCGCGGCCAATCTCTACCGCCATCTGACGAATGGCTTCGAGGAACGGCAGGGATTCGATATCGCCTACGGTACCGCCAATCTCCACCAGCACCACGTCATGGCCTTCGCCGCCCGCCAGCACACGCTCTTTGATAGCGTTGGTGATGTGCGGAATAACCTGAACGGTCGCGCCCAGGTAGTCGCCACGGCGCTCTTTGCGCAGCACGTCAGAGTAAATACGGCCGGTGGTGAAGTTGTTGCGGCGAGTCATCTTGGTACGGATGAAACGCTCGTAGTGGCCCAGGTCCAGATCGGTTTCTGCGCCGTCTTCAGTAACGAACACTTCCCCATGCTGGATTGGGCTCATGGTGCCCGGATCGACGTTGATATACGGATCCAGTTTCATGATGGTCACGTTGAGACCACGGGCTTCAAGAATGGCTGCCAGGGAGGCTGCGGCAATGCCTTTACCCAGAGAGGATACGACCCCGCCGGTCACAAAAATATAGTTCGTTGTCATGCTGAACCTGAGAAGTTAGGGTAAAACGATGGAATAACCAGGACGGGAAAGTAGTATACCCGAACATGCGTGACGCCACAAACTTTCATTCTTCCCCTCCCCTTCGTTCTTCAAGTTGCACCTGTGTTGCGACCCGAACAACTCGAAGAGGCAGGCTACATGGTGTTTCAACGACATAACGGAAAGAGAAAATAGACGCTTTTGGCGAAATGTTTTTGACGTAAATCAAGCGCTTGTTATTTATAAAATCACACAAATCGCGCTTGATCACGAAAACTCGTTAGAGATCAGTTTCCTGGCGTTTTACCTGTTGCCATACTTCTTCCATGGTATCGAGGTCGACGCCGGTCATTTCCAGGCCGCGGGCAGCGACAATGCGCTCGACTTCGCGGAAGCGGCGCTCGAATTTGAGGTTCGCCTTCTGCAGCGCCACCTCGGCTTTGACCCCTAAATGGCGGGATAAATTCACCGTGGCGAACAGCAGATCGCCCACTTCCTCTTCCAGTTTCGCTTCATCCACCACCGCCTGCTGCGCTTCATGCATCACTTCATCAATTTCTTCATGCACCTTGTCGAGCACCGGGCCCAGCGAGGTCCAGTCAAAACCGACCGCCGAGCAGCGACGCTGGATTTTATGCGCGCGCATCAGCGCCGGCAGGCTATGCGGAATGTCGTCCAGCGCTGAGTGCTGGGCTTTTTCCGCCCGCTCCGCGCTTTTGATCTGCTCCCAGCGGGCCAGGACTTCGCTGCTGTTTCCCGCGGTGGCATCAGCGAAGATATGGGGATGGCGGCGCTCCAGCTTGTCGCTGATGGCGGCGCAGATATCGTCAAAGTTAAAACGTCCCTCTTCCTGCGCCATCTGCGCATAGAACACCACCTGGAACAGCAGATCGCCCAGCTCACCGCGCAGGTCGTCAAAATCCTCTCGCGAAATGGCGTCCAGCACTTCATAGGTTTCTTCGAGGGTATAGGGGGCGATGGTGGCAAAGGTCTGCTCTTTATCCCACGGGCAGCCGTTTTCCGGGTCGCGCAGGCGGCGCATGATGCCGAGCAAGCGGTCGATTTGGGTCATGTGACAATCCTGGAAATGTAAAAAATAGTCAGCCGGATAAGGCGTTTCGACCTTATCCGACGTGGCGAAATTGCCGGATGGCGGCTTCGCCTTATCCGGCCTGGAGACGAATTAACCGCCGTGCAGACGGCGCGCGTCAATGACATCAGGCACCTGGTTCAGCTTACCGAGCACCCGGCCCAGCACCTGCAGGTTGTAGATCTCGATGGTCATATCGATGGTGGCCAGCTGCTGACGGGTATCGCTGCGGCTGGCAACGCCCAGCACGTTCACCTTCTCATTGGCGAGGATGGTGGTGATATCGCGCAGTAACCCGCTGCGATCGTTCGCCTCCACCCTGACCACCAGCGAATATCCGGCCGAGTAGCTTTCGCCCCATACCGCATCGACGATGCGCTCCGGGGCATGCGACTGCAGTTCAGCGAGCTGATCGCAGTCGGCGCGATGCACGGAAATCCCGCGTCCCTGGGTGATAAAGCCGACGATCTCATCGCCCGGGATCGGCTGGCAGCAGCGGGCAATATGGTGCATCAGATTGCCAACCCCTTCCACCACCACCCGGCCATTGTCCTTGGTGCGGTTCTGCGGAGCATAGGTTTTCTGCTGCAACTGCTTCAGCGCTGCCGCATCCTGCTCGGCGGCGCTCGGTTTATTGAACTGCGCCTGCAGGAAGTTGACCATCTGGTTGAGACGGATATCGCCGCCGCCGATGGCCGCCAGCAGTTCATCGAGCTCGTTGAAGTTGTAGCGCGGCAGCAGGTGCTTTTCCGCATCCTTCAGGCTGATGCCCAGATGCTCCAGCTCGTCGTCAAGGATCTGTCGGCCGGCAAGAATGTTCTTGTCGCGGTCCTGCTTACGGAACCAGGCGTGAATTTTGGAGCGTCCGCGGCTGGTGGTGACATAGCCGAGGTTAGGGTTGAGCCAGTCGCGGCTCGGGTTCGGCTGCTTCTGGGTAATGATTTCGATCTGATCGCCCATCTGCAGCTGATAGGTGAACGGCACGATGCGGCCGCCAATTTTGGCGCCGATGCAGCGATGACCGACGTCGCTGTGGATATGGTAGGCAAAATCGAGCGGCGTCGACCCCGCCGGCAGGTCCACCACGTCGCCTTTCGGCGTAAAGACATACACCCGGTCGTCAAAGACCTGGCTGCGCACTTCGTCGAGCATTTCGCCGGAGTCGGCCATCTCTTCCTGCCAGGCAATCAGCTTGCGCAGCCAGGCGATACGGTCCTCATAGCCGCGGCCGCCGCTGGTCCCCGCTCCCGCGCCCTCTTTGTACTTCCAGTGCGCGGCCACGCCCAGCTCGGCGTCTTCATGCATCTGCCGGGTGCGGATTTGAATCTCCACGGTCTTGCCGCTCGGCCCCAGCACCACGGTATGGATAGACTGGTAGCCGTTGGGTTTCGGGTTGGCCACGTAGTCATCGAACTCATCCGGCAGGTGACGGTAGTGGGTATGAACGATCCCCAGCGCGGCATAACAATCCTGCAACCGCTCGGCCACGATGCGCACCGCGCGTACGTCAAACAGCTCGTCAAAGGCGAGGTGTTTTTTCTGCATTTTGCGCCAGATGCTGTAGATATGCTTCGGCCGACCATAGACCTCGGCCTTGACCCCTTCGGCTTTCATTTCTGCCCGCAGGTGGCCGACGAACTCGTCGATATAATGCTCGCGGTCGATACGGCGTTCGTGGAGCAGTTTGGCAATGCGCTTGTACTCTGCCGGGTGCAGGTAGCGGAAGCAGTAATCTTCCAGCTCCCACTTCAGCTGGCCGATACCTAAGCGGTTAGCCAGGGGAGCATAGATATTGGTGCACTCTTTCGCCGCCAGCACCCGCTCATCTTCCGGCGCGTCCTTGACCTCGCGCAGATGCGCGATACGTTCGGCAAGCTTGATAACCACGCAGCGGAAATCGTCAACCATCGCCAGCAGCATGCGGCGAATGTTATCCACCTGCTCGGAAGATACCGAGTCGGTATGAGTGGCTTTCAGCTGACGGATGGCGGCCATGTCCCGTACCCCGTGAATCAGGGTCACGACCGATTTACCCACGCTTTCCTGCATGACCTCTTCGCTGACGACTTCGCCGTCGGCTAGCGGGAACAGCAGCGCCGCGCGCAGGGTATCGATATCCATACTCAGGGTGGAGAGGATCTCCACCATTTCGACGCCCCGCCACAGCAGCAGGTCCGCCAGCGGGTGTCCTTGCGTTTTTTCGCGACAATAATCCCAGGTTTCGGCTAAGCGCTCACACGACTGCTGGCTGGAAATCCCCAGACTCGCGATCCATTTCTTCGGGTCAAATTCACCAGCTTTATTAAGATGTGCACTTCTTACCGCAACCATTGTCCTCTCCTTAAGGGACCGGCCTGCCGAAGTCGGCAAGCCTCAACTTTCTACATGTCATCCTGCAGGTCGCGTCAGCATTGATGGCCGGGGCGGCTCTTCTGCGACGTTGTGAATGACCTTATGTAAGCCTGCGCTCAAACAACACCATTGATTCCAGATGACCGGTATGCGGGAACATATCCAGCATCGCCAGGCGTTGAATCTGATATCCAGCCTGCAACAGGGTTTCGCTGTCTCGCGCCAGCGTCGCCGGGTTGCAGGAAACATACACCACCCGCCGCGGCGCCAGTTTTATAATATGCGGCATCACGCCCGGCGCGCCGGCGCGGGCCGGGTCCAGCAGCACTTTATCAAAGCCATGCTTCGCCCAGGCCTGGCGGGTGACATCCTCTTCCAGATTTTCATGGAAGAAGGTGACATTTGATAAACCATTGAGGGCGGCGTTTTCCCGCCCCTTCTCCACCAGCGCCGGCACCCCTTCCACACCAACCACGTGGGCGGCGCGAGTCGCCAGCGGCAGGGTAAAATTGCCCATCCCGCAGAACAGATCCAGCACCCGGTCCTCCGGCTGCAGATCCAGCCACGCCAGCGCGGTACGCACCATCTGCTGATTCACGCCGTCGTTGACCTGGATAAAATCCCGCGGACTGAACACTAAGCGTAGTCCGTCTGAGGTATACCATGGCGCTTCGCCGTGAATATGTTCCAGTATCTCGCTTTGCGGCGCGAGGTACAGGGAAAGACCGTGAGTTTGCGAAAAACGTTCCAGTTTTTCCCTGTCAGCCGCCGGCAGCGCAGCGGTATGGCGCAGCACCATCAGTGGGCCGTTGTCCGCCAGCACCAGCTCGACGTGGCCAAGGTGGCGTAATGCGCTCAGCGCGCTTAAGCACTCGCGCACGGCGGGCAGCAGCGCCTCAAGTTGGGGCACCAAAACAGGGCACTGCACCACATCGACGATCGCTTTATCGCTGGCCTGACGAAAACCCATCTGCAATTGTTGGGTCTTTGGCTGATAATTCAAGCTTAAGCGCGCGCGCCGGCGATAGCCCCACGGCTCGCCGGCGATGATCTCATCCACCTCGCGCTTCATCAGGCGCGCCAGCGCGGCGCGTTTACTTTGCTGCTGAAGCGTGATGCTGGCATGCTGCTGTTGGCAGCCGCCGCAAACGCCAAAATGGGGGCAGCGCGGCGCCTGGCGCTGCGGGCTGTCGGTCAGACGGCGTTTCACCTGGGCGCGGGCGTACTGCTTTTTGTCTTCCACCAGCACCACCTCAGCCTGCTCCTGCGGCAGCACGCCGCCGATGAACAGCGCTTTCCCCTGGTGGCGGGCCACGCCCTGGCCAAAGGGATCGAGGTCGTTGACTGTAACGGTTATGATCTGGCGCGTCGTCACACGCCGTTTTGCAGAGTAGAATTGCGCCATCGTAGAGAGTTGTCTCAATCAAATAAAACGAGCTCGTTCAGAGCGGCAGCGCCGCGAGGCGCACCGACGCGCACCGAACGATGATGTCTATATTCTCCCATAATGGAACCGCATGACCAACTACAGCCTGCGTGCTCGCATGATGATTCTGATTCTGGCGCCAACCGTCCTGATAGGGCTGTTGCTCAGTGTTTTCTTTGTCGCTCACCGTTATAACGACCTGCAACGTCAGCTGGAGGACGCCGGCACCAGCATTATTGAGCCGCTGGCGGTCTCCAGCGAATATGGCATGAATCTGCAAAACCGCGAATCTATCGGCCAGTTGATCAGCGTTCTGCATCGTCGCCACTCGGAGATCGTGCGGGCCATCTCGGTGTACGATTCGCATAACCGCTTGTTTGTCACCTCCAATTACCAGCTCAACCCCAGCGACCTGCAGATCCCGAAAGGCGAAGCGTTTCCCCGTCGTCTGAGCGTCATCCGCGACGGCGACATGATGATCCTGCGCACGCCGATCGTCTCGGAAAGTTATTCCCCGGATGAATCCCCCGAATCCGATGCCAAAATGCCGGGCAATATGCTGGGCTACGTCGCGCTGGAGCTGGATCTCAAATCGGTGCGCCTCCAGCAGTACAAAGAGATTTTCATCTCCAGCGTGATGATGCTGTTCTGCATCGGTATCGCGCTGATCTTCGGCTGGCGCCTGATGCGCGACGTCACCGGCCCTATCCGCAATATGGTCAACACCGTCGACCGCATCCGCCGCGGACAGCTGGACAGCCGCGTCGAGGGCTTTATGCTCGGCGAACTGGATATGCTGAAAAACGGCATCAACTCGATGGCCATGTCGCTGGCGGCGTACCATGAGGAGATGCAGCACAACGTCGACCAGGCGACCTCCGATCTGCGGGAAACCCTTGAGCAGATGGAGATTCAGAACGTCGAGCTGGACCTGGCGAAAAAGCGCGCCCAGGAGGCGGCGCGCATTAAGTCTGAATTCCTGGCCAATATGTCCCACGAACTGCGCACCCCGCTCAATGGGGTGATCGGCTTTACCCGTCTGACGTTGAAAACCGATCTCAACGCCACGCAGCGCGACCACCTGACCACCATCGAACGCTCGGCCAATAATCTGTTGGCGATCATCAACGACGTGCTCGACTTTTCCAAGCTGGAAGCCGGGAAGCTGATCCTGGAGAGCATTCCGTTCCTGCTGCGCACCTCGCTTGATGAGGTGGTCACCCTGCTGGCGCATTCCGCGCACGATAAAGGGCTGGAGCTGACGCTGAACATTAAGAACAACGTGCCGGATAACGTCATCGGCGACCCGCTGCGTCTGCAGCAGATTGTGACCAACCTCGTAGGCAACGCCATCAAATTTACCGAGCACGGTAATATCGATGTGCTGGTGGAGCAGCGGGCCATCAGTAATTCGCGGGTGCAGATCGAAATTCAGATCCACGATACCGGCATCGGCATCCCCGAGCGCGACCAGTCCCGGCTGTTCCAGGCCTTCCGTCAGGCCGATGCCAGTATTTCACGCCGCCACGGCGGCACCGGGCTCGGGCTGGTGATCACCCAGCGTCTGGTTAAGGAGATGGGCGGCGATATCTCGTTCCACAGTCAGCCAAACCGCGGCTCCACCTTCTGGTTCCATATCAGCCTCGATCTCAACCCGAACGCCATCCCGGATACGCTGAATACCGACGGGCTGGCGGGCAAGCGTCTGGCCTATGTGGAAGCCAACGCGACGGCGGCGCAGTGCACGCTGGAGATGCTGGCCGCCACGCCGCTGGAGGTGATTTACAGCCCCACCTTCTCTTCGCTGGCGGAAGCCCAGTACGACATTCTGCTGGTCGGTATTCCGGTCTCAATGCGCGATTTGTCGCCGCACCGGGAAAAATTAGCCAAAGCCTGCGCGATGTCAGACAACGTACTGCTGGCTCTGCCATGTCATGCCCAGGTCAGCGCCGAAGCCCTGAAGCGCGATGGCATCGCCGCCTGCCTGTTGAAACCGCTCACCACCACCCGTCTGCTGCCGGCGCTGGTGGCCACCCATCATGCGACGGCCTCCGCGCCGTTGACCCAGGCCGACAGCCATAAGCTGCCGATGACCGTGATGGCCGTCGACGACAATCCGGCAAACCTGAAGCTCATTGGCGCCCTGCTGGATGACCTTGTGCAGCAGGTGATCCTCTGCGACAGCGGCCAGCAGGCGGTGGACAAGGCCAAGCAACTGCAGATGGATCTGATCCTGATGGATATTCAGATGCCGGATATGGACGGCATCCGCGCCTGTGAGCTTATCCATCATTTGCCGCATCACCAGCAAACGCCGGTTATCGCCGTCACCGCGCACGCCCTGGAGGGCCAGCGCGAGAAGCTACTGAGCGCCGGCATGAACGACTATCTGGCGAAGCCGATCGAAGAAGAGAAACTGCACGCCCTGCTGCTGCGCTATCAGCCTGGAGTACACAGCATCGCCCCGGCGGCGATACCGCCCGCAGAGCCGGTCATCGACCATAACCAGACGCTCGACTGGCAGCTGGCCCTGCGTCAGGCGGCGATGAAGCCGGATCTGGCGAGGGAGATGCTGCAGATGCTGATCGCTTTTATGCCGGAGGTGCGTAACAAAGTGGAAGAGCAACTGGTCGGCGAGCAGCCGGAAGGGCTGGTGGATCTGATCCACAAACTGCACGGCAGCTGCAGCTACAGCGGCGTGCCGCGGCTGAAAAAGCTCTGCCACACTCTGGAGAGCCAGCTGCGCGCAGGCACCGCCGCCGAGGATCTGGAGCCGGAGCTGCTTGAGCTGTTGGATGAGATGGATAACGTGGCGCGCGAAGCCTGCCGGATGGGGGGCTAAAACCACAGGGCTTCCCGACCTGCACCCGGCTCGCCAGGCATCGCGCCGCCGGGCAAGGAGAGCGGGCACGGAGCCGCTTTTGTGCCGGGCGGCGGCGACGCCTTGCCCGGCCTACGGTCCGTGCAGCCTGCCGTTAATTTACCCGCTTGCGCTGCGGAAACTGCCGGTGCTGGCGACCTCAACATCGCTTAGACATTCCCGGAAGACCGCGCCAGCCGGGATACCTCGATTACAGCTTACCGCCCATCTGCAAAACCGCGGCGACGTTTCGCGCCGTCATCCGCAGGTTGGCGGCGGCATTGGCCAGCGCTTCATCCAGCGTGCAGATGGTGTACAACACGCTGAATACCGCATCCAGCCCGTGCTGATGCACGACGCCGACATCGGCGGTAAGGCTGCCGGCAATCCCGATCACCGGTACGTTAAATCGCTTCGCCACCCGGGCCACTCCCACCGGCACCTTGCCGTGGATAGTCTGACTGTCGATACGTCCTTCGCCGGTGATCACTAAATCAGCATCCGCCACCCGCTCCGCCAGCTGCAGCGCATCGGTGACAATCTCAATGCCCGGGCGCAGTTGAGCGCCACAAAACGCATACAGCGCCGCGCCCATCCCGCCCGCCGCGCCGCCGCCTTCCAGGCTCAGCACGTCGCAATCTAAATCACGGGCGATGATCCGGGCATAGTGCCGCAGGCCGCTGTCAAGCCGGTCGATCATCTGCGCCGTCGCCCCTTTTTGCGGGCCGAATACCGCGCTGGCGCCCTGCGGGCCGGTCAACGGGTTGGTGACATCGCAGGCCACGTCAATCCGACAATCTGCCAGCCGTGGATCAAGCTCGCCAAGATCGATGCGCGCCAGCGTCTCCAGCGCACCGCCCCCTGGCGCGATTTGCTGACCGTCGGCGGTCAGCAATTTCGCCCCCAGCGCCTGCGCCATGCCGGCGCCGCCGTCATTGGTCGCGCTGCCGCCAATGCCAATAATGATCTGCCGCACGCCAGCGTCCAGCGCATGGCGAATCAGCTCCCCGGTGCCCCAGGAGGTGGTCAGCAGCGGGTTACGCTGCGCCGGGGGAACGCTTTCCAGCCCGCTGGCCGCCGCCATTTCGATAAAGGCGCACTGGCGATCGCCGGACAGCCCATAAAATGCCTCTACCGGCTCCCCCAGCGGCCCGGTCACCGTCAGCGGCACCTGATGCCCGCCGGTCGCCGCCACCATGGCTTCCACCGTCCCTTCCCCACCGTCGGCAACCGGCAGCCTGACATATTCCGCGTCAGGATAAATCTCGCGAAAGCCTTGCTCTATCGCACTGGCTACTTCCAGCGCGGTCAGGCTCTCCTTCCAGGAATCCGGTGCGATCACTATTTTCATCTGCAGTCCTTACTTTGAGCTAACCCCTGTCGCTATCGCGCAATGCCGGCCCCCGCAGAGGCCAGCGGCCTTTTAGCGCACCATGCATGGACGCTTGTTGTCAAAGGTCCAGCCCGGGATCAGGTACTGCATCGCCATCGCATCGTCGCGGGCGCCAAGGCCATGTTTCTTATATAGCTCATTTGCCTGCATTACGCGGTCCATATCCAGCTCAACCCCCAGACCCGGCGTGCTCGGCACCTGCACCATTCCGCCTTTAATTTCAAACGGTTGTTTGGTCAGACGCTGGTTGCCCTCCTGCCAGATCCAGTGGGTATCGATAGCGGTGATCTTGCCCGGCGCCGCAGCCGCGACGTGGGTGAACATCGCCAGCGACACGTCGAAGTGGTTATTGGAGTGCGAACCCCAGGTCAGGCCGAACTCATGACACATCTGCGCCACGCGAACCGACCCCTGCATGGTCCAGAAGTGCGGGTCCGCCAGTGGGATATCCACCGACTGCAGGGAGAGCGTATGGCCCATCTGCCGCCAGTCGGTGGCGATCATATTGGTGGCGGTCGGCAGGCCCGTCGCGCGACGGAACTCCGCCATCACTTCGCGGCCGGAGAAGCCCTGCTCAGCGCCGCACGGATCCTCAGCATAGGCCAGCACGCCCTTCAGCTGCTTGCCAATCTGAATGGCTTCTTCAAGCAGCCAGGCGCCGTTCGGATCGAGGGTCACGCGGGCATCCGGGAAGCGCTTCGCCAGGGCGCTGATCGCTTCGGCTTCTTCAAAACCGGCCAGTACGCCGCCCTTCAGCTTAAAGTCGTTGAAACCATATTTTTCATAGGCCGCTTCCGCGAGGCGGACCACCGCATCCGGCGTCATTGCCTCTTCATGGCGCAGGCGATACCACTCGCACTGTTCATCCGGCTGGCTCTGATAGGCCAGCGGCGTGGCGTGGCGGTCACCGATAAAGAACAGATAGCCCAGCATTTCAACTTCGCTGCGCTGTTGCCCATCGCCAAGCAGCGAGGCGACGTTGACCCCAAGGTGCTGGCCCAGCAGGTCCAGCAGCGCCGCTTCGATCCCGGTCACCACGTGGATGGTGGTGCGCAGGTCAAAGGTCTGCAGGCCGCGGCCGCCGGCGTCACGGTCGGCGAACTGATTGCGCACCGCGCCGAGCACGTTTTTATACTCGCCCAGCGTTTTGCCCACCACCAGCGGAATGGCATCCTCCAGAGTCTGGCGAATTTTTTCGCCTCCCGGAATTTCACCGACGCCGGTATGGCCGGCGTTATCTTTAATAATCACGATATTGCGGGTGAAGTACGGGGCGTGGGCCCCGCTCAGATTCATCAGCATACTGTCATGGCCGGCAACCGGGATCACCTGCATGGTGGTGACAACGGGCGTGGAAGAGAAAGTCGTCATAGCATCATCCTTTTGTAATTAGTGGCGGCCGAAAACAGGACGTTTGCGGTCGAATGTCCAGCCGGGGATCAGGTACTGCATCGGGCCCGCGTCGTTGCGCGCGCCGCCCGGCAGCGCTTTATAGGCCTCATGGGCTCTGCGCACCTGCTCCCAGTCAAGTTCCACGCCGAGTCCCGGCGCGTCTGGAACGGCAATCTTGCCGTTAATAATCTGCAGCGGATTTTTGGTCAGGCGCGCGTCGCCTTCCTGCCAGATCCAGTGGGTGTCGATGGCGGTGGGATGACCCGGCGCGGCGGCGCCGACGTGGGTAAACATCGCCAGGGAAATATCAAAATGGTTGTTGGAATGGCAGCCCCAGGTAAGCCCCCAGTCGTCGCACAGCTGCGCCACTCGTACCGCGCCGGAGAGCGTCCAGAAGTGCGGGTCCGCCAGCGGAATATCGACGGCGTTGAGCATCACCGCATGACCCATCTCGCGCCAGTTGGTGGCGATCATATTAGTGGCGACCGGCAGCCCGGTGGCGCGGCGGAACTCGGCCATCACCTCCCGGCCGGAGAAGCCCTGCTCGGCGCCGCACGGATCTTCGGCGTAGGTCAGAACATCCTGCAGCCCTTTGCACAGGGCGATCGCCTCATCCAGCAGCCAGGCGCCGTTAGGATCGACGGTGATGCGCGCGTCCGGAAAGCGCTTTTTCAGCGCCCGGGCGGTGTCAATTTCCTGCTCGCCGGGCAGCACGCCGCCCTTCAGCTTAAAGTCTTTGAAACCGTAGCGATCCTGAGCGGCTTCCGCCAGGCGCACCACCGCTTCGCTGTTCAGCGCCTGCTGGTGGCGCAGGCGATACCATTCGTGATCGCCCGGCGTATGGTCCAGATAACCCAGGTCGGTTTTCTGCCGATCGCCGATATAGAACAGGTAGCCCAGCACGGTGACGGCATCACGCTGCTTACCCGGGCCCAGCAGCTCGCAGACCGGCACGTTGAGCACCTTGCCGAGCAGGTCGAGCAGCGCGGCCTCCAGCGCCGCTACCGCGTTGACTTTCAGTTCGAAGGTCCATGCCCCTTTGCCAAAGGTGTCGAAATCCGCCGCCTGATTGCCTTTGTGCACCTGCTGCACCACGCGATTGAGACGGGCGACCTCCTGACCTACCACCTGCGGGATCGCCGCCAGCAGCGTCTGGTAGATGACCTCTCCGCCAGGGGCTTCTCCCACGCCGGTGTTGCCGGCGTTATCGGTCAATACCACGATATTGCGGGTAAACCAGGCGTTATGCGCCCCGCCGATGTTCAGCAGCATGCTGTCGTGTCCGGCCACCGGAATGACCTTCATCTCTGTAATAATCGGGCTGGATTGAGTAGTCATGATTAACGCCCCACCACAGGTTTCAGTTCGATGCGTTTGATGTCGCCCACCAGCACCAGATAGCTCAGCACCGCCACCAGGGCATGGATACCTACGTAAACCAGCGCCCCGTTGAACGAACCGGTGGTGCCGACGATATAGCCGATAGCGATCGGGGTGACGATACCGGAGATATTGCCAAACATGTTGAACAGACCGCCGGAAAGACCGCTAATCTCTTTCGGCGCGGTATCCGCCATCACCGCCCAGCCAAGCGCGCCGATCCCTTTGCCGAAGAAGGCCATCGCCATAAAGCCAATCACCATCCACTCCACGTTGACATAGTTACACATCAGCATGGTCATGGAGAGCAGCATCCCCAGCACAATCGGCGTTTTGCGGGCAATGTTCAGCGAGCCGGTGCGGCGCATTAACCAGTCAGAGATCACCCCGCCCAGCACCCCGCCGACGAAGCCGCACACCGCCGGAATGGAGGCGACAAACCCTGCTTTAAGGATCGACATGCCGCGCGCCTGCACCAGGTAAACCGGGAACCAGGTGATAAAGAAGTAGGTCAGGGCGTTAATGCAGTACTGACCGATATAGATGCCGATCATCATCCGCGATCCAATCAGCTGCTTGATCTGGCCCATTTTGACGCTGAACGGCACCTTCTGCGCGCTGCTCTTTTGATCCATGTTGATCAGGGCGCCGCCTTCGGCGATATATTCCAGTTCCTTCTTGTTTACCCCCGGATGGTTGTTCGGATCGTGGATCACTTTCAGCCAGACAAAGCTAATCACAATCCCCAGGCCGCCCATAAAGAAGAAGACGTGCGACCAGCCCACCTCATGCGTCAGCCAGCCCATGATCGGCGCGAAGATAACGGTGGCAAAGTACTGGGCGGAGTTAAAGATCGCCACCGCCGTGCCGCGCTCCTGCGCCGGGAACCAGGCGGCCACGATACGGCTGTTACCCGGGAATGACGGCGATTCGGCCAGGCCAACGAGGAAGCGCAGGGTAAACAGCGCGACGATAATGCCAAAGCCGCTGAAGATGTCGACGAAGCCCTGCAGCAGGGTAAACATCGACCAGATGAAGATCGACCAGAAATAGACGCGCTTCGAACCGAAGCGGTCGAGCAGCCAGCCGCCCGGGATCTGGCCGATGACATAAGCCCATGAGAACGCGGAGAAGACATACCCCATTCCCACCGGATCCAGGCCGATATCTTTGGCCATTTCCGAACCGGCGATCGACAGCGTCGCCCGGTCGCCATAGTTAAAAGAGGTGACGATAAACAGCATCACCACTATCCAGTAGCGGGCATTGGTGCGCTTTTCAGCCGCCGTCGCCGCCTGACTTAATGAACTCATTGTTGTACTCCTGAATCATAGCGTTTAGCTACGTTCATTCTGAACAGCACAACCTGTAGGGTAATCAGAATGACGTGGTCGTGTTTTGATAGTTGTCGTTATATCTGGCACTGCATTTATCACTGGCTGGAGCAGTATATGAAGAGGCACACCGCGGCTCACCGTGCATCTACACAGCTTTTACGCCGCTATTGCAGGTGGTTTATGGCGTATGCCTGAAAGAATGGGGGGAAGTTCACGGAAATGAAAAACCAGCGCCGTGGGTGGTCAAAAGCGCAGCAA
Organism: Klebsiella sp. JN_Kp127; assembly: GCF_040062505.1. Taxonomy (NCBI): domain Bacteria; kingdom Pseudomonadati; phylum Pseudomonadota; class Gammaproteobacteria; order Enterobacterales; family Enterobacteriaceae; genus Klebsiella; species Klebsiella sp. JN_Kp127. The sequence goes on from NZ_JBEAHS010000007.1 coordinate 117,454, forward strand.
TAAGAGCCGGAGTGTGAAATACCTCTCTTGACCCGGTGAAACCGGCTGGCTTAACCCATGATATTGCTAAGGATATTGTGCATTTGCCTGAAGGCGTGCCGCCCGGAAAGGGATACACTTTTGCTGTCCGCGTATCTGGCCGCGACATCTTGAAAGGGCGCCCTCTGCGTAGGGAGAGGGCAGCGCTTTTATTCCAGCAGGGTAGCCCACTGCTCAACCCATGGATTAGAGACGCTCTCCGGCTCCGGATCTTCGCTGGCGTCAATCTTCAGCATCTCGCCGATGCGCTTCGCGCCCTGCTCCTGCAGCAGTTGATCGAACTTCAGGCCTCCGCCGCAAAAGTTGGCGTAGGTGCTGTCGCCCAGCGCGATAATGCCATAGCGCAGATGAGGCTGATACATATCTTTAATGCCCTCATACAGCGGGACGATGCTGTCCGGCAGATCGCCCTGCCCGGTGGTGGAGGTGACCACCAGCACATACTTACCCGTGTAGGATTCCCAGTCGTTGACCTGCGGATCCTCATACACGGTAGCCTTGTGTCCCAGTCCGCTGAGGATCGCTTCCGCTTCTTCCGCGACCAGCAGCGAGTTGCCGTACATGGTGCCGACAAAAATTCCGACTTCCGCCATGCTATTATCTCCCTGGATTGACCTTATTCTCTTCATCCTGACCGCAGTCGTCGGCAAACTCAACCCTTTCATTTAGCGGGAGAAGCCCGCGCCAGCCAAACTGCGACAGCGCACGCATCCAGACGTCGTCAAAACCGGCGCGCAGGGTCAGCGGCTCACCGGTAAAGGGATGGGTTAACGACAGTTCGCTGGCGTGCAGCATCAGGCGGTGACAGCCGAAATGCTCCGTGGCGCTGCGGTTTTGCCGCAGATCGCCGTGCTTGCTGTCGCCGAGGATCGGATGACGCAGGTGGGCCAGATGGCGGCGCAGCTGGTGCTTGCGGCCGGTTTTCGGCTCCAGTTCCACCAGCCCGTAGCGGGTGGTGGGATAACGCCCGGTCGCCACCGGCATCTCCACCGTCGCCAGACCACGGTAATGGGTCACCGCCGGCTGCGGCCCTTTGTCTTCGCGGGCGAACTTATCGGCGATTTTATCCAGCTCTTCCACCAGCGGATAATCGAGCAGCGCCTCTTCCATCAGCCAGCCGCGGACGATCGCATGGTAGCGCTTCTGGATCTGATGCTGCTCGAACTGCTGCGCCAGCAGGCGCCCCGCCTCGCTTGACAGCCCCATGAGCAGGACGCCGGAGGTGGGCCGATCAAGGCGATGGGCGGTAAAAACGTGCTGGCCGATCTGGTCGCGCACGGTCTGCATCACCACCACTTTCTCATCGCGATCGAGCCAGCTGCGATGCACCAGCCAGCCCGACGGTTTGTTGACCGCCACCAGCCAGTCGTCCTGGTAGATTATCTCCAGCATCAGGCCTGCTCACCGGCAAACAGCGCGTCCAGCAGCAGCAGCTCCGCCAGCATGGATTCGCGAACCGGGTGGGCTTGATCCAGCGCCATTTCGTAATACGGCGTAACGGCGAAATTTTGCGGCAGCGGCTGGCCGCTCTCCAGTAGCTGATGCATACGCGGGATCAGGACCCACTGCAGCCACTCCAGCGGCTCCAGGGTATCCAGGCAAAACGGCTTATCGCTGGCGAAGGCGCTGCTGTCCGGCGCCGTCTCCTGCCAGTGCTCTGTTTCGCGCAGCAGGGCTTCAATGGCGCGCAGGCGATCGCGCACGCTATCGTCAAGAGTCATGGGGGAAACCTCGATGAGTTAAAAACCGGGCGCAGGATAGCAAATCCGCAGGAGAAATAAAAAAAGGGAGCACTGTATAAACAGTGCTCCCGGTTCGTTTTGCAGCATTCCCGCTACATTGGTGCTCCCTGCTCGTCCTTGAAAACTTTTCCTGAGGTCTCCTGACCATGTTCATCCATAAACTCGTGCATCCTGCTTTCACACCACCCCGATGCGAAATGACTTATCCTTAAGTTTGTCCCGATCTTCCAGATCCACCGTTCATCCTGAGCGGCTCTCATTCTCCATCCTGGAGGTGTCCATTACGCGATCCTGCGTTATCCTTGCTTCATCCTGAAGCCTGTCCTTGCAACGCCATCCTGGCGGGTCCTGCAGAAGCGCCATCATCCTGATGTTCGCTTCATTTCGCGACTTCCTGTCGACAGACATAGGATCACTGATTCTGCCTCTTCTTACAACCCTTCTTGAGACAATCTCTTAAGATTAGTCCCCACTCAAAAGGACGAAAAAATAAAAATCCAATTTAATACCAATAAGTTAACAAAAAAAGATTGGATTAAATTTGCCTTAAATGATGATGATCTCTTACAGGTTTTGTAAGAGATCTCTCACAAATGACCAGGCAGACTGGATTACAGAACCGGCTCAAGCTGGTTGAGGAAACCCGCAAGCGAGGGGGAAAGGGTGATGCGTTTGGCGGTGCCGAGGGTCTCTTTGACGACTTCACCGCTGAGATTACAGACGGAAATGACATCCAGTTCACTCTCGAGGGTGGCGATAAACAGCGTCGGCGCCAGCTTCAGCCGCTTCTGCACCACCAGATGCCCGATGAGGTTTTCCTGCACCCGCTGAAAATCCTCTTCACTCCAGGTCTGCAGCAGCGTTAGCGTTTCGCCGGCAAACCGGCCGGTCATATCGCCGGCAAACTGAGTGGTATAATAAGAATGAAGCGGCTGTTGTACCACAATATCCAGGGCGCGTTCAACCGCGCTGATATTTTGCGCCAGCGAAAACGGCTGCGGCTGCCAGAACACGGCCTCGCCCTGGGTGTCGACGACGCAAGGCGACGGGACGCCATAAAGCTCTTCACTGCGCGGCAGGCTGTGGCGCTGCTGCTGCCAGGCGGCGCAATAACGTTGGGTAAAAGCATGCAGCGCTTCTGCGGTCTGATGGTCCACCGGTTTCTCTCTTCACGTTAGACAGGATACACTGGGGTCATAGTGTACCCGCTTTACTATGGTGAAACATGTCTTCTTACGATAATCATCAGGCGCTGGCCGGCCTGACGCTCGGTAAATCAACCGATTACCGCGATACCTATGACGCCTCGCTGCTGCAGGGCGTTCCGCGCAGCCTTAACCGCGACCCGCTTGGCCTGCATGCCGACAACCTGCCGTTTCACGGCGCCGATATCTGGACGCTGTACGAACTCTCCTGGCTGAACGGCAAAGGCCTGCCGCAGGTGGCCGTCGGCCACGTCGAACTGCCCGACACCAGCGTCAATCTGGTGGAGTCAAAAAGCTTTAAGCTTTATCTCAACAGCTTTAACCAGACGCGTTTCGCCAGCTGGCAGGAGGTTGAAGAGACGCTGACCCGCGATCTGAGCGCCTGCGCCCAGGGCGAGGTCAAGGTCTCGCTGTATCGGCTGGATGAACTGGAAGGCCAGCCGATTGCTCACCTCCACGGCGCCTGCATCGACGATCAGGATATCGAGATCGATAACTATCAGTTCAGCGCCGACTACCTGCAGGGCGCCGCCAGCGGCAAAATCGTGGAAGAGACGCTGGTCAGCCATCTGCTGAAGTCCAACTGCCTGATCACCCACCAGCCGGACTGGGGCTCGGTGCAGATCCAGTATCGTGGGGCGAAAATCGACCGCGAGCAGCTCCTGCGCTATCTGGTCTCGTTCCGCCACCATAACGAATTCCATGAGCAGTGCGTCGAGCGCATCTTTAACGATATTCTCCGTTTCTGCCAGCCGGAATCGCTTTCCGTTTACGCCCGCTATACGCGACGCGGCGGTCTGGATATCAACCCCTGGCGCAGTAACGGCGACTTTTCCCCTGCCACCGGCCGCCTCGCCCGACAATAATAAACATTTTCACAATTTGCGTGCGTTTAGACGCGCGCAAGGTTGTGGAAACGCCGCTCGCAGGGCTATTGTAATCACAGGAAGACCATAAGCGTCCTGTAAGGAGTTCACTTGATTACACATGTTAGCCCGCTTGGTTCAATGGATATGCTGTCGCAGCTGGAAGTGGATATGCTTAAGCGCACCGCCAGCAGCGATCTGTATCAACTCTTTCGCAACTGCTCGCTTGCTGTGCTCAACTCGGGGAGCCTGACCGATAACAGCAAGGAGCTTCTGTCCCGTTTTGAAAATTTCGATATTAACGTGCTGCGTCGCGAACGCGGCGTGAAGCTGGAACTGATCAACCCGCCGGAAGAGGCCTTCGTTGACGGGCGCATTATTCGTTCCCTGCAGGCCAACCTGTTCGCCGTGCTGCGCGATATCCTGTTCGTGTACGGCCAGATCCACAATACCGTTCGCTTCCCGAACCTCGATCTCGAAAGTTCGGTCCATATCACCAACCTGGTGTTCTCGATCCTGCGCAACGCCCGCGCGCTGCACGTCGGCGAAGCGCCGAACATGATCGTCTGTTGGGGCGGCCACTCGATCAACGAAAACGAATACCTCTACGCCCGCCGCGTCGGTACGCAGCTGGGACTGCGGGAACTCAACATCTGCACCGGCTGCGGGCCTGGCGCAATGGAAGCGCCGATGAAAGGCGCCGCCGTCGGCCACGCGCAGCAGCGCTACAAAGACAGCCGCTTTATCGGCATGACCGAACCGTCCATTATCGCCGCGGAACCGCCAAACCCGCTGGTCAATGAACTGATCATCATGCCGGACATCGAAAAGCGTCTGGAGGCCTTCGTGCGCATCGCCCACGGGATCATCATCTTCCCGGGCGGCGTCGGCACCGCCGAAGAGCTGCTTTACCTGCTGGGTATTCTGATGCATCCGGATAACAAAGCGCAGGTGCTGCCGCTGATCCTCACCGGACCGAAAGAGAGCGCTGACTACTTCCGCGTGCTGGATGAATTTATCACCCATACTCTGGGCGAATCCGCCCGTCGCCACTACCGGATCATCATCGACGACCCGGCGGAAGTGGCGCGGCAGATGAAAAAAGCGATGCCGCTGGTGAAAGAGAGCCGTCGCGAGACCGACGACGCCTACAGCTTCAACTGGTCGATTCGTATCTCGCCGGACCTGCAGATGCCGTTTGATCCGACCCATGAAAACATGGCCAACCTCAAACTCTCCCCGGACCAGCCGGTGGAAGTGCTGGCCGCCGACCTGCGCCGCGCCTTCTCCGGCATTGTCGCGGGTAACGTCAAAGAGGTGGGCATCCAGGCCATCGAGCAGTACGGTCCTTATAAGCTGCACGGCGACCCGGAGATGATGCGCCGCATGGACGATCTGCTGCAGGGCTTCGTCGCCCAGCACCGCATGAAGCTCCCGGGCGGCACCGCCTATATTCCCTGCTACGAAATCATCGCCTGATTTCCGTCCCGCCGGGGCAGCGCCTGTTGCCCTGGCGGGCACGCTTTCTCTGACTTCCAAAACGCGCTAAAAAACTTTCGGTTACTCATCAAACAGCTAAATTATTTTTACATAGCCAATCGTTTGCGTTGGTAAAAACTGCGACAATTATCACTGCAAAAAATGGTTTTAAGCGCAAAAACGTCGACCACTTCTCTTTTTTACAGTAAATCCCTCGTTATTACGCCACCCAGCTTTTATCTCATATGCTGCAAATGGTAGCCTGCGCGCCACAAATCGCTGGCTGATCACCAGAAACAGGCTGTTGGACTAAAAATACGCACATTGAAAGTGGATTATTGCATTTGAGATCGCGATCACTGATGCATAAACCATATAAATGTATCTTTCCGGCCCAATTATTACGGAGAAAATTTCTAAAAAAACCGTAATTAAACGAATTTCGTGTTACGCAATTGTATTTGTTCATTAGATTTTGTTGATTCCTCCAGGAGATACAGATGGAAACCACTCAAACCAGCACCATCGTTTCGGGCGAAACCCGCAGCGGATGGCGTAAAACCGACACCATGTGGATGCTGGGCCTGTACGGTACAGCGATCGGCGCGGGCGTCTTGTTCCTGCCGATCAACGCCGGCGTCGGCGGCATGATCCCCCTGATTATCATGGCGATTCTGGCCTTCCCGATGACCTTCTTCGCCCACCGCGGTATGACCCGCTTCGTGCTCTCCGGCAAAAACCCGGGCGAAGACATCACTGAAGTGGTTGAAGAACACTTCGGCGTAGGCGCAGGTAAGCTGATTACCCTGCTCTACTTCTTCGCTATCTACCCAATCCTGTTGGTCTACAGCGTGGCGATCACCAATACCGTCGAAAGCTTCATGGCGCACCAGCTGCACATGACGCCGCCGCCGCGTGCGATTCTGTCGCTGATCCTGATCGTCGGTATGATGACCATCGTGCGTTTCGGCGAGCAGATGATCGTGAAAGCGATGAGCATTCTGGTGTTTCCGTTCGTAATCGCCCTGATGATTCTGGCGCTGTACCTGATCCCGCAGTGGAACGGCGCGGCGCTGGAGACCCTCTCCCTGAGCGGCGCCTCCGTCACCGGCAACGGCCTGCTGATGACCCTGTGGCTGGCGATCCCGGTCATGGTCTTCTCTTTCAACCACTCGCCGATCATCTCCTCCTTCGCGGTTGCCAAGCGTGAAGAGTACGGCGAAGGCGCCGAGAAAAAATGCTCCAGCATCCTGGCTCGCGCCCATATCATGATGGTGCTGACCGTGATGTTCTTCGTCTTCAGCTGCGTCCTGAGCCTCTCTCCGGCAGACCTGGCGGCGGCGAAAGAGCAGAACATCTCGATTCTGTCTTACCTGGCGAACCACTTTAACGCGCCAATCATTGCCTGGATGGCGCCGATCATCGCGATGATCGCCATCACCAAATCCTTCCTCGGCCACTACCTGGGCGCCCGCGAAGGCTTTAACGGCATGGTGATTAAGTCCCTGCGCGGTAAAGGCAAATCTATCGAAATCAACAAACTGAACAAGCTGACCGCGCTGTTCATGCTGGTCACCACCTGGATTGTCGCGACGCTGAACCCGAGCATCCTCGGCATGATCGAGACCCTTGGCGGCCCGATTATCGCGATGATCCTGTTCCTGATGCCGATGTACGCGATTCAGAAAGTGCCGGCGATGCGTAAATACAGCGGCCACGTCAGCAACGTCTTCGTGGTGATTATGGGTCTGATTGCCATCTCCGCGATCTTCTACTCGCTGTTCAGCTAATTCAGTCAACACCTCCCCCCGGGGGGGGGGGGGG
>NZ_JBEAHS010000008.1:0-121796 GCF_040062505.1 Klebsiella sp. JN_Kp127
GCCGGGCATGGCCACAGCCAGGGAGCCGCCTGTATGCCGGGTGGCGGCTACGCCTTACCCGGCCTACAAACTAAGCACAGCGCAAGCCGGGGAATTTCCCAGGTCGCGGCGTTCCGCCTTACCCGGGCTACCGGACAGTGTAAACAGTAGCCCGGCTAAGCGCAGCGCAAGCCGGGGAGTTTCCCGGATAGCGTAAACCGCGAATAGCGCTTAGTCCGGCAGCGAACCGGCGAGGTTGCGCGCCGAAACGCTCTCGCTGACCGGCGCGGGCGGCTCCGGCGCCTTAGCCGGGGCGGCCGCTGGTGCGGCTGTCGGGGCGGAAGAGGCCGGCTGGATCTCAAGGAACGAGGCCAGCATCTTGCGCAGCGTTTCCGGTTTAGTGTCTTCCGCCAGCAGCGCCGCCAGCATCGACGGTAAGCGGCTGTCGACTTCCCCTAACGCCAGCCCCGCCAGCAGCGCCGTGCGCGACATATCGCCGCGGTCGCCGCGATGGTGGGCCTCAATTTTTGCGTCCGCGAAGCGCTCGCTGGCGCTGATATCCGGGCGCAGGTAAATCAGCACTTTTCTGCGTTCCAGAGTCATAGACGCTCCTTAGCCAATAATTTTCAGACCACGCACCAGGGCGAACTGCGGCTCTTCAGCCACCACGAAACGGTCCTGACGCAGGCCCATACGTTCACGAATAGCATCGGCAACCAGCGGCGCGCCACCGCCAATCACGATGGCATGCGAGTAGCCTTTAAAGCTATCGATAGCCGTCAGGACGCGGGTGGTCAGACGTTCGATGCTGTTAGTGATCACCTTTTTCACCTCAGAAACCGCATCCGGATCGTTGATGTTATCGGTCAGGTACGCTTCGTCATGGCGATTGATAATGATCTGGTCGACGTTATAGCTTGAGGTATCGGTGTTAGCCCGCGCCAGCGCCAGCTTAACGGCGTCGGTCACCAGCGATACGCCCAGCTTCGGGTCGCCGTAAATGCGCGAAACCGAGGTCATCTGCCCGGCGACCATCGAAATATCGAGCGTGGTGCCGCCGAGGTCGATAATCAACACCGAATGGGAGGGCTTGAGTTCATCGCACAGGCTAATGCCCGCCGGAATCGATTCCGGGCGCACGGTGACTTTGGTGATGTTGAACACCACGCCTTTATTCAGCTTAACTTCGCGCAGCAGGCTCTTTTTCTTACGCTCAATGTTGTCGAGGCGATATTGCGCATCCTCGTCATAAAATTCAGTCAGCGGCAGCGTCACGACTATTTCGACGTCCTGTGGCTCAAGACCGCTGGTCAGCAGCGCGTGATGGACAGCGATGGAGTTCAACGGGCTGTACTGCCAGTCAATATTATTGGTCGGGAGCGCATCGGGAGTGATCAGGTCGAATGAGTACTTTTCATCATCCACGGTGTAGTTAAAGGGCTTCCCGGAACCGAAGGTGGCAGACCAGCCGCGTTTAAAACTATTGGGGCTGATATGGGTGAAAGTTTCGCCATCTTGCTCCCACAGCATTTTGATATTGGTTGAACCATCATCGATAAAAATGCGCATCGCATTGCTCCATCACTGAGACAAATAAGAGAAAAATGTAACACCCAAAAAGAGTAGCAAGAGTTAAAAAGCAGCGCAAGAGCACGAAAAAGAGACAATTCTGAGTTTTAATTGAGAACAATTGGATCAAATAACAACTTCACGAACCTAAAGAGAGAATATTTTGAGACATATTAGAGAAATGCGATTTCTCTTTTCGTCCGCTTTCAACGCTCATTTTTGTCCAAAAAAGAGAGCATCCCTCCCCTCTTTCGTCAGCTGTTTTCGAACGCTTTTTACACCTGGTTGGGTACCACAATGGGCCGTTCCGGCTCAGCCACATTTTCCGGTACCCGGCGATATTTATCCAGCAGGTGAATCTGAATGCGACGCAGCATATCGCCGTTGAGCTTGTAATAGCGGAAATAGAGAAACAGCGTCAGGGCAAAAAAGAGCGTCGGCAGCGCAATCATAATCGCCTGCATCCCCAGCAGCGTCTGGGACGACTGGGCCACATTCGGCACATAACCGATGATACCGAGCACGATGGCGATAAACCAGGCCGCGAACGCCGAGCCCGCTTTCACCACCAGCGTCTGCACCGAATAGGCGATACTTTCGCAGCGGATGTTCATCGTATATTCGCCGTAGTCGACGGTATCGGCCACCATAATAACCTGCAGCACCCAGAACAGCGCGGTGCCGATATTCAACAGCACGCCGGCCAGCGAAATCAGCGCGACGTTGTAGACCCCGCTCAGCGCCATCAGCAACAGCACGCCGCAGCCCAGCACCGGCATGATCGAAGCGCCCGCCCACAGAATGCGCCGCGACAGCCCCTTCACCAGCCGCGGAAACAGCACTAACGTCAGCAGGTTCGCCGCGCCGGCGTAGGACATGTAATATGGGAACATCTCCGCGCTGCCAATCACGTAGGTAAAGTAGTAAATCGCAAAGCCAGCGATAATATTCGCCGCCGTGTTATAGGCCAGCGCCATGCCCAACAGGCAGGCCAGCTGATCGTTTTTATAGATCAACGCCACCATCTGGCGCAGTGAAAGATGGCTGGCATCCTCGCTCACGCCGCTATCCGAGGAGTAAACCTCGTGGACGTTACGCAGCGTGACGAGGGTGGAAACCACGAAGAAGGCGATCAACACCAGGGTGAACATCTGGAAACCGAAACCGCGGTCGGCGCCGCCCACGGCGCTGACAAACGGCAGCGTGACGCCGGCGGTGACGAATCCCGCCAGGCTGGCGAAAAAGCGTGGATACGGCACCAGCTGTTCACGTTCGCGTTTATCAAGGGTAATGGTCGGCACCAGCGACCAGAACGGCACATCCATGATGGTGTAGGTGAACCCCCACAGCAGGTAGGTCAGCCACACCCATGCCAGCAGCGCCCCGCCGGAGAAGTGATGGGCGCTGAACAGCATATACAGCACCACCGAGTTGGTTATCGTGCCAATCAGGATCCACGGTTTGAATTTCCCCCATCGCGATCGCGTACAGTTGACGATCCAACCCATGATCGGATCGGCTATCGCATCGAGGATCCTCGCCACCAGAAACAAGGTGCCGACCACCCCAACCGACAGTCCAACAATATCGGTGTAGTAATACATCAGGTACATGTAGACGATACCGATAGCGAAATCTTTACCAAAGGCACCAAATCCGTAGCTGAGCTTTGTTGTCATTGAAATACTCATAGGGTACAGGTCGCTGTCGCCAGCGCCTCCTTCAGTGTTTGATAGAGCATGCAGGACGCCGCCGGGTCGTTGCCCCCGGCGGCATGAGAAGATTAACGATGCAGCCAGGACGGCAGCCAATCGCCGTGGCTGGCGATCAGATCGTCCACCAGCGCGTAGATCTCTTCGATCCCCAGCACCGCGGCGGTGTGCGGATCCATCATCGTGGCGTAATAGACGTAATCGCGATTTTCGGTGAGGATCGCCTCCGTGAGCAGCGTCTGCACGTTGATGTTGGTCTGCATCAGCGCCGCCAGATGCGCCGGCAGCGCGCCCACTTTGGTCGGCTGAATGCCGTTGGCGTCCACCAGGCAAGCCACTTCCACGCAGCAGCCCTGCGGCAGGTTGTCGATAAGGCCGTCATTGCGTACGTTGCCATACACCACGCTTGGCTCGCCGGTCCAGATGGCGTTCATGATGGTGCTGGCATACTCACGGGATGGCTTCACCTCGATGCGCTCGCCGCGCTGATAGCTCTCCAGCTCCTGATGCCAGTTGGCCAGTTGCTCGACGCAGCGTTTCGGGTATTCATCCAGCGGCACTTTATAGCGGGCGATAAGGTCCTCGCGGCCCGGCTTGATAAACCATGGCGTGTATTCGGCAAAATGCTCCGATGACTCGGTCACAAAGTAGCCGAGCTTTTTGAACATCTCATAGCGGACGATATTTTCGCAGCGCGGGTTACCGTGCAGGTTAGGCTTCGGCGCGCGCCCATCGGCGTAGGCCTGCAGCAGGTCGGGATAGAGGCTGACATAGCTGCCGTCGGCGAGCTTTTTCTCCAGCGAGAGATAGAACGCCATATGGTTAATCCCGGCGCAGCGGTAGCGTAAATCCGCCGGGTTGAGGTCAAGATCGCGCGCCAGTTCTTCCGCCGTTCCCTGCACCGAGTGGCACAGGCCAACCTGTTTAATATGCGGGTAGCGGGCGTACATGGCCCAGGTGTTCATCGCCATTGGGTTGACGTAGTTAAGCAGGGTGGCGTCCGGGCAGACCTCGGTCATGTCGTCGCAGATAGCCCACAGGTGAGGTATGGTACGCAGGGCGCGCATAATGCCCCCCGGACCCAGCGTATCGGCGATGGTCTGCTCCAGGCCATGGCGTTTACAGACCTCAAAATCGGTGACGGTACAGGGCTCATAGCCGCCAATCTGGAAGGCGACCACAACGAAATCAGCGCCCTGCAGGGCGGTTTTGCGATCGCGATGGCAGCTGATTTCGCCCTTCGCGCCGACGGAATCCATCAGCTTGCGCACCACGGTATGCGACTCTTCCAGCCGGGTGTCATCGATATCCATCAGCGCGACATGCGCCGATTTCAGCGCCGGGCGCTGGAAAACATCACCGAGAATATTTTTAACGAACACCGTCGAACCGGCGCCGATAAAGGTAATTTTTGGGGCGGTCATTACGCTCTCTCCATCTGGTCATTGAACCCTTGCAGAGTGGCACGCCGTTCAGCGTTGCGCTGCCCTGTTCCCACCGGAGCATTCCCGAAAGCTCAGATCGGCCATTAAGCGCCACAAAATCTGAGTTTTCGGGAACAGATTGCGCAAAAAGGAGAGAAAATGGGCCGATTCTTCCGCTAAGCTGTCGTCAGTTCTGGCGAAAAATGCAGCCACTCTGACAATTCAGGAATACGCTAACGATGGAATACCGCTTCACCTCCCTGCCCCCCGATCCCTTTATGTGCAGCAGCGATGAAAAGCAGAGCCGCAGCCCGCTGGCGCTCTACTCTGAGTATCAGCGTATGGATATCGAGCTGCGCCCGCCGCACGCCATGCCTACCAGCCACTGGCATGGCCAGGTGGAGGTCAACGTGCCGTTCGATGGCGACGTGGAATATTTGATTAATAACGAAGTAGTGCGCATAGAGAAAGGCTATATCACCCTGTTCTGGGCCTGTACGCCGCACCAGTTGACCCGCCCGGGGGATTGCCAGCAGATGGCGATCTTTAACCTGCCGATGCATCTGTTTCTCTCATGGCCGCTGGACCGGGAGCTGATCAACCACGTCACTCACGGGATGGTGATTAAATCCCTCGCCACCCAGCAGCTGAGCGCCTTCGAGGTGCGCCGCTGGCAGCAGGAGCTGAACCACGACAATGAACAGATTCGCCAGCTGGCGATCGATGAAATCGCCCTGATGCTGAAGCGGCTGAGCCTCGCCGGCTGGCAGCCGATTCTGGTCAACAAAACCTCGCGCACCCATAAGAACAGCGTCTCGCGCCATGCGCAGTTTTATGTCAGCCAGATGCTGGAGTTTATCGCCGCCCACTACGACCAGGCGCTGACCGTCAATGCCGTCGCCGAGCACGTTAAGCTCAACCCGAACTATGCGATGGGGGTATTCCAGAGAGTGATGCAGCAAACCATGAAGCAGTACATTACCGCCATGCGTATCAATCACGTGCGGGCGCTGCTGAGCGATACCGACAAGACCATCCTGGATATCGCCCTCACCGCCGGTTTCCGCTCCAGCAGCCGCTTCTACAGCACCTTTACCCGCTACGTGGGGATGCCGCCGCAGCAGTACCGTAAACTCAGCCAACAGCGTCGTCACGGTCTGGCCTTGCCGGAGGCATAAAAAATGCCGCCGGGGTTTCCCCAGGCGGCATGATTAGCAGTGAAAACAGTTAGTCGTTGATACGCGGATGCTGCTGCACCAGACGCGACCGTTTTGCCTGCAGATCGGCGATCTCCTGATCGATATCTTCGATTTTTTGCTCGATATTATCGTAGTGCTCGCCAAGGATTTCTTTCGCTTCCTGAATATCCGACGCCGCCGGGGTCGCCCCTTTGAGCGGACGGTTAGCGGTCTCTTTCATTGACAGGCCCGTCGCCATACCCACCACCGCGATCACCATCAGGTAGTATGCCGGCATCATCAGGTTCTGGGTGGTCTCCACCAGCCACGCCGCCAGGGTTGGCGTCAGACCGGCAATCAGCACCGAGATGTTAAAGGCGCTGGCCAGGGCGCTGAAGCGGATGTGCGTCGGGAACATCGCCGGCAGCGAGGAGGCCATCACCCCGATAAAGCAGTTCAGCACCACCGCCAGCAGCAGCAGACCGGCAAAGATCAGGCTCGTCACGTTGCTGTTGATCATAATGAAGGCCGGGATCGACAGGGCAAACAGCGCCACGCTACCAATCAGGATAAACGGACGGCGGCCGAAACGGTCGCTGAGCATACCGATAACCGGCTGTACAAACAGCATCCCGACCATGATAGCGATGATGATCAGCACCCCATGGTCTTCCGAGTAGTGCAGGTTATGCGACAGGTAGCTCGGCATGTAGGTCAGCAGCATGTAGTAGGTCACGTTGGTGGAAATCACCAGACCGATACAGGTCAGCAGGCTGCGCCAGTGCTTAGTGGCAATCTCTTTAAAAGAGACCTTCGGCCCGTCCTGCAGACCTTCACGGTCGCCCTGCTCCATAGTGTCCACATGCTGCTGGAACGCCGGGGTCTCTTCCAGCGCATGGCGCAGATAGAGGCCGATGATGCCTAACGGCAGCGCCAGGAAGAACGGGATACGCCAACCCCACTCAAGGAAGTTCTGTTCCCCCACTACGCTGGAGATCAGGACCACCACGCCGGCCCCCATCACAAACCCGGCGATGGAGCCAAAGTCCAGCCAGCTGCCCATAAACCCGCGTTTACGGTCAGGGGAGTATTCCGCGACGAAGATCGACGCCCCGGTATATTCACCACCGACCGAGAAGCCTTGCGCCATTTTACACAGCAGCAGCAGGATCGGCGCCCAGATACCTATCGTGGCATACGAAGGAATAAGGCCGATACAGAAAGTACTTATCGACATGATCACGATAGTTATCGCGAGAATTTTCTGCCGACCGTATTTATCGCCCAGCATCCCGAAGAACAGGCCGCCCAGCGGACGAATTAAAAATGGAACGGAGAAGGTACCGAGTGCGGCAATCATCTGCACGCTTGGGTTGGCATCGGGGAAGAAGACTTTACCTAAGGCGTAGGCCACAAAGCCGTAGACGCCGAAATCGAACCACTCCATCGCGTTGCCCAGAGAGGCCGCGGTGATCGCCTTTTTCAGTTTACCATCGTCGATGATGGTCACATCCTTAAGGGTGATGGGCTTTATTTTTTTCCTTTTAAGCATATTTTTCCTCTGCTACTCCGCCTTGAATGCACGTCTCTTCGCCGAATGGCAAAGCCATTCGCAACGTGCGTCAGGAGCGGTGAATTGCTGTGCTCCTCATTTCAAGCGTAGCAGGTTTGCCTGCACTGTCTGCTGACAGAATGTACAACCGAACCTGTTGACGCCTGCTGTGGCTACTGGTGAATAAATGGAGCGGCTCATCGTCATAATTGATGAAATTGACCTGCTCCCCTTTTTTACCCTAACAGTGTTTATATCTGCGATCAACTTCACATAAATTTACCGCCTAATTACAGAGTCCCAGAAAATAAATAAGTTCATTTCCTGCCGATCGCCCGGAAATTATTTCGTCGATGTTGTTCCATCGCCGGCGGTTAATTTCAGCAATTATTCGCTTCTTCCCGGAATAGCGCCCCGGCTATTTTTTAGCAAAAAAACACCCGACAAAAGTGGGTGATTGCGCTATAATCATAGCCACTTTCGGCTCTCAGCCGCTGTTTAAAGGACCAACGTCCTGTTTTTCGACGACATCACGAGGAACGTCATGCAACTGCCACACTGCCCAAAATGCGATTCGACTTACACTTATGAAGACAACGGCATGTACATCTGCCCGGAATGCGCCCATGAGTGGAACCCTGCCGAAGCCACGGAAGAAAACGACGTTCTGATCGTTAAAGATGCCAATGGCAATTTACTGGCCGATGGCGACAGCGTCACGGTAGTGAAAGATCTGAAGGTTAAAGGCAGCTCTTCGATGCTGAAAATCGGCACCAAAGTGAAGAATATCCGCCTGGTCGAAGGCGATCACAACATTGACTGCAAAATTGACGGTTTTGGCCCGATGAAGCTGAAATCTGAATTCGTCAAAAAGAACTGATTTATTTCCGGGCAGGCGACGCGATTATTTTCCCCTATCGCCGTCGCCGCTCCCGATATCCTCACTGCCCTTCGCCTCCCTGCGCATCAGGTTATTTATCCCGCCAGCCGCCGCTATTTACGCTGCCGCCTGCAGCACTATTCCCGCCCCATTTTCGCGCTGCCGTCTGGCTCAATCCCGCTGTGGGCGACTACGCTTTACGGGTTACGGTCACTGAGGTATTCACCATGTCCTTAAGTCCCTACCTTGCCTTTGCGGGCAACTGCGCCGAGGCGATCGCCTTCTATCAGCAGACGCTGGGCGCCGAGCTGATGTTTAAAATGACCTTTGGCGAAATGCCGCCTTCGGCGCAGGAAGCCTCTGACGGCTGCCCGTCTGGCCAGAAGATGGCGGATGACGCCATCGCCCACGCCAGCCTGCGCATCGGCAACGGCGAGCTGATGCTAAGCGACAGCGCCTTCGGGCCCGATGTGCATTACGCCGGCTTCACCCTCGTCCTCGATCCCAACGATGTCGCTGAAGGCCAGCGCTGGTTCGACGCGCTGGCGGTCGGCGGGCGCATTGAGATGGCCTGGCAGGAAACCTTCTGGGCCCACGGCTTCGGCAAAGTCGTCGATCGCTTTGGCGTCCCATGGATGATCAACGTGGTCAAACAAGGCTGACCCCGCCAGGGCGGCCTGGCCGCCCTGTCATCCGTCTGGCATTAACTCTTCATCCTTTAGTCATCATCACTTAACAGAACTGCAACATAAACCGGTCAGGATCGGCTCACAACGCGAGGAGGCTCCTCGCCTATGCTGTGTGAGGCTTGATGACCATGCACCTGTCCAGACATCCGACCAGTTATCCCACGCGCTATCAGGAAATCGCCGCCCGGCTTGAGCAGGAGCTGCGCCACCACTATCGCTGCGGCGACTATCTGCCCGCCGAGCAGCAGCTGGCGACGCGCTTCGATGTAAACCGCCATACCCTGCGTCGGGCTATCGACCAGCTGGTTGAGCGCGGCTGGGTACAACGCCGTCAGGGCGTCGGCGTGCTGGTGCTGATGCGGCCGATCGATTACCCGCTCAATGCCCAGGCGCGGTTCAGCCAGAACCTGCTGGAACAAGGCAGCGATCCCACCAGCGAAAAACTGCTGTCGGTACTGCGCCCCGCCAGCGCGCACGTTGCCGAGGCCTTTGGCATTAGCGAGGGCGAGAATGTCATCCACCTGCGCACCCTGCGCCGGGTCAATGGCGTCGCCCTGTGCCTGATTGACCACTACTTTGCCGACCTGCGCTTCTGGCCTGTGTTGCAGACCTTCAGCCACGGCTCGCTGCACAACCTGCTCCGCGATCGGCTTGACGTCGAACTGACCCGGGTGCGCACCAAAATCAGCGCCCGTCGCGCGCAGGCGAAAGAGAGCAAGCTGCTGGAGATCCCCAATATGGCGCCGCTGCTCTGCGTGCGCACTCTCAACAGCCGCCAGGGCGAGCAGGCCGTCACCGAATACTCCGTCAGCCTGACCCGCGCCGACATGATTGAATTCACCATGGAGCACTGAATGCACTTCGATACCGCCACCCGCCAGCGCTGGATGTCCGTGCTGGCCCACAGTGAACCGCAAGATCTTCTGGCACGCATGCACGCCCTGCAGCTGGCGCCGGAGTATGAGCTGATCCGCTCTCCCGAGACAGGCCTGGTGCAGCTTCAGGCCCGGATGGGCGGTATCGGCGACCGTTTCTTCGCCGGCGACGCCACGCTCACCCGGGCGGCGGTACGTCTGGCCGATGGTACGCTCGGCTACAGCTGGATCTTAGGCCGCGACCGCCCGCACGCCGAACGCTGCGCGGCCATCGACGCCCTGCTGCAGTCGCCCCACCATTTTCACAATTTGATGGAAACCCTGATAACCCCGCTGGAAGCGCTACGCAGCGCGCGCATTGAAGCCCGACGCGCCGAAGTCAACGCCAGCCGGGTCGACTTCTTTACCCTGGTTCGCGGAGATAACGCATGACCTTACAACCCGCTTTTACCCTGGCTGTGCAGGATGCCCAACACAGTTTTCGTCGCCTGCTGAAAGCGATGAGCGAGCCGGGGGTGATTGTCTCCCTGCAGCAGTTACAGCACGGCTGGCAGCCGCTGAACGTCGCCTCCACCAGCCTGCTGTTGACCCTTGCCGATCACGAAACGCCGGTCTGGCTCGCCAGCGCCCTGCATAACGATCTGGTGGGACAGAATCTGCGCTTCCATACCGGCGCGCCGCTGGTGGACCAGCCGCAGCAGGCGGTCTTTGCGGTCGCCAATGACGGCATCAGCGCCGAGCAGCTCAACGTCCTCTCCGCGGGCACCGTCACCGCCCCGGAGACCGGCGTCACGCTGATCGTCCAGCTCGCCAGCCTGAGCGGCGGGCGCATGCTGCGCCTGACCGGGGCAGGCATTGCCGAAGAGCGAATGATCGCCCCTCAGCTGCCGGACTGCATCATTGACGAACTGACGGAGCGCCCGCACCCGTTCCCGCTGGGCATTGACCTGATCCTCACCTGCGGCGAGCGCCTGCTGGCGATCCCGCGCACCACCCACGTGGAGGTTTGCTAAATGTACGTTGCCGTCAAGGGCGGCGAGAAGGCGATCCGCGCCGCTCACGCCTTACAGGAACAGAAACGACGGGGCGATGGACGGCTTCCCGAACTGAGCGTTGACCAGATAAGCGACCAGCTCAATCTGGCGGTGGACCGGGTGATGACCGAGGGCGGCATCGCCGATCGCGAACTGGCGGCGCTGGCGCTCAAGCAGGCCAGCGGCGATAACGTCGAAGCGATCTTCCTGCTGCGCGCCTACCGCACCACCCTGCCGCGGCTGGCGGTTAGCGAACCGATCGACACCGCCGGAATGCGTCTCGAACGCCGCATCTCGGCAGTGTACAAAGATATCCCCGGCGGTCAGCTGCTGGGCCCTACCTACGACTACACCCACCGCCTGCTCGATTTTACCCTGCTGGCGAACGGCGACGCGCCGTCTGTGCCGAAAGCCGATAGCGAAGCGCCGACCTCGCCGCATGTTTTCAGCCTGCTCACGCAGCAGGGGCTGGCGAAGGCCGAGGAAGATCGCGGCACACCGCCCGACGATATCACCCGCACCCCGCCGGTCTACCCCTGCTCGCGTTCTTCGCGCCTGCAGCAGCTGATGCGCGGCGATGAAGGCTACCTGCTGGCGCTGGCCTATTCGACTCAGCGCGGCTATGGCCGCAACCATCCGTTTGCCGGCGAGATCCGCAGCGGCTACGTGCAGGTGGAGATTGTCCCGGAAGAGCTGGGCTTTAGCGTCAATATTGGCGAGCTGCTGCTGACCGAATGCGAAATGGTCAACGGCTTCGTCGCCCCGCAGGATGAACCGCCGCACTTCACCCGCGGCTACGGTCTGACCTTCGGCATGAGCGAGCGCAAAGCGATGGCCATGGCCCTCGTCGACCGCGCCCTGCAGGCGGCGGACTATGACGAAGAGATTGCCGGTCCCGCCCAGGATGAAGAGTTTGTGCTGGCCCACGCCGATAACGTTGAAGCCGCCGGCTTCGTCTCGCATCTGAAGCTACCGCACTATGTCGATTTCCAGGCCGAACTGGCGCTGCTGAAACGCCTGCAACGGGAGAACGAACGTGGCTAACCCACTGACTGGCTATAACTTTGCTTATCTCGACGAGCAAACCAAGCGCATGATCCGCCGGGCTATTCTCAAAGCGGTAGCCATTCCCGGCTATCAGGTGCCGTTCGGCGGTCGCGAAATGCCGATGCCCTACGGCTGGGGCACTGGCGGCATCCAGCTGACCGCCAGCGTCATCGGCGAGAACGACGTGCTGAAGGTGATTGACCAGGGCGCCGATGACACCACCAACGCGGTGTCGATCCGCCAGTTCTTTAAGCGCGTGACCGGCGTCGCCACCACTGAGCGCACTGAAGACGCCACCCTGATCCAGACCCGCCACCGCATCCCGGAGACGCCGCTGGTGGAGGATCAGATCCTGATCTATCAGGTGCCGATCCCGGAGCCGCTGCGCTTTATCGAGCCGCGCGAAACCGAAACCCGCACTATGCACGCCCTGGAAGAGTACGGCGTGATGCAGGTGAAACTGTATGAAGATATCGCCCGCTTCGGCCATATCGCCACCACCTACGCCTACCCGGTGAAGGTCAATGGCCGCTACGTGATGGACCCCTCGCCGATCCCGAAATTCGATAACCCGAAAATGCACATGATGCCGGCGCTGCAGCTGTTCGGCGCCGGGCGCGAAAAGCGGATCTACGCCGTGCCGCCCTATACCCCGGTGGAAAGTCTCGATTTCGACGACCAT
Source organism: Klebsiella sp. JN_Kp127 (assembly GCF_040062505.1). Lineage (NCBI taxonomy): Bacteria > Pseudomonadati > Pseudomonadota > Gammaproteobacteria > Enterobacterales > Enterobacteriaceae > Klebsiella > Klebsiella sp. JN_Kp127. Next base: position 12,622 of record NZ_JBEAHS010000008.1, read on the forward strand.
CCGTTTACCGTCCAGGAGTGGGATGAGCCCTGCGCCATCTGCGGCTCGCGCCACAGCTACCTCGACGAAGTGGTGCTGGATGACAGCGGTCAGCGGATGTTTGTCTGCTCCGATACCGACTATTGCCGCCAGCAGAGCGAGGGACAGAAAAAATGAGCCATCCGTTACTTGCCGTCAATCACCTGACCCATCTCTATGCCCCGGATAAAGGCTTCCGCGACGTCTCCTTCGAACTGTGGCCGGGGGAAGTGCTCGGCATCGTTGGGGAGTCCGGATCCGGTAAAACCACCCTGCTGAAGGCGATTTCCGCCCGCCTGACGCCGCAGCGGGGCGAGGTGCTGTACCAGCAGCGCTCGCTGTACGCCATGAGCGAAGCCGAACGCCGCCGCCTGCTGCGCACCGAATGGGGAGTGGTGCATCAGCACCCGATGGACGGCCTGCGTCGCCAGGTCTCCGCCGGGGGCAACATCGGCGAACGGCTGATGGCCACCGGCGCCCGCCACTACGGCAACATTCGCGCCACCGCCGAAAAGTGGCTGCAGGAGGTGGAGATCCCGCCCTCGCGCATCGACGACCTGCCCACCACCTTTTCCGGCGGCATGCAGCAGCGTCTGCAGATCGCCCGCAATCTCGTCACCCAGCCGAAGCTGGTGTTTATGGATGAACCCACCGGCGGGCTGGATGTGTCCGTGCAGGCGCGGCTGCTTGATCTGCTGCGCGGCCTGGCGGTGGAGCTGAATCTGGCGGTGGTGATTGTCACCCACGATCTCGGCGTCGCCCGCCTGCTGGCGAACCGACTGCTGGTGATGAAGCAGGGCCAGGTGGTGGAGAGTGGCTTAACCGACCGGGTGCTCGACGATCCGCATCACCCTTACACCCAGCTGTTGGTGTCGTCGGTATTGCAGAACTGACGCTGTTTTGCCGGGCGGCGGTTGCGCCTGACCCGGCCTGCAGATGCGTTATTCGTAGGCCGGGTCAGCGAAGCGCCACCCGGCAACTCAACCCCGTGAGGGCTAACATGATCCGCGTTGAAAACATTCATAAAACCTTTGTTCTGCACCAGCAGCACGGCGTGCGTCTGCCGGTGCTGGCCGACGCCTCGCTGACCGTTAACGCCGGGGAGTGCGTGGTGCTCCATGGCCACTCCGGCAGCGGCAAATCGACCCTGCTGCGCTCGCTGTACGCCAACTATCTGCCGGACAGCGGCCATATTCATATCCGCCACGGCGACGAATGGGTCGATCTGGTCACCGCCACGCCGCGCAAGGTGCTGGAAGTGCGTCAAACCACCATCGGCTGGGTCAGCCAGTTTCTGCGGGTGATCCCGCGCATTTCGGCGCTGGAGGTGGTGATGCAGCCGCTGCTCGACCTCGGGACGCCGCGTGAAGCGAGCGCCGCCAAAGCCGCCCAGCTGCTGACCCGCCTCAACGTTCCCGAACGTCTGTGGCATCTTGCGCCGTCGACCTTTTCCGGCGGCGAACAGCAGCGGGTCAATATCGCCCGCGGTTTTGCGGTCGACTATCCGATCCTGCTCCTCGATGAACCCACCGCCTCACTGGATGCCAAAAACAGTGCTGCCGTGGTCGACCTGATCCACGATGCCAAAGCGCGCGGCGCGGCCATCGTCGGGATTTTCCATGACGAAGGGGTACGCCGCCAGGTCGCCGACCGGCTGCACCCCATGGGAATGACAGCATGATTATCAATAACGTAAAACTGGTTCTCGACGACGACGTGGTACACGGTTCGCTGGAAGTCCAGGGCGGTCGCATTCTCGCCTTCGCGGAAAGCCAAAGCCGGCTGCCGCAGGCGCTGGATGGCGAAGGCGGCTGGCTGCTGCCGGGCCTTATCGAACTGCATACCGATAACCTCGACAAATTCTTTACCCCGCGACCGAAGGTGGACTGGCCGGCCCACTCGGCGATGAGCAGCCACGATGCAATGATGGTCGCCAGCGGCATCACCACCGTGCTCGACGCCGTGGCGATTGGCGACGTGCGCGATGGCGGCGATCGTCTTGAGAATCTGGAGAAGATGGTCAATGCGGTGGAAGAGACGCAAAAGCGTGGTCTTAACCGCGCCGAGCACCGTCTGCACCTGCGCTGCGAGCTGCCGCATCACACCACGCTGCCGCTGTTTGAAAAGCTCATTGACCGCGAGTCAGTGAGCATGGTCTCGCTGATGGATCACTCCCCGGGCCAGCGCCAGTATGCCGATCGCAGCAAGTACCGCGATTACTATCAGGGAAAGTACCATCTGACGCATGACGAGATGGATCGGTTTGAAGCCGAGCAGATGGCCCTGGCCGCCACCTGGTCGCAGCCCAATCGCCAGACCATTGCCGCCATGTGCCGCGCCCGCCGTATCGCCCTCGCCAGCCACGACGACGCCACCGAGGCGCATGTGGCTGAATCCCACCAGTTGGGTAGCGTGATCGCCGAGTTTCCTACCACCCTGGCCGCGGCGCAGGCTTCACGTCAGCGCGGGATGCACGTCCTGATGGGGGCGCCGAATATCGTGCGCGGCGGTTCCCACTCCGGCAACGTCGCCGCCCACCAGCTGGCGAACCACGGTTTGCTCGACATTCTCTCTTCCGACTACTACCCCGCCAGCCTGCTGGATGCCGCATTCCGCATCGCCGACGCCGAGGATAACGCCTTCACCCTGGCGCAGGCGATCCGTCTGGTCAGCAAACATCCGGCGCAGGCGCTGGGCCTTGACGATCGCGGCGTCATCGCCGAGGGGAAACGCGCCGACCTGGTGCTGGCGCACCGTCGCGGCGAGCATGTCCACATCGACCATGTCTGGCGCCAGGGAAGGAGGGTCTTTTAATGCCGGGGAAACTGATTTGGCTGGTGGGGCCCTCCGGCTCCGGTAAAGACAGCCTGCTGGCGGCGCTGCGCCAGCGCGAGCACCCGCAGCTGCTGGTGGCGCATCGTTACATTACCCGGCCCTTTAACGCCGGTAACGAAAACCATATCGCCCTCAGCGAACATGAATTTTTTACCCGCGCCGAGCAGCATCTCTTTGCCCTCAGCTGGCACGCCAACCATACTTACTATGGCATTGGCGTGGAGATCGACCTCTGGCTGCACGCCGGCTTCGACGTGGTGGCCAATGGCTCCCGCGCCCATCTGGCGCTGGCGCGGGAACGCTACGGCGAGGTGCTGGTGCCGATCTGTCTCGCCGTCTCGCCGCCGGTGCTGCGCCAGCGGCTGGAGCAGCGCGGCCGGGAAAATGCGGTGGACATCGCCCAGCGTCTGGACCGCGCCGCGCGCTATAAGCCAGACGATTGCCTGACGCTGAATAACGACGGCAGTCTCCGACAATCGGTCGATGAATTTTTCCGCCTGCTGCGCAGCCACGCGGTGCGCGAAGCGGATCCGCTGGTATAAACACAAGGTGACACGATGAGCCTGACCCTCCGCTTAACCGGCACCGGCGGCGCTCAGCTGGTGCCGGTCTTCGGCTGCGATTGCGCGGCCTGCCGCCGCGCCCGCCGTGAGGAAAGCCATCGCCGCCGCCCCTGCAGCGGGGTGGTGACGTTCAACAGCGCAGTGACGCTGCTGGACGCCGGCAGGCCGGATCTAATGGAACATCATCCCGCCGGCAGCTTTCAGCAAGTGCTGCTAACCCACTATCACTTGGATCATGTGCAGGGGCTGTTTCCGCTGCGCTGGGGCGTGGGCGGGCCGATCCCGGTCTATGGCCCGCCGGACGACGCCGGCTGCGACGATCTGCTCAAGCACCCCGGCCTGCTCGACTTCAGCCATACCGTCACGCCGTTTGTGGTGTTTGAGCTGCAGGGCCTGCGGGTGACGCCCCTGCCGCTCAACCATTCGAAGCTCACCTTCGGTTATCTGCTGGAGTCGGCCCACAGTCGGGTGGCCTGGCTCTCGGATACCGCCGGGCTGCCGGACAAGACGCTGAAGTTTTTACTCAACAATCGCCCGCAGGCGATGATCATCGACTGCAGCCATGAGCCGCGCGCGCAGACCCCGCGTAACCACAACGATTTCACTACCGTTCGCGCCCTTAACCAGGCGATAGGCTGTCCGCGAGTGATCCTCACCCATATCAGCCATCAGTTTGACGTCTGGATGATGGATAACCCGCTACCGGAAGGTTTCGAAGCGGGCTATGACGGGATGGAAATAGTACTGGATTAAGCGTCGGTCTGCAGCGGGGCGATCAATAGTCATCGTCCAGACGACGCTGATCGCTTTCTAACTGGCGGCGATCGCGATCGAGCTGGCGCTGGCGTTCATCCAGCTGACGGCGGCGATCGTCCAGCTGGCGTTGCCGATCGTCATACTGACGCTGGCTGTCACGACTCTGCTGGCGGCTCCCTTGATAGCGCCCGTCATCATAACGGCCATCGTCGTTGTCTCTGTCGTCGTCGTCACTGGAACGGCTACTGCCCGGGTTATAGGCGTCGTTAATGGCTTGCTGAATATTGCCGATCGCGTCATCGATAATATCGGCGCGAGCGGCCAGGCTGGTCAGCGACAGAGTGCAAAAGAGCAGTGCGGTTGCGTAACGTTTCATCGGGGCCAATCTCATCAGAGTCCTGCCGCTACCTTAATCAACGGCATGCCGCCCGGGTAGCGGAGGAATCTCAAATCCTCGCGTACGCCGCGCTTAGCGCCTGCGCCAGCTGGGCGCGGGTAAAGGGCTTACGCAGCCACTCCACCTCCGGCAGGGCCGGGTTCTGCGCCGGGCGCAAATCCTGACCGCTGATCAGCAGCACCGGCAGCGCCGGAAAGCGGCGTCGGGCGGTATGAATCACATCGGCGCCGCTCAGCGCGCCGGGCAGCATCAAATCGCTGATCAACAGGGCGATATCCGGCGAGACCTCCAGCAGCTGCAGCGCCTCTTCCCCGCTGGCGGTTTCCAGCGTCAGCCAGCCCAGCTGATGCAGCTGTTCGCACAGCGTCTGGCGAACATCCTCTTCATCCTCCAGCACCAGCGCCAGCCGCTCTCCCGCCGGGATGGGTTCGTCTTCCACCGGCGCCACCGCCTTCCCGACCTCGGTCATCGCCCGGGGCAGCTGCAGCCGCACCGTCGTCCCCTGTCCCGGCGCGCTCTCCAGCGCCACCCGGCCGCCCGACTGGCGCACAAAGCCATACACCATCGACAGCCCCAGGCCGCTGCCGCTGCCGGTGGCTTTGGTGGTGAAGAAGGGTTCAAACACCCGGGCTTTCACCGCCTGCGACATGCCGCTGCCGTGATCGATCACCTCCAGGGCCACCATATCCTGCCGCTGGCCGCTGCTGCGAGTGACCCGCTGATTCCAGGTGCGAATTTTAATGACGCCCGTGCGCCCGGCCATGGCGTCGCGGGCGTTCATCACCAGGTTGATCAGGGCGTTTTCCAGCTGGCCGACGTCTATCCATGCCGGCCATGCCGGCGACTGCGCCTCAATCTCCAGGCTCAAGGTCGCCGGCAGGGAGTGGCGCATCAGCTCGCTGAGGTTCTCCAGCAGCGGCGCCATCGCCACCGCCTGGGGATGCAGCGCCTGCTTGCGCGAAAAGGCCAGCAGCCGCTGGGTCAGCAGCGCCCCGCGTTCCGCCGCCTTCAGCGCCCTGGTGAGGCGCGGCGCATCCTGCGCATTCGGCTCCACCAGCTCAAGGCTGCCGATGATCACCGCCAGCAGGTTGTTAAAATCATGCGCCAGGCCTCCGGTCAGCTGGCCGACGGCCTTCATCTTCTGGCTGTGCAGCAGCGCCTCCTCCAGCTCCTGGCGCTTAATCCGATCGATCTCCATCTGGGTGGTCTTCTCTTTCAGCAGCCGGGTGGTGTGCTCCAGCGACGCCGTATTGCGGGCGAAAACGTTAAAGGCGCGCGCCAGTTCGCCCAGCTCGTCGCGCCGCTGCAGGGCCGGCACCGAGACGTTCGGCTCTCCCTGAGCCAGCCGCGACATCGCCCGCGAGATAGCGGTCAGGTTAGAGCCCAGGTTACGGTAGATGTACCACCCGGCGCAGCCGGTGATCGCCAGCGCCAGCAGCGCGGAAAGCAGAATAAACATGCTGATGGAGCGCAGCTCCCGATGGCTCTGCGCCGCCCGCTGTTCGGAGGCTTCCGCCACCCGGGTCACGTACTGATTGATGTCGTCGTTAAGCAGCGCGACCAGCGCTTTGATGTGGTACATGTACCAGCTGATTGTCAGGTCGCTCTCCTCCAGCTGGGCCGACAGCGGGGCCAGCTTCGCCAGCTCCCGGGTGACGTCGGGGAGAACAAACGCCAGCGCGGGATCGGCGCTATGGGCCGGCAGGTCGCCGCGCAGCTGGTCGAGCTGCAGGACGATCGACCGCGGCGTGACGGTATGGATCGCGGCGACGATCAGCCGGTCCATCTCGGCCAGCCGGCGAGGATCGATCGCCCGCTCCCCGCCGCGATCGTTAAGATCGGCGAGATGGCGCAGGTTGCTCTGATTCTGGTAAAGCGAACTCAGCAGCGCATTGCGCTGCAGATGGCGGCGCTGGCCGCGCTCCAGCATCTCCGCCACGCTCTGCTGCAGCGCGTTGCTGCGGCGAATAATACTGGCCACCAGCGCCTGCTCCTGCTGCGCCAGCGGGGCCGCCGCCAGCTGGGCCAGCGAGTGCTTCAGCGCCTGCTGCGTCGCCAGCAGCCGTTCCGCTTCGCTTTTGTACTCCAGCGCGCCCACCACCTGCGACAGGCGCACCGCCGCCGTGGCGACATTCGCCGTGTCCCGCGCCAGATCCATACTGCCGCGCATATCGTTGAGGGTCTGGCGCTGCACCTGCTCCTGCAACTGGCTGGCGTGGTGAAAGCCGAACACCGCCACGCCGCTCACCAGCAGGGTGACGACCACCATCAGCAGATTAAAGGAGAGCAGGCGGCCACGGGCGCTGGTGAAAAACGGGTGTCGGCGAGCGGTCATAGCAACTCCGGTGAAGAAACGGTCGGCAGATAGGCGTGACGGTGCAGAAAATGACGCCGCGTAACTGTGATCGCGGTTAACTATTTATCACTATGACAAATATGAATGGATTCTGACATCCTGCATTTATTTTCCGGTGGTGGACTGCAGCTATTGTTCTCGCAGACAGGAGCGCCGTGATGACCGCCACCCCGGTACTGGAAATGCGCCATATCGCCAAAGCTTTTGGCAAATTCTACGCGCTGAAGGGCGTCGACCTGACGGTCTGGCCCGGCGAGATCCATGCCCTGATGGGGGAAAACGGCGCCGGAAAAAGCACGCTGATGAAGATCCTCGCCGGCGCCTATACCGCCACCAGCGGCGAGATCCTGATCGACGGGAAACCGCAAACGATCCGCGGCCCCAAGGACGCGCTGGCCGCCGGGATCACGTTGATCTACCAGGAGATGCAGCTGGCGCCGAACCTGACCGTCGCGGAAAACATTTTCCTCGGCAGCGAGCTGGCGCGCGGTGGCCTGGTGCAGCGCAAAGCGATGCTCAGCCAGGCGCAGGCGGTGATCGACCGTCTCGGCGCCCAGTTCAAGGCCAGCGACCGGGTGATGACCCTGACCATCGCCGAACAGCAGCAGGTGGAGATCGCCCGCGCTCTGCACCGTCAAAGCCGCATTCTGGTGATGGATGAACCCACCGCCGCCCTCTCCTCGCGGGAAACCCAGCGCCTGTTCGACCTCATCCTGCGCCTGCGTGACGAGGGCATGGCGATCATCTATATCAGCCACCGCATGGCGGAAGTGTATGAGCTCTCCGACCGGGTCAGCGTCCTGCGCGATGGGCAGTATGTCGGCAGCCTGGTGCGCGACAAGCTCAATGCGCCGGAGCTGGTGCGCATGATGGTCGGCCGTCCGCTCAGCGATCTGTTCAATAAAGAGCGCGATATTCCCCGCGGCCAGCCGCGCCTGCGGGTCGAGGATCTGACCGATGGCGGCAAGGTTAAGCCCAGCAGCCTGGTGGTGCATGCTGGCGAAATCGTCGGCCTCGCCGGGCTGGTCGGCGCCGGACGCTCCGAGCTGGCGCAGCTGATCTTTGGCGTGCGCAAAGCCACCGGCGGGGTGATCGAGATCGACGGCGAGCCGGTGGTGATCCACTCGCCGCGCGAAGCCATCGACCATGGAATCGGCTTTCTGACCGAAAATCGCAAAGAACAGGGCCTGTTTCTCGAACTGGCGGCCCAGGAAAACATCACCATGGCGACGCTGGAGCGCGACGCGACCTGGGGGATGCTCAATCGCCGTAAGGCGCAAACTATTTCCGATGACGCCATCCAGCTGCTGAACATCCGCGTGCCTCACGCCCAGGTGCGCGCCGGCGGACTGTCCGGCGGCAACCAGCAGAAGCTGTTAATTTCGCGCTGGGTGGCGATTGGCCCACGCATTCTGATCCTCGATGAACCCACCCGCGGCGTCGACGTCGGCGCGAAAAGCGAGATTTACCGCATCATGAACGACATGGCGCGCCAGGGCGTCGCTATTCTGATGATCTCCAGCGAACTGCCTGAAGTGGTGGGCATGAGCGACCGGGTCTATGTGATGCGCGAAGGGACTATCGCCGGCGAGCTGCAGTCCGGCGATATCAGCCAGGAACAGATCATGACGCTGGCCACCGGCGTGAACGATTCTCACCTTAAGGCAGGGCAACTATGAGCATACCGAAAGAGACCTCCGCGCCGGTCGCGACATCCGCTTCGGCGAAAAAAATGCTGATGGGCGACCTGATGCAGACCGTCGGCATTCTGCCGATCCTCATCCTGATCGTCGCCGTTTTCGGCTTTATCGCCCCCAACTTCTTCACGGAAAGCAATCTGCTGAATATTACCCGCCAGGCCTCGATCAACATTGTGCTGGCGGCGGGAATGACCTTCATCATCCTCACCGGCGGCATTGACCTCTCCGTCGGCTCCATTCTCGGCACCACCGCGGTGGCGGCAATGGTGGTCTCGCTGATCCCGGAGTTGGCGTTGCTGTCGATTCCGGCGGCGCTGATGCTCGGCCTGCTGCTTGGGCTGTTCAACGGCGCGCTGGTGGCCTTCGCCGGGCTACCGCCGTTTATCGTCACCCTCGGCACTTACACGGCGCTGCGCGGCGCCGCCTATCTGCTGGCCGACGGCACCACGGTAATCAACTCCGATATCAGCTTCGAGTGGATCGGCAATGACTACCTCGGCCCGGTGCCGTGGCTGGTGGTCATCGCCCTGGCGGTTATCGCGGTGTGCTGGTTTATCCTGCGCCGAACCACCCTTGGGGTGCATATCTACGCGGTGGGCGGCAACATGCAGGCGGCGCGGCTGACCGGCATCAAAGTCTGGCTGGTGCTGCTGTTTGTCTATGGCATGAGCGGCCTGCTCTCCGGCCTTGGCGGGGTGATGAGTGCCTCCCGGCTGTACAGCGCCAACGGCAACCTCGGGGTCGGCTACGAGCTGGACGCCATCGCCGCGGTCATTCTCGGCGGCACCAGCTTCGTCGGCGGCATCGGCACCATCACCGGTACGCTGGTGGGGGCGCTGATTATCGCCACCCTCAATAACGGTATGACCCTGATGGGGGTCTCCTACTTCTGGCAACTGGTGATCAAAGGGGCGGTGATCATCATTGCGGTGCTGATCGACAAATACCGTACCCGACACCATCAAAGTGCATAACAACACCATCTTACCTGCGAGGAAAAGCGAATGCGTTTAAAACCGATAGTCACCGCGCTGTGTGCTGGCGCGCTGCTGGCCGCCTCCCCCTTTGCGTCGGCCAAAGAGCTGAAAGCGATAGGCGTGACGGTGGGCGACCTTGCCAACCCGTTTTTTGTGCAGATCACCAAGGGCGCGGAGCTGGAAGCCCGCAAGCTGGCGGGGGATAACGTCAAAGTGACGCTGGTCTCCAGCGGCTACGACCTGGGCCAGCAGGTGGCGCAGATCGACAACTTTATCGCCGCCAGGGTCGATATGATTATCCTCAACGCCGCCGATTCGAAAGGCATTGGCCCGGCGGTGAAGCGGGCCAAAGAGGCCGGGATCGTGGTGGTGGCGGTTGACGTTGCCGCCGAAGGGGCCGACGCCACCATCACCTCCGATAACACCCAGGCGGGCGAGCTGGCCTGTAAATACATTAGCGACCGTCTGAACAACAAAGGCAACGTGGTGATCATCAACGGGCCGCCGGTCTCCGCCGTACAAAACCGCGTCGAAGGCTGCGAAACGGAGTTCAAAAAACACCCGGATATTAAAATTTTGTCCTCCAACCAGAACGCGAAAGGCAGCCGGGAAGGCGGACTGGAGGTGATGACCTCCCTGCTGGCGGCCAATCCGAAGATTGACGGCGTGTTCGCGATCAACGATCCGACGGCGATTGGCGCCGATCTGGCGGCGAAACAGGCGCAGCGCAGCGAGTTCTTCATCGTCGGCGTCGACGGCAGCCCGGACGGCGAAGAGGCGCTGAAGCGTAAGAACTCGCTGTTCGTCGCGACGCCGGCGCAGGATCCGCAGGTGATGGCGGCGAAGGCGGTGGAAATTGGCTACAACATCCTGCAGGGCAAACCGGCCCCAACCGCGCCGGTGCTGATCCCGGTGACCATGATCGACAAAAACAACGTCAGCTCTTACAAAGGCTGGACCGTGAAATAAGCGTAACCCGGCGCACAATCGTTCCGCCGATTGTGCGCTACGCTTAACGAGTATGACGGCGCGGAGTAGCGATCATGGAACGTAAAGGGATTATTGCCGCAGGCAACATGCTGGTCGATCATGTCCATCAGATCAGACAGTGGCCGGAGCGCGGCTGGCTGGTGGAAATTATTCACAGCGAACGCGCCACCGGCGGCGCGCCGCTGAATGTCCTGCTGACCCTGGCCAAAATGCACGCCGGACTGCCGCTGCAGGCGGTCGGCCTGATTGGCGAGGATAACGATGGCGACTACATTACCGCCATGCTCGATCAGTACCATATCAATCGCCAGCTTGTGCAGCGCACCAGCTCCGCTCCCACCTCGATGACTCAGGTGATGACCGACGCCGAAGGCCAGCGCACCTTCTTTCACTCTCCCGGCGCCAACCGCCTGCTTGACCTTCCGGCCTTTGAGCCGCTGGATGCGCCGCTGAAAATTTTCCATCTCGGCTATCTGCTGCTGCTTGAAAGTCTCGATCGCCCCGACGAAGAGTACGGCACCCGCAGCGCGCGGTTGCTGGCGCAGATGCGCGAGCGAGGCTATGAGGTTTCCCTCGATCTGGTGTCGCGCAAGGGCGACCCGCGCTACCGCCCGCTGGTCCTGCCGGCGCTGGCGCATCTTGACTACCTGACCATCAATGAGCTGGAAGCCAGCGAGTTTAGCGGGCTGGAGATTCGTCTACCCAACGGCGAGCCGCACGTCGCCCATATCGCCCGCGCCGCCAGCGCATTGCTTGACGCAGGCGTGCGCCAGCGAGTGGTGATCCACTGTCCGGAGGGGGCATGGGGCGTCTCCCGTACCGAAGCCGGGCGCTGGGTACCGTCATGGCGGCTGCCGCCGGAGGAGATTGTCGGCAGCGTCGGCGCCGGAGATGCCTTCTGCGCCGGCCTGCTGTACGGCAGCCACGAACGCTGGCCGTTAACCGACAGTCTGCAGCTGGCTCATGCCTGCGCCCGCGCCAGCCTGCAGGCCGCCAATGCGATCGACGGCGCCAAAACGCTCTCTGAGCTGCAGGCGTTTATTCAGTTGCAGAATAGTGAGAGGGGTTAACACCGCCAGCAATGGGCAGGCCGGTTAGACAGCCCCCGCCCTACGCCGCCTTCTCGCTGTGGGTCACGTCGGCGGAAAAGACATAGCCCAGGCCGCGCAGCGTTTTAATCAGCGTCGGCTGATGCGGGTTCAATTCGATTTTGCGCCGCAGGCGCATGATCAGCACATCGATGGTGCGATCGAACACCTCGGTGCTTTCGGTATGGGTTAGCGCCAGCAGCTGTTCACGGTTCAGCACCCGGCGGGCGTTCTGCGCCAGCGCCAGCAGCAAACCGTATTCTCCCTGGGTCAGCGGGATCGCCTGCTGCTGTGGGTTATACAGCTCACAGCGGGTGGTATCCAGACGCCAGCCGTTGAACGTCAGGCCAGCGACGCCGCCCGGCGCCTCGCTGGCCAGCGCCCCGCTGCGCCGCAGCACCGCCTTCACCCGGGCGACCACCACCCGCGAACTGAACGGTTTGGCGATGTAATCATCGGCGCCCATCTCCAGGCCCACCACCACATCGGACTCGCTGCCCAGGCCGGAGAGCATCACCACCGGCAGCTCAGGCCGCGTGCGCTGCAGCTGCTGGAGCACCTGCAGACCATGGGTATCCGGCAGGATCATATCCAGCAAAACCAGCGCGATGTCCGCCCGCTGCGCCACCGTCGCCAGCGCGTCGCCGCCGGTCTGGCAGACCAGCACCTCAAACGCGTGCGCGCCGAGCACATCGCTGAGCAGCTCGCCCATCGCTATGTCGTCATCAACCACTAAAATGACCGGTTTCATCTTTGCCTCTGCCCGCGGGGAGTTAGTGTCAGTCTGATCGATTCTGCAAGGCTGCGCCGACAAATTCCTCTTCCGGTGACATTTTTTCAAGCGCCGTCACATCTCCAGGGTATCGACACGTCAAATCTGTCGACAGGCTGTTTTTCGTCAGCATTTCGCCCAAAAAAGCCACGTATCATCAAGGAATACCCACAATGAAAATATGGCATAGAAGATGCATAGTGACGGCGCGATAGCGCAAACGCGCCCATTGAATAACTGGAGCAAGACCGATGAAAAAAGTCGTCACGGTTTGCCCGTATTGCGCATCAGGTTGCAAAATCAACCTGGTGGTCGATAACGGCAAAATCGTTCGGGCTGAAGCGGCGCAGGGGAAAACCAACCAGGGAACCCTGTGCCTGAAGGGCTATTATGGCTGGGACTTTATTAACGATACCCAGATCCTGACGCCGCGCCTGAAAACCCCCATGATCCGTCGTCAACGCGGCGGCAAGCTGGAAGCTGTCTCCTGGGATGAGGCGCTGGATTACGTCGCCACTCGCCTCAGCGCCATTAAAGCCAAATATGGCCCGGATGCGATCCAAACCACCGGCTCCTCCCGCGGTACCGGTAATGAAACCAACTATGTGATGCAAAAATTCGCGCGCGCCGTTATTGGTACCAATAACGTCGACTGCTGCGCTCGCGTCTGACACGGCCCTTCGGTTGCAGGTCTGCACCAGTCGGTCGGTAATGGCGCCATGAGTAATGCCATCACGGAGATTGATAACACCGATCTGGTGTTTATCTTCGGTTACAACCCGGCGGATTCCCACCCTATCGTGGCGAATCACGTCATTAACGCTAAACGCAACGGGGCGAAAATTATCGTCTGCGACCCGCGCAAAATTGAAACCGCGCGCATCGCCGATATGCACATTGCGCTGAAGAACGGCTCGAATATCGCGCTGCTCAACGCCATTGGCCACGTGATTATTGAAGAGGATCTGTACGATAAATCCTTCGTCGCCAGCCGTTCCGAAGGCTTCGAGGAGTATCGCAAAATCGTTGAAGGCTATACGCCGGAGTCGGTGGAGGAGATCACCGGGGTCAGCGCCAAGGAGATCCGCGCCTGCGCCCGGATGTACGCCAGCGCTAAATCCGCCGCCATTCTGTGGGGCATGGGCGTGACCCAGTTCTACCAGGGCGTGGAGACCGTGCGTTCCCTGACCAGCCTGGCGATCCTCACCGGCAACCTCGGCAAACCGAGCGTCGGCGTCAACCCGGTGCGTGGCCAGAACAACGTCCAGGGCGCCTGCGATATGGGGGCGCTGCCGGATACCTATCCGGGCTATCAGTACGTTAAGTTCCCGGAAAACCGCGAGAAGTTCGCCAAAGCCTGGGGCGTCGACAGCCTGCCGGCACATACCGGCTATCGCATCAGCGAGCTGCCGCACCGCGCGGCGCACGGCGAAGTGCGGGCGGCGTACATTATGGGTGAAGATCCGCTGCAGACCGATGCCGAACTCTCGGCGGTGCGCAAAGCGTTCGACGATCTGGAGCTGGTTATCGTCCAGGACATTTTCATGACCAAAACCGCCTCCGCGGCCGACGTCATCCTGCCGTCCACCTCGTGGGGCGAGCACGAAGGCGTGTATACCGCAGCGGACCGCGGCTTCCAGCGCTTCTTTAAAGCGGTAGAGCCGAAGTGGGATCTGAAAACCGACTGGCAGATCATCAGCGAAATCGCCACCCGGATGGGTTATCCGATGCACTACAACAACACCCAGGAGATCTGGGACGAGTTGCGGCATCTGTGCCCGGACTTCTACGGCGCCACCTACGAGAAAATGGGTGAGCTTGGCTACGTCATGTGGCCGTGCCGCGATGAGTCCGACGCCGATCAGGGGACGTCGTATCTGTTTAAAGAGAAGTTCGATACCCCGAACGGGCTGGCGCAGTTCTTCACCTGCGACTGGGTCGCGCCGATCGATAAGCTCACCGACGAGTACCCGATGGTGCTGTCGACGGTGCGCGAAGTCGGCCACTACTCGTGCCGTTCAATGACCGGTAACTGCGCGGCGCTGGCGGCGCTGGCGGATGAGCCTGGCTATGCGCAGATCAACACCGCCGACGCCGAACGGTTAGGCATTGAGGATGAAGCGCTGGTGTGGGTGAATTCGCGCAAGGGTCGGATCATCACCCGCGCGCAGGTCAGCGACCGGCCGAACAAAGGGGCGGTGTATATGACCTACCAGTGGTGGATTGGCGCCTGTAACGAGCTGGTGTCGGAGAACCTGAGCCCGATAACCAAAACGCCGGAGTACAAGTACTGCGCGGTCAACGTTGAGCGGATTGCCGATCAGCGCGCGGCGGAACAGTACGTGATCGACGAGTACAATAAGCTGAAATCCCGCCTGCGCGAAAGCGCGATGGGTTAAGGTTCGGCGGCCTGATCCGGCTCGCGCGATGCGTAGGCCGGATCTGGCATAGCCGCCACTCGGCATACAAGCGGCGCCGTGCCCGTAGACTGTCGCCCGGCGGCGCTGCGCTTGCGCGGGCCTACGGTTGGCAGGCGCATCTCCCTCCCCAGGCCGGGTCAGGCGCAGCCGCCACCCGGCTTACAAGCGGCGCCGTGTCCGTAGTCTGTCGCCCGCCGGCGCTGCGCTTGCGCGGGCCTACGGTTGGCAGGCGCGCCTCCCTCCCCAGGCCGGGTCAGGCGCAGCCGCCACCCGGCATACAAGCGGCGCCGTGCCCGCGTACCTGCGGTAGGTAGAGAGAATCCGCTCTACCTACCGATCCCTGTCATTTTCTTCTTTTTCGCCTCCCTTTATACTGCGCGCTATGTTCCTTGCTGATAATAAATACAAATGAAATACCTCTTTTTATTTTTACTGGTCATTACCAGCGGCGCAGCGGTGGCCACCGAACCGGGTAGCCGGTATCAACAGCAGGCGGAAGCCGGCGATCGACGCGCGCAATATTACCTTGCGGATACCTGGGTTAGCTCCGGCGATTATCAGAAAGCCGAATTCTGGGCACAGAAAGCAGCGGCGCAGGGCGATGGCGACGCGCTGGCCCTGCTGGCGCAGCTAAAAATTCGCAATCCGCAGCAGGCGGACTATCCGCAGGCTCGCCAGCTGGCGGAAAAAGCCGTCGAGGCCGGCAGTAAATCCGGGGAGATCGTCCTCGCGCGAGTGCTGGTGAACCGTCAGGCTGGCCCCACCGACGTGGCGCACGCCATCACGCTTCTGCAGGATGCCGCCCGGGACAGCGAAAGCGATGCGGCGGTAGACGCCCAGATGCTGCTGGGGCTGATCTACGCCAGCGGCGTGCACGGCCCGGAAGATGAAGTGAAAGCGAGCGCCTACTTTAAAGGCAGCTCGGCGCTCTCGCGGACCGGCTATGCCGAATACTGGGCCGGGATGATGTTCCAGCAGGGAGAGAAAGGCTTTATCGAACCGAATAAGCAGAAGGCGCTGCACTGGCTTAACGTCAGTTGCCTGGAGGGGTTTGATACCGGCTGCGAAGAGTTTGACAGGATCAGTAAAGGATAAGAAAAAGCCCGGCGCTCGCGCCGGGCTTTGTGTTTTATTGCGCGGTTTTATCAAACTTGCCCAGCACTTCGCGTTCATACGCCAGCGCTTTTTTGCGGTCGAACTTATGCTCCCACTTGGCGATAACCAGCACCGCCAGCGCATTGCCCACCACGTTCAGCGCGGTACGCGCCATGTCGAGGATACGGTCGACGCCGGCGATAAAGGCAAGGCCCTCCAGCGGGATCCCGACGCTGCCCAGGGTGGCCAGCAGCACCACAAAAGAGACGCCCGGCACGCCGGCGATCCCTTTCGAGGTCACCATCAGGGTCAGTACCAGGGTGATCTCCTGCCAGATGGAGAGGTCGATGCCGTACAGCTGGGCGATAAAGATCGCCGCGATGCTCTGATACAGCGTTGAGCCATCGAGGTTAAAGGAGTAGCCGGTCGGCACCACGAAGCTGGTGATCGACGCCGGCGCGCCATAGGCTTCCATTTTCTCGATAATACGCGGCAGCACGCTCTCGGAGCTGGCGGTGGAGTAAGCCAGAATCAGCTCATCTTTCAGGATGCGGATCAGGATCCAGATGCTCAGGCCGCACAGGCGGGCGACAATCCCCAGCACCACCAGCGCGAAAAACAGGATCGCGAAGTAAACCAGCAGCACCAGCTTGGCCAGCGGCCACAGCGAGGCGAAACCAAAGGTGGCGACGGTCACTGAAATCAGGGCGAACACCCCGATCGGCGCATAGCGCATCACCATATGGGTGACTTTGAACATGGTTTCGGAGATGGAGCGGAAGACCGTCACCAGCGGCTCACGGTGCGTCGCCGGCAGCGAGGAGAGCCCCAGACCAAACAGCACCGAGAAGAAAATAATCGGCAGCATATCGCCTTTCGCCATCGACGCCACGATGTTGGTCGGCACCAGCGACAGGATGGTGC
Source organism: Klebsiella sp. JN_Kp127 (assembly GCF_040062505.1). Lineage (NCBI taxonomy): Bacteria > Pseudomonadati > Pseudomonadota > Gammaproteobacteria > Enterobacterales > Enterobacteriaceae > Klebsiella > Klebsiella sp. JN_Kp127. Next base: position 29,513 of record NZ_JBEAHS010000008.1, read on the forward strand.
CCATCAGGCCATGCGCATGGCTCTGCACCTCAGCGGTGGTGTTCTGGTATTTCGAAATATCAACCGCCGCCAGCTGCGACATATCAATGCCCGTTCCCGGCTGGAAGACGTTGGCCAGGGTGATACCCAGCACGATCGCCACCGTGGTGATCACTTCGAAATAGATAATGGTTTTGGCGCCGATCCGGCCTAACTGTTTGGCATCGCCCACGCCGGCAATCCCGACCACCAGGGTCGAAATAACAATCGGGACCACGATCATTTTAATCAGATGGATAAAGATATCGCCCGCCGGCGTCAGCAAATTGCTAATCAACCAATCGCGACTTTCGGCGTGGTAATGCAGATAACTGCCCAAAAGGATACCCAGCACCAGAGCTAGCAAAATTTGCCAGGCCAGACTGACTTTTTTTGTTTTCTTCACTACAGACTTCCTCAATGAAAGGCACCATTCCTTTTCGTCATGGTACCCACTGCAGGGGGTATGAATTGTGTTGCGTTGCTTTGTGGGGTTATTTAACGCGCAATATCAGTATCATTTGCACGGCATGCTGCGCAAGCCTTTAAGAATAGGGCTTTCTTCTGGTTTTCTGCATAAAGTCACGAATTTTCCCCAGTTACAATGCATAAGTATTTGTAATAAAAAATATTTCACATCTTCCGTTTCTATAAATTCATTTGCGTAATTATTTCACTTCAAAGTTTCATTTGACGAAATTTCACTCAGTTGAATCATTGCGTGATCTGCCCCCCAATTAACAAACAAAGCTGCCAAAACCCCTACTCTTAACGTTTGTTTGACATATATTTAACAAGTTCAAAGGAGAAAAAAAGCCATGAGCCAAATACACAAACACCCTATTCCCGCTAACATTGCGGAACGTTGCCTGATTAACCCGGATCAGTACAAGGCGCAGTATCAACAATCCATAACCGACCCTGATACATTCTGGGGCGAGCAGGGCAAAATCCTTGACTGGATGCGCCCCTACACCCGCGTGAAAAATACCTCCTTTGCGCCGGGTAACATTTCCATCAAATGGTATGAAGACGGCACCCTGAACCTCGCCGCCAACTGCCTCGACCGCCATCTCGCCGAGCGCGGCGATCAAACCGCCATCATCTGGGAAGGCGACGACGCCAGCCAGAGCAAGCACATCACCTACCGTGAACTGCATGCGGACGTCTGCCGCTTCGCCAATGTGCTGCTCGGCCTCGGGATTAAAAAAGGCGACGTGGTCGCCATCTATATGCCGATGGTGCCGGAAGCCGCGGTGGCGATGCTGGCCTGCGCCCGCATCGGCGCCATCCACTCGGTGATTTTCGGTGGCTTCTCGCCGGAGGCGGTGGCCGGACGCATTATCGACTCCAGCTCGCGCCTGGTGATCACCGCGGATGAAGGGCTGCGCGCCGGTCGCGCCATCCCGCTGAAGAAAAACGTCGATGACGCGCTGAAAAACCCGAACGTCAACAGCATTGAACACGTCGTGGTCCTGAAACGTACCGGCGGTAAAATCGACTGGCAGGAAGGCCGCGATCTGTGGTGGAGCGATCTGATGGCGAACGCCAGCGCCGAACACCGCCCCGTCGAGATGAACGCCGAAGATCCGCTGTTCATCCTCTATACCTCTGGCTCCACCGGTAAACCGAAAGGGGTGTTGCACACCACCGGCGGCTATCTGGTCTACGCGGCCACCACCTTTAAATACGTTTTCGATTACCACCCGGGCGATATTTACTGGTGCACCGCCGATGTCGGCTGGGTCACCGGCCACAGCTATCTGCTGTACGGCCCGCTGGCCTGCGGCGCCACCACTCTGATGTTCGAAGGGGTGCCGAACTGGCCAACCCCGGCGCGTATGTGCCAGGTCGTCGATAAGCATAAGGTCAGCATTCTGTATACCGCTCCGACGGCGATCCGTGCCCTGATGGCGGAAGGCGACAAGGCTATCGAAGGCACGGACCGCTCCTCACTGCGCATTCTCGGCTCGGTCGGCGAACCCATTAACCCGGAAGCCTGGGAGTGGTACTGGAAGAAGATCGGTAACGAGAAGTGCCCGGTGATGGACACCTGGTGGCAGACCGAAACCGGCGGCTTTATGATCACCCCGCTGCCGGGGGCGATTGAGCTGAAGGCTGGCTCCGCTACCCGCCCGTTCTTCGGCGTTCAGCCGGTGCTGGTGGATAACGAAGGGCTGCCGCTGGATGGCGCCACCGAGGGCAATCTTGCTATCGCCGACTCCTGGCCCGGCCAGGCGCGAACCCTGTTCGGGGATCATGAGCGCTTTGAGCAAACCTACTTCTCCACCTTCAAAAATATGTACTTTAGCGGCGACGGCGCGCGCCGAGATGAAGATGGCTATTACTGGATCACCGGCCGCGTGGATGACGTTCTGAACGTCTCCGGCCACCGTCTGGGTACTGCCGAGATCGAATCGGCGCTGGTGTCGCACCCGAAAATCGCCGAAGCGGCAGTGGTCGGTATTCCGCACAACATCAAGGGCCAGGCTATCTACGCCTACGTGACGCTCAATCACGGTGAAGAACCGACGCCGGAGCTGTATGCGGAAGTGCGTAACTGGGTGCGTAAAGAGATTGGCCCGCTGGCGACGCCGGATGTTCTGCACTGGACCGATTCGTTGCCAAAAACCCGCTCGGGCAAAATTATGCGCCGCATTCTGCGCAAGATCGCCGCGGGCGACACCAGCAACCTCGGCGATACCTCGACTCTCGCCGATCCTGGCGTAGTGGAAAAACTGCTCGAAGAGAAGCAGGCCATTACCATGCCTTCTTAAGTAAGGACCGATTCCCTACACCCTCTCCCCCACCGGGGAGAGGATAAAAATAAGTCCCTCCCCCAGGATTTCACTCGCAGGAACGCCGTCAGCGAACCGTATCCCGGCCTTTAACGCCGGAGGGGTTGCTGTCGCCAGCGTCCGCTGCGTGGATGACGAAAGGGAGACCTCTGGAGACGCTAAGATGAATGAACAACTTTGTCAGCGGATAGAAAATAGTGCGCATTTCAGGGAGCTGGTAGCATCACGGCAACGGTTTGCCGCCATTCTGTCAGTGATTATGTTAGTGATCTATGTGGGCTTTATTCTGCTTATCGCCTTCGCGCCAGGCTGGCTCGGCACGCCGCTGCACGCCGGGACCAGCGTCACCCGCGGGATCCCGCTGGGCATCGGGGTGATCGTCATTTCGTTTGTTCTCACCGGTATTTATGTCTGGCGGGCCAACGGTGAATTTGACCGTTTGACCAAGAGCGTTCTCAACGAGGTAAAAGCATGATCAAGAGAGTCCTGACGGCGCTCGCCGCCACGCTGCTGCCCCTCGGCGTTCAGGCCGCAGACGCCATTACCGGCGCGGTACAGCGCCAGCCGACCAACTGGCAAGCGATTGTCATGTTCCTGATTTTCGTCGCCCTGACCCTGTACATCACTTACTGGGCGTCAAAACGGGTGCGTTCGCGCAGCGATTACTACACCGCCGGCGGCAATATCACCGGTTTCCAGAACGGGCTGGCGATTGCCGGCGACTTTATGTCGGCAGCGTCGTTCCTTGGTATCTCCGCGCTGGTGTATACCTCCGGTTACGACGGTCTGATCTACTCGCTGGGCTTCCTTGTCGGCTGGCCGATTATCCTGTTTCTGATTGCCGAACGTCTGCGTAACCTTGGCCGCTACACCTTTGCCGACGTGGCGTCCTATCGTCTCAAACAGGGACCGATCCGCACCCTCTCCGCCTGCGGCTCGCTGGTGGTGGTGGCCCTCTATCTGATCGCCCAAATGGTCGGCGCCGGCAAGCTGATCCAGCTGCTGTTCGGTCTTAACTATCACGTTGCGGTGGTGCTGGTGGGCGTCCTGATGGTGCTCTATGTCCTGTTCGGCGGCATGCTGGCGACCACCTGGGTGCAGATTATCAAAGCGGTTCTGCTGCTGTTCGGCGCCAGCTTTATGGCCTTTATGGTGATGAAGCACGTCGGCTTCAGCTTCAATAATCTGTTTACCGAAGCGATGGCCGTCCACCCGAAAGGCGCGGCGATTATGAGCCCGGGTGGGCTGGTGAAAGATCCGATATCCGCGCTCTCCCTTGGCCTCGGTCTGATGTTTGGTACCGCCGGCCTGCCGCATATCCTGATGCGTTTCTTCACCGTGAGCGACGCCAAAGAAGCGCGTAAAAGCGTGTTCTACGCCACCGGTTTTATGGGCTACTTCTATATTCTGACCTTTATCATCGGCTTCGGCGCCATCATGCTGGTCGGCGCGAACCCAGTGTTCAAAGACGCGGCCGGGCAGCTTATCGGCGGCAATAATATGGCGGCGGTGCATCTGGCGGATGCGGTGGGCGGCAACCTGTTCCTCGGCTTTATCTCCGCGGTCGCCTTCGCCACCATTCTGGCGGTGGTCGCTGGCTTGACGCTGGCGGGCGCCTCAGCGGTGTCGCACGACCTGTACGCCAACGTCTTCCGTAAAGGGGCGACCGAGCGTCAGGAGCTGAAGGTCTCCAAAATTACGGTGCTGATCCTCGGCGTGGTGGCCATTCTGCTGGGCATCCTGTTCGAAAATCAGAATATCGCTTTCATGGTCGGCCTGGCGTTCTCTATTGCCGCCAGCTGTAATTTCCCGATCATTCTGCTGTCGATGTACTGGTCGAAGCTGACCACCCGCGGGGCGATGATCGGCGGCTGGCTGGGTCTGCTGACGGCGGTGATTCTGATGATCCTCGGCCCGACCATTTGGGTGCAGATCCTCGGTCATGAGAAAGCGCTGTTCCCGTATGAATACCCGGCGCTGTTCTCCATCGCTATCGCGTTCATCGGTATCTGGCTCTTCTCCGCGACCGATAACTCACCGGAAGGAATGCGCGAGCGCGAGCAGTTCCGCGCCCAGTTCATTCGTTCACAAACCGGGATTGGTATCGAACGCGGCCAGGCGCATTAATCTTCTCCCCCTTCCCCGGCATCGTCCGGGGAAGGGGCTTATTCTGCCCCCGTCAGTTGTAGGTGAAGGTGATCACCCCTGCTGCGTTTGCTGAACCTGCTGTCACTATACTTCCCGTCTTATAATAGTTTGTGGAAAAAGCGAGCGACTGCTGAGCGGCTGCCCCGCCAGGACTGTCGGGATGGGTGAAATAGCTATAGCTGGCATCTGCGCCGTCGTTCGTTACCGTCGTACGGCTCGAGGTATAGAGGCTGATGTCGGTATTCAGCGGCAGCGCTTCGCCATCCAGATTCAACTGGACCCCCACCCCGGTGGCAACATTCTCTTCTGCCGTTAAGGCCATTACGGTGTTATCAGGATTATTCCCACTCGCTTCCGCCGCCACCACCCGCATCGAAACATTGGTTCCCGGCTCGCAAAAGAGATTCATGGACTGCCGCGCTGATCCTACCTTCGTCGCGCTATTAAACTCGCCGGTATTGATGCTGCCCATGGCAAAACTAAGATTATTGCTACTGACATCGCACCCCATCGGGATCATCTGGATGCTGGTGGTTCCGCTGATATGCAGTTGGGAAATCGCTACCGAGCCTGACTTATCCTTTGCCGATACCGTCGCCACCGGGTCGTTAAAGGATAATGTACTATTGCTGGCAATCGCGCCGCCAGTCGCTACCAGCTGCAGCTGATACGCCGGGGTGTAATGTGTGGAAGCGTAGAAATCCAAAAAGCCATTAGGTTCACCGAGTTTAAAGTTGGCATCGCCGATATAATGCACCTGCGAGTCGGGAGTGAAATCATCTGTATCGTTCTCATATTCACCACTGATATTAAGCCACACTTTAACGCGTATCCCGATCCCCTGCACCGAGGTGGTATAGATGTTATCGCCGACCAACGCCCCGGCATTGCTCGAAGACCAGGCAAACACCGCGTAAATTTGCCCCTGGCAATTGAGCATAAACGTTTGCGCGTGATTCATTTTCCCGGAATCGTACAGCACCGTACCCGCGGTATAATTTCCGGCGTTGATCAGTATTTTTTCCGGCAGGTTAGTCATCGAGATATCGCCATAATTTTTCCCCTCACATAACGCCCAGCTGTAGGAGGGGATCAGCACCACAATGAAAAATAAAATAAGCTTTTTCATAAACTTCCCTGTCGAAATCATTATTTATAAGCCACATCAAACGTGGCGGTAAAACCGACAATGCCGGGACTCACCTGGCCATAAGGTGAGTACATCCGTGCCGCCATGGTGAACGTGTGGATGTCCGCTTCGCTATCAAAGGTGAAGAGATACTGGTTACCGGGGCCCAGCGGCTGCTGGTCGGCCATGCTGAGCAGTTGCAAACCTACGCCGCTGGCCCCGCTATTGCCTGTCATATAGCTTTTATAGATCGAAGCATGGGCTTCATCGAAACCGGACCCACTGAATGTGATCGTCACTGCCGACGCATAGGCGGAACAGTTGGAAAAGAGCAGCTTAACCGGCACGCTGGCGCTGCTCGATCCCGCTTTTCCGGAGAACGTCTGATAAGGAACGGTGCCTAAATCAATACGATTCGACGGCTCCACGGCCACCTCACAGGAGGGCGCTTCGATCGTGCCCGTAACCTTAAAATTGACCGTGCTGTTGCTCTCGTAAGCCAACCCGGGAGCGGAGAGCAGTAAAAGGCTAGCCAGTACACAGCCCCCTGCTCCGCAGTCTTTAATGCTCATATCAGCCCTTTTTTCCTGTTGCGAACGTGCGGCCATTATCGGCAGATGGCCTGATAAAACTGAATATTGTCGCTCAGCGTGGTGCTGGAGAAATCATAATGAGCGGTGCACTGCTCACTGCTTTTGTCCCCCCAGCGTGCTAGCAGCTGGCCTTTTTTCTGCAACCCCGTCAGGTAAACCTGCCCCTCATCGCCAACGATATTGCTGCGCGAGACGCTGGTGTTAGGCCGGGCGTTATCGAGGGTCACCAGCGCGCCGAAGGGCACCACCCCGCTGCGGGTGCGCAGTGTGAGCATCGCCTTATAGCCAATTCGCGTGTCATACTGCACTTTGACGATCGCGTTGCGCGTCGGTACCACCGTTCTGGCAACGTTATCCACTTCAGCGCCGGGTATTTCCTGTTCATCCAGCGCCAGGCTATTACGATGGTATGGACGGACGTAGGGCACCACGGCATATCCGGTGGCATCCGTCGTCACGTTTGTCTGGCCGCGCACCGTCACATCGCTGACGCCGGGGGTCTCGACCAGCGCCGAACTCTCCCCCAGAAAGCGTGACAGCGTGAGCCCACCTGAATGGGCGACCATGCCGCCGCGCAGCGAATAGTTGTAGTGATTGCTGTAGCGGTCGTAGCCATAGCCGCCCGCCGCGTCGCCTTTTGCCCCCTGGTAGTTGACGCTGAGGTTGCCGGAAGTGCTCTTATCCTGGGTGTTGTACCCTTCCAGCACGCTCCAGTTCAGGGAGCGATCCTCGAACGCTGAACCGTTAAGTCCCACGCTGTGCGTGGTGTCGTTATGGCGGCCATGGTTCATGGTGTAATTCGCGGAGAGTGAGTCTCCCAGCGGAATGCTTAACGTCAGGGAGACGACCGTATCGCTGGCCGGCCGGTTATGACCGCTGTCATCGGTGTTCTGCACGTTGCGGTTATAGGAATAGTTAATAAAGTAGGAGGCTTTGCCGATTGCTCCGCTATAGCCCACCCCGACCGACGCCATGCGCGAGTTGTCCCAGTAGGTTTCATTGATCAGCGACAGCGAAAGTGAGCCATAGCCAAACAGCGTCTGTGACACCGAGGCGTCAAAACGGCCTTTCGTTCTGCCGTTGCTGGTACAGCAGTCATACTGAGTGGAAGCGTTATCGACAAAATCCTGAAACGAATAGTATCCCGCGGTGGAATAGCGATAACCGGCCACGGAAAAGTTGGTCCCGGTCTGGAGAAAACTTTTGCTAAAGCGGACGCGATAAGATTGCCCCTGTTCTTTACTGGTCGATGTGGCCGCAGCGTTGGCGTTGACATCAGCCCATGACTGAGAACCATCAAATGAGAGGGCGCCGATAGTCCCAAGATTAAAACCGGCGCCTAACAGCAAGTTGGTGTATTTATCTTCCGCCTGCTGAAAGCCGCTATAAAGAGTAACGTTGCTGGTCACGCCATAAACCAGAGAGGACTGAATAAAGTTATATTCTTTATCGTCGGAGCTACCTGAGCGCGTTCTGCCGCTGCTCAGCGCATAGTCCAGCTGGCCCTCGCGCTGCAGGATCGCCAGCGAGGCGAATGGCACCACAAAGTTTTGCTCGCTGCCGTCAGACTCTTTAATGCTGACGTACAGATCGCCGGCGCTGCCGGTGGCGTAAAGATCTTTTATTTCAAAGGCGCCGGGTGCAACGGTGGTTTTATAAATGCTATAGCCATTCTGATAGACCGAGACCTCAGCGGTGGTACGCGCAATACCCTTGATCGTCGGCGCAAACCCGTGAAGGCTATCCGGCAGCATCTCTTTATCTGAGCTGAGCTGTAGGCCGGTAAAGCTCATGCTGTCGAAGATGCCGGACGACGTATAGGTGTTGCCCACCACCAGTTGACTGCGCAGGGTTTGGATATCGCGGGTGATATAGGAGTATACCGACTCCCAGCGACTGCTATTGTCGCTGTGGCTATAGGTGCTGTAGTTGCGCAGGCGCCACGGCCCCAGGTTCACGCCAGGCTGCAGGCTGATAAACTGGCTGTCGATAGTCGCGCCGTTATGTCGCGGGGTATTGCGCTGCCCGGAAATGCTGTAGTTGAGAATAGCGGCGTTAATCCCCTGCTGCCACTGGCTCTCCGGCACATAGTCCCTGGGACGGTTCAGCATGGCGGCTTGTGGGACGGTAAAATCTATCCGCTGTTGGGCAAGTGAAACCGTAAACGTCACGCCCGGGATCGCCGACAGCTGAGCACAGGTTTTTCCTGCCTCGAACAGCTTCGGATAGGCGGCGGTATTGATGAGCCATGAATGAAGAAACTCCGTAGAAAGACAGGGAGTCACCGTTGCGTTTGCACCAGCGTCAGGGTTATTTACCTGAAACAGGAGCGATTCAGAACCGACATACTTATCATTGATGAAAACATCCAGGTAATAAGTACCCGGCGGTACGCCATCTTGCGAAAAATAAGACAGATCAACTGAAGTCGCACTATTAGCGGTGACTTCGAGTAGGTTTGGGTTGAAATATTCGCCGGCCTCAGCGCAAGTAGGTAGGGTACTCAGGCACAGAAAAATAGCGACGCAGAGACTTTTAGTTGGAAATAGCGGCTCAACGCTACTGAATAAGAGCGGTATATTTCTTCCCTGACATACCATAATCATTAATCACGCTCCATGTGATTTCTTTTTTTCCTGCCGAGGACAGGTTACTCCTGACGGGTATTTTTAAAGTCGAAAACGGGGCTGCAAACCATGCACCAGAAATATTTTTACCGTTAACACTAACCTGCGAGAAATTCATATACACTGGTGAACTATTTTTTACCGTTAGGGTCGCCCCTTCTTTACCCCATTGTAATTTGTCGGCATAGCTTTCTGGTGTATTACCTTTTAACGCGGCAGGCCGGTAAATTAATTTTATTTTCGAGTTGATAGCAAACTGCACGACATTTTTATCAGGAATATATTCCGTCGCCGGGATCCCTTTAATATTTAGCCAAAACATGGATTCGCGGTCGTCTGGTAACATCTTTCCTGAACGGACAATACGCACAAATCCTTTTTCTCTGGCTTTAAGACGAAATAGCGGTGGTGTAATAATAAATGCATCTTTTGCTGGTGAAGCAGCATCAACCACAGAGAGCCAGGACTGCACGATATTGCTGTTCTGATCTTTATTCTCAACGCTAATAACGGCGTTATTCTTCGTACCATCAAAGACAAGGCGCGTACCGCCAACCACCACGCTGGCTTGCGCGATAGAAGACGACAGCACTAAACCAACCACAAAAAAAGGATATCTCATACGCTTAAATAAGGGGAATAACAGACGATCCCCCTTTCTCCCTTCAATAAAATGCAGAATTAATGATAGGTCACGTTATAAGTTACCGTTGTCTGAACGGCACCCTTTGTCGGTTCACCAGAGCCCGATTTCACCATCTTAACGGTGAACGGAATCGTTGCGGCACCGGAAGAGATATCGACATCGGAACCTTCTTCGTTATTTTTCATCAGGCTACCGGCTTCGTCATACAGCGCCACAGCGACGCCCGTTGCTGCGTCTTCCGTAGCCTGGTTTTTAAAGTAATCGCTATTCGCGGTATCGGAAACCCCGCCGAAAGTCACGCGGGCGGAGTTATTTCCCCCCTCTTCCACCGTCGGGCAATCCGCTAAGCTAAAAGAGAAATTTTTGGCTGCGCCGAAGGTATACGCTTTCAGGTCCGCCACCGAGGTGGTACCCATATCAATGGCAGTCACACCGCCATCGATGGTCGCCGTACAGGTAGTATCTGAAACAATGCCATTAAAGGTAATGGTGTTATCAGCCTGGGCAACGGTAGACAGCGCGCTGCAGGCAGAGAAAATCAGGGCACCTGCCAGAAATTTTTTACTCATCTTCATATTTATTCCCATATCCATTATAAACGACAATCAGTCCGTCAATTGCTTTATGCAGCGATATTAGAGAATGAAATTCAATCAGCGCGGCGTCATGCCGGCATTTACATGCTATCGGCTTGATGACAGGCACTATTATGCAGAAATAAACGACCCACTATGAATCCATTCAATAATACAAGCTCGCGTAAAAAGAATAACTAACACATGGTTAAAATTCAATTATCAACAGATATGCTATTTTTTATACAACGCGTATTAAAAGATTAGCGGCGCGACATAAAAAACCTTAAAAATCACTTGGATAAGCAGTTATATAATTCGTGAAAATAATAAAAACACTGAATTATATTTAGATTGCAATTAAATAATCGACGCCTTTGAAATATTTTCTTACAAATTCAGGAGAAACATAAGAATCGACTTAATCTTTTATGATGAGTAATAACGGGTATAAACAAAAACAGGGGAAAATAGTCCATAACTATTCTCCCCCTCAATATTTCATAATATCCGGTTACGGGACCATGTTAAAACAGCAGCCAGCGCACGACCGGCGCAGCCAGCACGACGACCACACCTGAGAGCATCATCACCAGGCTGGCCACTACGCCCTCCTGCTGGCCCAGCTCATAGGAGCGCGCGGTTCCGGCACCGTGGGAGGCCGCCCCGAACCCGGCCCCTTTCGCCATCCCTTCCCGGATAGCAAGACGTAAAAACAGCATGTCCCCCACCGCCATACCAAAGACGCCGGTGATCACCACAAACAGCGCCACCAGATCGGGTTGACCGCCAAGCGGTTTCGCCGCCGCCAGGGCAAAAGGCGTGGTCACCGAACGCACCGCCAGGCTACGCTGTATTTCGTCAGACAACATCAATCCGCGCGCCAGCCACACGGAACTGGTCACCGCTACCACCACCGCCGTCACCACCCCTGCGCTGAGAGACATCCAGTGGCGTTTGATCACCGCGATATTTTCATAGACCGGGACGGCAAAGGCGATGGTCGCCGGGCCCAGCAGCCAGAGCAGCCAGTGGGTCTCTCCCATATAGCTCTGATAAGAGATATGGCCTGCCACCAGGATCAGCACCAGCAGGATCGGCGTAAATACCAGCGGCATCAACGGCAGTTTATGAAAACGGCGATACAGTTTTTTGTTAGCGTAATAGAGGCCCAGCGTCGCCACCAGACACAGGATACTTAGCGTGGCATCGCTCATTTTTTTATCCTGTTCACTTCGTAACGATAAACCTTGTCAACGACCCAGGCCGTAGCGCCGAGCACCATCAGCGTGCTTAACGCAATGACCAGGAAAATACGCCATCCGTCGACCATCAACAGCTGGGCATAATTGACCACCGCCACCACCGCCGGGACGAAAAACAGCAGCATCTCCGCCAACAGCCAGCGGGCGCCGGCGCGAACCCAGTTGAGGGGGATCACCCGGCAAACGATCATCAACAAGAGCATCACCATGCCCACTAAGTTGGCCGGTAAGGGTACCTGCCACCTGTTCACCAGATTTTGTGCGAAGATGAATAACCCGACGTAGAGCAGTACCTGTATCGGGATCTGAAGTCGCTGCGCCACAGCAGGGGCAACGCGAGCTGGCGCGAAGGCCATGAGCGATAGTCCTGAAAAAAGAAGTCAGGCATGCAGTATAGAGAGCCGCCGACGCGGACAGAAATGAATTAAAATCATCGCAGGTATAGTCTCAGGGAATAATTATGGATATCCGAACGCTGCGCTATTTCGTTGAAGTGGTTCGTCAGCAGAGTTTTACTCGCGCGGCGGAAAAGCTGTTTGTCACACAGCCCACCATCAGCAAGATGCTCAAAAATCTCGAAGATGAACTGAACTGCACGCTGTTGATCCGCGACGGCCGCAAACTGCTGCTTACCGATACCGGGCGCGTGGTTTTTGAACGCGGCCAGGCGATCCTCGGCGAGTTCAGCCAGCTGGAGTCAGAGCTGAGCGATATCAATCACCTGCATAAGGGGGTGCTGCGTCTTGGCATTCCGCCGATGGTCGGGATGCTGATGGCGGAGCCGATCAGCCGTTTCCGCCAGCGCTACCCGGGCGTCGAGCTGAAAATCGCCGAGTTTGGCGGCCTGACGGTCCAGCAGGCGGTCAGCAATGGCGAACTTGATATGGCGATGACCGCCCTGCCCATCGAAGAGGGCAGCAGCCTCACCACCCTGCCGTTGTTCAACCACCCACTGTGCGTCCTGACGCCCAGGACCGCGGCGTGGGAAGGCAAAACGTCGCTCTCGCCGGCGGAGCTGGCGGCGCATCCGCTGGTTATCTACAACGAGGAATTTGCCCTCAGCCAGCAGCTGATGCGCCTGTTTAGCGAGCACGACGTGAAGCCGCGGATCGCTGTGCGCAGCGGTCAGTGGGATTTTCTCGCCGCCATGGTGCAGGCCGGCATTGGCGTGGCGATCCTGCCGGAGCCGATTTGCCAGCGTCTCGACCCGCAGAACTTTTGCTGGATCCCATTGCAAAGCGAGCTGCGCTGGGAGCTGGGGATGATTTGGCGGGAAGGCGTGTATATGTCGCGCAGCGCTGAGGCCTGGCTGGCGTGCAGTAAAGCGTTCTGGCTGGAATAACGCCTGGCGGCGCCAGGCTGGTGCGCATCGGGTGGATACCGCGGAGGTTGTCGGCCCGGTAAGGCGTCAGCTGCCCGCGGGCACACTTGCGTTACGAGAGATCACCCGGTGGCGCTACGCCACCGGGTCTGACGATCACTGATCTTCGATCAACAGCGCTTCCAGCAGGTCGAGGTCGTGCAGCAGCTTCTGCAGCGTCTCGTTACTGATCTGCCGGGTGGCGCGCAGATGGTACAGCTCACCGCGCTCAGAGCGCAGCGCCGCCAGGCGGAAGCGCCGCTCCAGGCTCTCTTCGAGCATCGAGGTTTCCACATCGTTACGACCATCGGCGCGGCGGCGCAGGTTACCGATCACCCGCGAACTGACTTCGGTCAGCAGCTGGTTATCGATATTCTCTTTGGTATCCGCCGCCAGCCGCTCTTCCATCTTCTGGATCGCCACAATCGCCACGTCCGCCGTCGCCGCGCGCGCCAGACGCTCCTCTTTCCGCTGCTGCACATTATCGCTCGATTCAATGTGGCGCAGCAGGATTGGCAGCGCAATCACCCCAACGAACAACGAGAACAGGATCACCCCGGCGGCGAGGAAAATCAGCTCATAGCGCGCCGGAAAGACATTCCCGTCCGGCAGCAGCAGCGGAATAGAGAGCACACCAGCGAGGGTAATCGCCCCGCGCACCCCGGCAACGGAGGAGATCAGCAGCTCGCGCGTGGTCCAGGAGCCAAACTCCATCGGTTTCTTCTTCAGGAAGCGCTGGCTAAGCTTACGCATCGACCACAGCCAGCCAAAACGCACCAGCATCAGCGCGGCATAGATCAGGATGATGTCGGTAAACAGCATCCAGGTCTCGACATTGGGATCGGCTTCCGCCGCCACCAGCGAGCTGGAGAGGATATCCGGCAGCTGCAGGCCCAACAGCAGAAACACCATGCCGTTAAAGACAAACTCCAGCATCGCCCAGGTGCTGTTGGCGCGCAGGCGCATCGCCAGCGGCGCGGTACGCATCACGCCGGAACGGGTGATGGTCATCCCTGCCGCCACCGCCGCCAGAATGCCGGAGACGCCGATATGTTCGGCGATCAGATAGGAGGCAAACGGCAGCAGGAACAGCAGGACGATCTGCGTGGCGGGCTCGTCACCGCCCCAGCGGCTGAGGAAGCGCATCGAGCGGCCATACGACCAGCTCACCACAAACCCGGCCAGCACGCCGCCAATCGCCACTTTCAGAAACTCGACGGTGGCGCCGCCGACGGTAAAGACCATGGTGCCCATCGCCACCGCGACGGCAAACTTGAGCGAGACCAGGCCGGAGGCGTCGTTCATCAGCGCCTCACCCTGCAAAATACCCATGATTTTTTTCGGTATCCGCCCTTCCCCGACGATACCCGAGAGCGCCACGGCATCGGTCGGCGACAGCACGGCCGCCAGCGCGAACGCCGGGATCAGCGGAATGCCCGGCACAATCCAGTAAATCAGAAAGCCGATGCCGACCACCGTTACGACCACCAGCGCCAGCGCCAGGCCGAGGATCTCTCGACCGTGCTCAATGAATTCGCGAGTTGGCGTTTTCCAGCCGTCGGCGAACAACAGCGGCGGGATAAACAGGACTAGAAACAGCTCTGGATCAAATTCAACATGCAAACCAAAGGTCGGCCACGCCAGAAGCGCGCCAATGGCGATTTGCATCAGTGGGAGTGGAACCTGAAAGGGCAGTACGCGCGTCACTACCCCGGAGAGTGAGACCACAAGGGTCATGATGAGGATGGTAAAGAATATTTCCATGTGTTCCCTGTTTGCTGCGTTTTCTTTTATACCTGTGAGGCGTCTTGCCTTTGAATCATACGCTACCCAGATTAACGCAAATGGAAACAGGATGTGGCTTAAAAATAAAACGGGCGGCCTGAGCCGCCCGTGAGGAGCACAAAGGGTTTAAATCGCCCACCCGCCGGCGTAGAACACCACCAGCGCCACAGCGATAATCACCGTGCCGAGGTTCAGCTTGCGCCACTCGCCGGAGACCAGACGGCCGATCACCAGGGTCGCGAAACCGATCATGATGCCGGTCACGATGTTGCAGGTCAGCACGATAAACACCGCGGTGATCAGGCCAGCCATGGCGTCAACAAAGTCATTGAAATCGATCTTCGCCACGTTGCTCAGCATCAGCAGGCCGACGTACATCAGCGCCGGCGCGGTCGCGTAGGCCGGCACCAGATAAGAGAGCGGAGAGAGGAACAGGATCAGCAGGAACAGGACCCCTACCGTCACCGCGGTCAGGCCGGTTTTACCGCCGGCTGCTGTACCCGCCGCCGATTCGATATACACCGCCGCCGGCGCCGCCCCGACTAAGCCAGAGAAGACGCTGCTCAGGGAGTCGGTGGTCAGCGCTTTACCGCCGTTGATGATTTGTCCGTCTTTGTCCAGCAGGTTCGCCTGACCGGCCACCGCGCGGATGGTGCCGGTGGCGTCAAAGACCGCCGTCATCACCAGGGCCAGTACGCTGGGCAGCACGACCGGATTTAGCGCGCCGACGATATCCAGACTGCCAATCAGCGAGTTGCCCTGGTCATCGCTCAGGGATGGCATGGCGAAAATCCCGGAGAAATGGACGTTAGGATCGAAAATCAGGCCGACAATCGACACGCCGATAATGGTCAGCAGAATACCGCCCGGTACCTTCATTTTTTCCAGACCGATGATCACCGCAAGGCCAATCAGCGACATCACCACCGGGAAGCTGTCAAAGTTCCCCAACGCCACCGGCAGACCGTCCAGCGGGTTTTTGATCACCAGGCCAACGCCATTGGCGGCAATCAGCAACAGGAACAGACCGATCCCGATCCCGGTACCGTGGGCCACACCCTGCGGCAGGTTGCGCAAGATCCAGCTGCGGATGCCGGTTGCCGAGATCACCGTAAACAGGACGCCCATCAGGAATACCGCGCCGAGCGCCACCGGAATACTGATGTGCTGCCCCAGCACCAGGCTGAAGGCGGTGAAAGCGGTCAACGAGATAGCGCAGCCGATGGCCATCGGCAGGTTTGCCCATAATCCCATCGCCAGCGAGCCAACGCCCGCCACCAGACAGGTAGAAACAAACACCGCGGCCGGCGGGAAGCCCGCTTTTCCGAGCATGCCCGGCACCACGATGACGGAGTACACCATTGCCAGAAAGGTAGTAAGACCTGCAACAATCTCCTGACGCACGGTGCTACCGCGCGCCGAAATTTTAAACCAGGCGTCTAATGAACCGCCGGTACGCGCTGAAGGCGTAGACATAGAAAACTTCCCCTGAAAATTTTTATTGTTCGTTGATATGCGTGGTGGACCTTCCACTGCCAGTTAAACGCGATCTCCTTGTACCGAATCGCAGCGCCAGGGGGGCCGCAAAAAAGCAAACGTTTAACTCCGCGCATACACTACGGTGTGTCAACCTTATCAACTCCCCCCGGCTAGCAGAAAAAAGAGGGAGCAAAACAGAAAGGCAAACGATTATCCGGCCTTTAGATAACCCTTTTCAACCGATGTTTATCGTATTTCGCTAAATTTCGCTTATGACGAACAGAAAATAACCAGCCGATGCGCAAACGTTATCGTCCATGCGCAATCCGCTAACAATTTTTTAGTGAGTTGCTTTCATTTAGCCGCGTCATCGGATCCGCTGATACTTCAGGCGCCGGGTAAGGTGAAGGGGCCGCCGCGCTCGATAGCCCGCTGCCAGGCCGGGCGCTGCTCCACCCGCTGTCGCCAGGCCTCAATATGGCGAAGATCATGCATGCCGCCGCGGGCCAGCAGCGCCATCACCGGGAAGCTCATCTGGATATCGGCCATGCTCAGCCGATCGCCGGCAAACCATGGCCGTGTGGCAAGATCGTCGTCAATGAACCGCGCATGGGTGGCCAGCTGAGGATCGAGCCACGCTTTCTGTATACCTTTGCCCAGCAGCGAGCCCAGCGAGCGGACGCCAAAGGGCACCGGGGGTTTGCCGAGGCTGGCGAACACCAGCTTCATTAACAGCAGCGGCATCAGCGAGCCTTCGGCATAGTGCAGCCAGAAGCGGTACTGCAGTTTGTCATCCGCGCCCTGTGGCTTCAGCAGCCCATCGCTGTCCCAGCTCTCCTGCAAATACTCAAGGATCGCGCCGGACTCCGCCAGCACATAGCCGTTGTCTTCCAGCACTGGCGATTTCCCCAGCGGGTGGATTTTCTTCAATGCCGCTGGCGCCAGCATCGACTTTTCCCGCTGATAGCGGACTATCTGATAAGGCAGCTGTAGCTCCTCCAGCGCCCACAGTACGCGTTGCGATCGTGACTGATTAAGATGATGTACCGTCAGCATGGGCCTCTCCCGTGGTTTGTTCAAATTAACTATAGGAACAGGCGCGGATTGCCGGGAAAATTTCGGCAAAATAGTGAGGAAAAAACGGCGGCGGATGCCATAGTTAAAGTGTCGACGCAAACCGGAACCTCCATCAACAGATTGCGCAATATTGAGGGACGTCGACGTCGGGGGAAACCCTCTCGTGAACCAACGAGATAATGCTAAAGACCAAGACCGGAAAACAACTAAAGCGCCCAGTTGTGGCGCTTTAGTTTTATCACTCCTCCTCCAGCAGCCGGGCGCCGGTCCCCTCTTCCCCCAGCTTATCGCCCGGGTTGCGTAGCGGGCAGTCGCGCCGCGATAAACAGCCGCAGCCGATGCAGCCGTCGAGCTGGTCGCGCAGCGCCGTCAGGGTGTGGATACGCCGGTCCAGCTCCTCGCGCCACTGGGATGACAGCATTTTCCACTCTTTTGCGCTGAGATTGTGCCCTTCCGGCAGCACGCCAAACGCGTCGCCGATGGTGGCCAGCGGGATGCCGATACGTTGCGCAATTTTGATAATCGCCACCGCGCGCAGGACATCGCGCCGGTAGCGCCGCTGATTGCCGGCATTCCGCTGGCTGTGGATCAGCCCTTTACTCTCATAAAAATGGAGGGCCGAGACCGCCACGCCGGTTCGTTTTGCCACTTCCCCGGGCGTCAGCAGCATTTTGATGCGGGGTGATTTCTTTTCCATAAAGCGCTTTACCTCAAGTTAACTTGAGGAATTATACTCGCCCGCAGACAAAACGACGAATCGAGAATTGAGAGAGGCCGCTTTATGTCCCATCAGGATATTATTCAAACACTGATTGAATGGATTGATGAACATATCGATCAACCACTTAACATTGATGTAGTCGCCAGAAAGTCAGGATACTCGAAGTGGTACCTGCAGCGGATGTTCCGCACCGTGATGCATCAGACGCTGGGGGATTATATTCGTCAGCGCCGTCTGCTGCTGGCGGCGGAGGCGTTGCGAACCACCCAGCGGCCAATCTTTGATATCGCCATGGATCTGGGCTACGTCTCGCAGCAAACCTTCTCGCGGGTCTTCCGCCGGGAGTTCGACCGCACCCCCAGCGACTACCGCCATCAGATCTCCGCGTGACGCGACGGCTGAGGCACGTTCACGGGCGCGGGCGCATTGGCTAACCACTGCATAAACTCCCGCGCCGGCATCGCTTTCGCAAACAGCCAGCCCTGGCAATACTGCACGCCGCGCTTGTAGAGCCAGCTTACCTGCTCAGGCGTCTCCACGCCTTCCGCGATAGTCTTTAGACGCAACCCGCGCGCCATCTCGATGATGTGTTCGGCAATCAGGTGGCTGGTGTTGTTGGTGGTCAGCGTATCAACGAAGGTTTTATCGATTTTAAGGATATCGACGTTCAGGGCGTGCAGATTATGCAGATTCGAATAGCCGGTACCGAAATCATCGATGGCAATTTCATAGCCCGCTTCGCGGAACGCCTGAATCACCGGCGTAGTCTTCGGTACGTCGATAAACCCCCGCTCGGTTACTTCGATTTTGATCTGCCCGATACAGACCGCATAGCTGCGCGCTTTCTCACTGATCTGTGAAATCAGCCGCGCCGAGTGGAAATCCGACGCAGAGAGATTGATCGCCACGTACAGCTGCGGATGGCTGGCAAGAAACTCTCCCATTTCGTAAAACAGCTCATCCACCACGTAGTCCGTCACCTGGGCAATCATGCCTTCATTTTCCGCCAGCGGAATAAACTCCGCCGGGTTCATCACCGGACCGTCAAACCCTGGCCAGCGCAGCAGCGCTTCCGCCCCGACGCAGCGGTTATTTTTAATATCGATAATCGGCTGGTAGTGCAGGCGCAGCTGGCGGCAGCTCAGAGCCCGCTGCAGCATATTGCGCGGCGAGTGATACTGCCGGCGGGTACGCGACCACACCAGCACCAGTAAAATACTGCAGATGATTCCCAGCGGCAGCGTCAGGCTGGCCTGGTCACAAAAGTTGTGATAATAGCTGGCCCGCGAGGTGGACATAATGACGGCGATCGGCCGGATAGCGGAGCGGGCTATCGTATACACCCGGCCATTCTGATTAAAAAAGGTATCGCCTTCGCGAATTAACGCATGGAGCTCCGCGGGCTCGACATTGTTACTAACCGAGAAAAAGAGGTTGGTTTTGGTATCGAACACGCCATAGGCTAAATCGCGATCGCTGGCGATCACTGAGCTGAACGAGAAGGGATTGACCACCACCACATAGGGCCCCTTCTGCATATAATTCATAGCAAAGCCGGGATAAAACGGCGTGTCCCGGTAATAGTAAATCGCGACATCCGGCTTTTTGGTGTAATTGGCCGCCGGCATCCGCCAGCCGGTTTGCTGATGAACGGACGTTGAACAGATAAAGCGCTGACCGTTAGCGTAGATCAGATCTTCCACATACAGCAGGCCGCGAACGATATGCAATAAATAACGCTGATGGTCCGCTGAGCACAGCTCCCCGCGATACTGGCTGGCTTTCGCCCGGGCCTGATCCGCTTCGCGGATGACCATTTCCGTTTTTTGCAGCGCCAGCTGCGAAAATGAGTGTAATTGATCAATGGTTTCGGCTTTTGCCCGCAGTTGGGCAAACCACAATGCCAGTACCACTGGCAATAAAATAACCAAACCCGTTCCGATGAGCCTTAGCGCCTTATGCGGCGTACTGTCACCCATTTACGCTTACATCCATGCGATATGCCTTAATTAAGGTAGCCCAAACACGTTAGCAATCGCGACTGCGATAGACATCAGCCGATTTCCGCCAGCCCTCACGGGCGTCAGCTTTACCACTGACAGGGAAGAATAATACTTATTTATCAGGTATTCGGAAGATATTCCGCCAAGATTAAGAATAGACGCGCTTCTGACTCGGTTTCTCCGTGTATTAAACAAGAACAAGTAATAAAACCCGCAGAATAATAATCATTAGCAAGAGAATGAAAATAAGATCATCAGGGGTTACTTACTAATATCCACATAAATAGCAGTGTTATTAAGCGCAGCGAAAGCTCATTTTTTGACTGGTGAATAAAGCGCCAAATGTGATATAGTTCACACAAGTTGATGAAACAGAAATGGCGTTTCATCACTCTCTAGTACGCCAGTTGAGACCAGAGCGCTATGCCATCGTCAGTCGCGCCAGGTCGTCCATGGCTCCCCGACTTTCTTTGAGGACAGGTTAATGGCTTCCATTACTACCAGTGTTGTGTTGTTGCGCTGGCCCCTGGTGAGCGCGGTACTGATGTTTCTTGCCAGTTCACTGAATATCCAACTTCGCAAAAGCGATTATGCCGGTCTGGCGGTGATCTGCAGCTGCCTCGGCCTTGCCGCCGCCTGCTGGTTCGCCACCGGTTTGCTCGGCATCACCCTGCTCGATATTGCCAAAATCTGGGGCAATATCAAAGATGTGATGATTGAAGTCATGAGTCAGACACCGCCAGAATGGCCAATGATGATGACCTGAGGTTAAAAAGCTTCCCACCGGGAAGCTTTTTCGTTTTCTGCAGCCCTTATTTCCCCAGCTTCGCCATCATCTCCGGACGCATACATTTATGGATCGCCACCATAAAGAGCAGCGATGGCGCCAGCAAAATCAGCGCGGTAATCGACGAGACCTGATAGTTACCCGACATGCTGGCGTTATTGAGCAGCAGCGGTAGCGTAGTGACATCCGGCGCCCCGACGAAAAAGGTGCCGGTAAACTCATCCAGCGACTCCAGAAAAACAAAGATGCTGGCGGCAACGATCCCCCGGGGTGGATTATGTCTGCTCTGATAACGCCGCCGGCGCCGAACTGGCCGCTAACCAGCTGTTGCGCAGCGGCTGGCTCAATACTCTCCCTTCCACCTGGGCCATCACCCCCCTGCTCGACGCCGGCCTGGAATATCGCCGCTTCGGCGCGGGCGCCCTGATGCTGGCGCATGTCGCCGCCGGCCAGCTCCATGCCTATTATGAAGCGCATATGAACAGCTGGGACGCGCTGGCAGGCATGCTGTTGATTGAGGAGGCGGGCGGAACGTGCAATGCGTTTCTCGCCAATGAGGGGCTGCGGCGAGGTAACCGCGTGCTGGCCGGCTGCGCAGGCGTCCAGCCACGACTGGCCGCCCTGCTGGAGAAATGACGCTACACCGCCCCCGGCGTGGCCTGACTAACGCCAGGTTTCGCTGCGGGGAATATTATTCGGGCAGCGCTTAATCGCGCAAAAGGACTGGTAAAAACAGGAGTCAGACCGCTCGCCGCCGGCATGGTACGGGCACGATGGCCGCTCGCGTAATATTTCCCACTGCGCCTCGTCGTACACCGCAATATTGTAGATTTTTAATGAATGATACTGGTCATTAATTAAAACTCTTGAGGAATAGAGCTTCATTGTCTCGCCGGGCAGCAGGATCACATCGGCCTCGTACCACATAATAAATTTTAAGAAACGCAGGCTGGATATCGCCGAAAAGGCGATGCCGGATTGCGGGCAGATCAGAGTATTAAGAATAGTCCATTTCATATTCCTTCCTTATATAAATGCTACAAATTGTTACCGTATATAGTGATAGCATTCATTAATATAAACTGCAAGCATCCCTGACAATTATGTGACTTAAGACAATTCCTAACAACATACTCCATTATTAGTAACGTTTACTTTTCGTCGAGAGATTAATGATTAGACCCTATAAAAACAGAAACAAATCAACCTAAAAAAAGAAAATACAATAAAAAATAAGATTAAATAAAAATAATTGACAATATGTATTAGTCCCTTTGGATGAGCCTTCATCCATTCGTATCAGACGATGTGGCGCTGAGCGTCGCCAAAGCTTCCGCCGGCAGAGAGGACGACGGCAGCCAGCTATTTATTGCGCGGTTGCCTCGGCGTACGACAACAGACCCGCGCAGCCATCAGGCCGCGCTCGGGTAAATGTCTTTGGTATACCGCCATAGCGAATATCTTCGCGATAATATCGCCATGGCGATTGATCTTATTTAGCTCAATCCGTATGTCGGGGTACCGTCTACAGAATATTGCCACGCCGGTCTAATAAGCCCCGCTGGGGCCTTACCAGGTTTTGCCGATATTAAACTGAAACTGCTCTGCTTTATCGCCATCATACTTTTTAAATGGCTCTGCCCATGAGAAGACCAGTGGACCGAGAGGAGACATCCACTGCACGGCAATCCCAGCGGAGAGACGAATATGACTCGGATCGCCGTAGTCAGGGATCCCTGCCGCCTGCGTCTGCGCGGTGTTTTGCCAGGAGGTGCTCCAGACCGTCCCCGCATCAACAAACAGCGAGGTTCGCAGACTATCGGCATATTTGTCATTCACAAAGGGGGTTGGAATGATAAATTCGCTGTTCAGCACCGCCATGGCATTCCCGCCGACCGCATCAGATGAGGAGTCCAGCGGGCAGGCGCTATAGCTGCTTTCGCTGCCGTTACAACGGTAATAGGCCGCTTTAGGCCCGATGGTGTTAGATGAGAAGCCGCGCACTGTCGACGAACCGCCAGCATAAAAGTTATCGTAGAACGGCACACTTTTGCCGTCTAACCCGCCGGCATAGCCTGCGCGCAGGCGTTCCATCCAGATCCAGCGCTTATTCTCGTTCAGTGGCAGATACTGGGCAGTGTCAAAGGAGAGTTTGTAATAACTGTTATCCGAGCCGGGGAGGGTCAGTTTTCCGCTAAGGCTGCTTTTGTTTCCCGCTCGCGGGAAAAAGCCGCGGTCGAGGTCGTTGTAACCCCATCCAATACTCACAAAATAATCGTTGGCGCTATATTTCGCGCCGCTGTCGCCATCTTTCGTCACCACGCTGGGCTCGATTCCGCGAGAACTGAGGTAGCGCCAGGTCGACAGCTCCGGATCCATATTAGTCAGCCGATTATGAACATAATCCAGTCCCAGGTTCAGGGAGTTATTTTCGCTAATTGGAAACCCCAGCGTACTGCCTAAGCCGTAGCTCTGCTGGTTATAGCTCCCGGCGTCCGCATCGGAAGCATCATAGCTGTTATAAAAAATCTTTCCGCCCAGGCTAATGCCATCGACGGTAAACCACGGATTCGTCGCCCCCAGTTCAAGATAAGACTGATAGCTGTTGCGCGTCCCGTTGAAGCTAACGCTGTTGCCCGTTCCCAGCCAGTTATCCTGAGTCACGCCAAGCTGATAGCTCACGCCGCTGTCCGTTCCAAATCCCAGGCCCACGTTAAATGAGCCGGTGTTGCGCTCCTTCACCTTGTAGACCACATCGACCTGATCCGCCGTCCCACTAACCGGAACGATCTGCTGTTCAACGTTCTCAAAAAAACCCGTTCGGTCAAGACGTACTTTCCCTTGCTCGACTTTTTCGTTGTTGAGCCACGCCCCTTCCATTTGACGCATTTCACGACGCAGCACCGCGTCCCGGGAGGTGTCGTTACCGGAAAAGCGGATCTGGCGTACCGAGTAGCGGCGACCCGCGTCGACCTGAATATGCAGCGTCATACGGTGATGCGCATCATCGATTTCCGCCGTGGTCGTCACTTGCGGCCAGGCATAACCATACTTGCCGAAACGCTTTTTGATCTCATTTTCAATCGTGGTGACTTGCGCCCCGCTATACCATGCCCCCGCCAGCGGCTGGGCAAGGGCCTCGATCTCCGGTCCATGCTGCGCCAGGTCGCCTGTCACCTGAGTTCGGTCGACCCGATAACGTTCGCCTTCATTGAGGGTGATGGTGATATACAGGGATTTTTTATCTGGCGTCATACTGACCTGCGTGGACTGGATAGCAAAGCGCGCATAGCCGCGATCGAGATAAAAACTGCGCAGCGTTTCCAGATCGGCTTCCAGCTTCTGTTTCTGGTATTTTTTATCCGCTACCACGTTCCACCACGGCACATTATCGCGTAGCTGAAGCTGGTCCAGGAGCGTCTCTTCTCGAAACGCCTGATTACCGATAATGTTTATTTGTGCGATTTTCGCCGATACGCCTTCCTGAAAGACGAACGTTAAGTCAACGCGATTACGCGGTAACGGGGTCACCACAGCGTGAACCTGCGCACTGTATTTTCCCGCGCTGTAATAGAAATCCTGCAACCCCTTTTCTATTTCGCTGAGCGAATTTCTATCCAGTGCGCTACCTGCAAAAATACCTGTCGCGGTGAGATTCTCCTTTAACGCATCATCCTTCACCGACTTATTCCCGGAAAAACTGATGCTGGCAATAGTGGGCCTCTCCTTAACCTGCACCACCAGCGTTTTCCCATCGCGCAGGATCTGCACATTCTCGAAATTGCCGCTCGCATACAGCGCGCGCACCGCCTCGCTGACTTCCTCTGGCGTCACCGTTTCTCCCGCGTGCAACGGCATACTTAATAGCGCCGCCCCGACGGTCACGCGCTGCAACCCTTCAAAACGGATATCATCAACTTGATATGATGTTGCGGCGTACAACGTTAAAGGGGTAATCAATAATCCGCTGATGATATGAGTCTTTTTTAACATGAATGTGTCGTCTACGAGATAATGAGCAATAGCAGTTATCTGCTGGCGTTGAGCTTATTTGTTCAGGTTGCGTATCTAAGATATGCGACAGAATTAACCTGAGCGAGGCGCAGAATTACATGCAATTATGGCGACAAAATGGAGAAAAAAAGGATGTTAAATCATCTTTAAAAATATATTTAAGGATGGAACTTTTCCTGAACTCCGTGGTTCTAATGGCCAACACCAGAGCTATATTTAGATTTGCCTGAACGGTTTTTATTGAAAAAGCCCCCTTTCTTGCTAATGGAAAGGGGGAAGGATCTCGTTAGGAATGTTGTTCTCTGGAATCACCAGGAACAGGCACAATCATATTCTTAAAGCCAGCAGATATAATGAAGAGAAATTGAATAAATTATGCAATCGACATCACAACATTCTTTCATGTATTTACCGCCAGATGACAATGGAGAAAATCTCCATATTTTCCTCAAAATAGCAGAATACAGTAGGGACGCCTTATCAAGGCATCAAGGAAAGTCTATCGTTATCTACAATAGCCAAGCAGTGGCGCCTCGCCAGGGAAGGTGAGGCATAGGATTCACCATCCTGCCGCCTCCCACCATCAATCACAGGGAATTGCGTATGTCACGCTTACTTAAAACGATCTTACCCATCATTATCTGCACCCTCTTTGGGTTACCGTTCGCTTCGCCGGCGCAGGCTGCCTCCAGTCTGCAGATTGTTCTCCCCGCGCTGACATGCGATACGCTGAGCGCTACCGACTTCAGCGCCGCCGTTGGCGCAAAGGTCACTATCAACCACACTGAAATGCAAACCTCCGCGCAGGGAAGCTGGTGCAAGGTGAGCGCCACTATCGCCCCCCAGATTGGCGTGCAGATTGCCCTGCCGACCCAGAGCTGGAGTCAACGTTTCTTGCAGGTCGGCTGCGGCGGACTGTGCGGGAGCATTAACCTGAGTCTGTCGAATGCCAGCGGCTGCCTGCCGGCAATGAACGGCGAGTTCGTGGTGGCAGCAACCGATATGGGGCACCATGGCAGTATGATGGATGCTTCATGGGCCGAGGATCCGCAAAAGCGCATCGATTTTGCCTGGCGCGCCAACCACTTGACCGCAGTGCTGAGCAAAGCAGTGATTCAGATGCTTTACCGCCAGCCGCCAAAATACGCGTACTTTATGGGCTGCTCAGACGGCGGTCGCGAAGCATTGATGGAAGCACAGCGCTTTCCGCAGGATTTTGACGGTATCAGCGCTGGCGCGCCTGCGGCCTTTTTCCAGTTTCAGAATTCCTTCTTCCACGGCTGGAATGTGGCCGCCAATCAGCGTCCCGACGGTACCGCTGTCTTGTTGAAAGATCGCTTACCTTTGATTCACCAGGCCATACTGGCTCACTGCCCGACGCTTTCCGGCGTGCAGGACGGCATCCTGCAAAACCCGTATGCCTGTCAGTTCTCTGAGACTTGGCTCCCCCGCTGTCCTGCCAACGCTCAGGACCGTTCCGCCTGCCTGACACAGGAAGAGATTGAGGTAGTGAAAAAGCTCTACCGCGGCGCTTACGACAGCCACAGCGCCCAGTTCGTCGCTGGCGGTCTTCCGCTGGGCTCCGAGCTACGCTGGCCGGTGCCGGAGATGCCGACCGGCCACTCAATGTCGGAAATGATGGTACTACCGGCTCTGCAATCCGTGCTCCTGCCGGGAGGAAAACAGAAGATCCATTCGATGCGGGATTTCCCACTTAATCAGCAGAATTTTGACGCCGTCGCTCAACTGGCACCGCTCTATAACGCGGCAAATACCAATCTTCATGCCTATCAACAGCGCGGCGGCAAGCTTATCCTGTGGCACGGTCTGGCCGATGACTCCGTCAGCCCAGCCTTTTCTATCGCCTATTACCGCGGCGTAGAAGCAGAGATGGGCCATGCCGCAACGGATACCTTCCTGCGGTTATTCCTGCTGCCTGGGGTAGCACATTGCGGTAATGGCGAAGGTTACGATCAAATTGATCTCCTTACCCCGCTGATGCGCTGGACCGAGGAAGGCATCGCGCCGCAAGAGCTTATGGCCGGAAAACGGGCGTCAGCCGCCGCCAGGCTGCCGCCGATGACAGAAAAACCAGATGCGCAAACGCAGTTTCACGGCGTGCAGAAAATCAGTCAGCCTTACGCTGACGCCACTCCAGCCGTTATCGCAACGCGTCCGGTGTATCCCTTCCCAGCTATTGCCCGTTATAACGGGAGCGGCGACGTGAATGACGGCGAAAATTATCATGCAGAGCAATCAACCGCGTTTGGTCATCTGCAGGTGGCAAAACCCGCCAGCGACTATATTGGCCCTGATAACCAAAAAAATTATCAGGTTCGCCGTGGCGAGCTCACCGTTCAATAAACCCGGGGCTCCTCATTGAGGAGCCATTCGTTTTTGGGATTGGCCTCAATCATGCGTAGCAAAACGCTCCAGCAATCGGTACTAAACGACCTGATCCTTTGGATCGATAATAATCTGGATAAGAAACTAACCGTCGATGATCTGAGCGATATCTCTGGTTATTCTCCCTGGCATCTATTTCGGCTCTTCCGTTATTATTTTGATCGTTCGCCGATGGAATATATCCGTCAACAGCGTATGTCGCTCTGTCGCCGTTTATTGCTGACGACGCCTGGTTACCGTATTGTCGATATTTGTATTATGGTTGGTTATGACGATCTCAGTGCGTTTAATCGTACCTTCAAAAAATATCATGCGCTCACACCCACCCAATATCGTCACCGGGTCACGCGACAAAAATAAGGAAGGTCCCCCTCCTCCGCATCGCTGCGGTTGGGAATGGAAGGGGGACAGGGGGGTATTGCAGAAGGGAAATAGCAGGATGCTATTATCGAGCCCGGTCGGGATCAACGACCTTGCGCGACGGAAATCAGTATAAAAGGATATTTTGAGCTAATAATGTAGAGGGCGTGAAGATTTTGTCACCATTTATAACCGCTTCCACCACTTTTATCTGAAATAAAAAAACCGGGCCGCGCTGCACCCGGTTTCATTCTCATCAGCACCATTAGAAATGAGTATTTACGCTCATAAAGAAGGTTCGCCCCGACTCGTTATAGGTCTCAGCACCCGCACCGTAAAGGTAAGCCCCCGTCGTCGCGTTTCCAGTCGTTTGCGCATTCCCTGCCCGATAGTGGCGGATATCAAACAGGTTATCTATCCCACTGGTGAAGCTCAGATTTTTGTTCACATCCCAGGTCGCGCTGAGGCCGACAATGCTGTATGGGCTGACTTCGTTTAGTTCGCTGCCGCTGACCGCCTCGCCCTTATAATTAAAGCGTTTTGGTTTCTGACGGCCATACCAGGTAAAGGTGCTCTGCAGAGAGAGATCTTCACGAACCTGCCAGCTCAAAGTCGAGTTCAGGGTAAACTGCGGGATCACTGACAGCCGGTCGCCTGTCGTCTTATTCTTGCTCTGCAGCATCCATGTCAGGTTATTGCTCCAGTTAACCGTCTCCCCCACTGGAAGATTCAGCGTTCCTTCCAGGCCTTCCACTAACGCTTTTGGTACGTTTTCCCACTGATAGATATTGGTGGTACCGTTGCTGGCAGTGCCCACCGCCGCATACCCTGACTCAATCTTGTTGTGATAGTCGTTACGGAACCAGGTAATTCCCGCCTGATAGCCATCATGCTTGTACTCAATACCGATCTCTTTATTGACGCTGGTCTCCGCTTTCAGGTCGCTATTTCCCATCAGATAGCAGGCGGAACTACTGGCGTAACAGCCTTGACCATTGCTGTAGAGAATATAGTTCGGGTTCAACTGGTAGAGGTTAGGCGCCTTGTAAGCGCGGGCAATGCCCAGCTTAAGCGTCCAGTCATCCGTCAGTTCCTGGGACAGATTCAGCGACGGGCTCCAGTTATTACCGACGATGCTGTGGTGATCGAAGCGCAGAGCGGGTGTCAGCATGGTACTGTCCGTTAGCGCCATATTATCTTCGGTAAACAGCGAGAAAATCTCAGCGCTGGAGTACGGGCTACGATCGGTAGCCGATACACCGTCGATCGCCCCGTAAGAGAGCGCCTGGGCTGTCGACACGCCGTCTTTCATCCGCTGCTGGTTCCATTCGGTGCCCAGCGTCAGATTCTGATCGACCCCCAGCGTAAACGGAATATTCACTTCGCTATGTAGCAGAACATCGGCCAGATCGATATCTGAAAACTCGTTACTGGAGAAGATCCCTTCCGTACCGCCCGCCAGCCCTTCATTCATTCGCGAGTTGCGGGTGTGTTCGTACTGGGCATAGCTGTTGCTGGTCACGCCATTATCCCAGCCGCCGGTCCATGTTACGCCGTAAGTTTGCCGGTAGAGACGGTTAGTCTCTTTCCCGTACATACTCTTCACCAGCGTACTGGTATTGGTGTTTTGTGTGTCGCCGGCATAGAGGTTGCCCTGGCGGCTGTAGCCGGCCTCAAACTCCAGGGCCTGCATCGGGGCGAATTCCCAGCGCAGCTTACTGTGAATATCTTTGTTCACTACCCCTTCACGTCCGGCTGGATAAGAGCCTGCGTAGGAACCGGTACGCTCAGCTTCATGCCCGGCGTTAATGTCCTGAGCATCGGCCTGGGTTTTACTCAGATTACCCCAGAGATTGAAGCTAACACTGTCTGACAGCGGACCATTGAGGCTAAAGTTGGTACGTTTCGTCGACCCTTCTTTACGGTGCTGCGGAGCATTGATATAGGTATTCCACGACCCATGCCATTCAGGCGTGGTCGGTTTGGTTACGATGTTGACGACCCCGCCCATCGCGCCATTACCATAGCGCGCCGCCGCCGGGCCGCGGATCACATCGATATGATCGATCATCTCTGCCGGCACCCAGTTGGTATCGCCACGGGAATCACGATCGCCGCGCCAGCCATATCGTACCGAGTTACGGCTGGTGACCGGTTTTCCATCGACCAGCACCAGCGTATTCTCTGGCCCCATGCCACGGATATCAATTTGCCGGTTGTTGCCGCGCTGACCGCTAGTGGAGTTACCGGTCAGGTTGACCCCGGGTTGCGTGCGAATTAACTCCGACACATCGCGGGCGGGGGGATGTTTGCGAATCTCCTCTGCGGTAATGGTCGACACGCCCGGTGCCTGCAGGTTCTGCCTGGCAGCGGTCACCACCATCGTTTCCTCCTGGTTTTCGGCCGTTGGGGTGCTCTCGTCACGAGTCGATTGTTCAGTAATATTCTCTGCCGCCTGCAGCTGCACGCTACAGGCGAGCAAAGGAATGACGATCCCCAGCGGGAAGTGAGACGTGTATTTCATAGAATATGCCCTGTTTTCTGTTGCTGTCGGGCATAACGCCTTCCCCAATTGAAAAAACAAGGGGATAAAATACTCGCCTCAGCGCCTCGCCAGATTTTGGCGTAGGTCAGCCCCTTCCCGATAGTCATGGGAATAAGAAAACAGCATGAGGCATAATAAAATTAAGTGCCCTGTTTCATCATTAGAGAAAAAGCGCTTCGCGCTATTCTTTGATAGCGTAATCCAGACAGCGAATAATAAGAGTAATGTGCTGTGCTACGGTAATAAAAATGAGATTCATTATCAAGGTGATAATGATCAATATCGGATAAAAATAAAATAAACACTAATAATCAAAAGGTTAATACAAAACAGATGAGGAAGCATAAAATAAAAACATTATCATTACTTTCTATTTATCATTAAAAAAACACATTTCCGCCATATTATCTCCATAGTTAAAGTAAAGATAAAAGCACATTAATAGTAAGCGATAAAATGGGAGAAAATGATTTGTCAGCATCGTTATGTTTTTTACGCCCTTGTCGTGCCCGGCTAACGGCGGCCGTTCTGCTAAAATAAACACATCCCCCTGCGGAGTGTTCCTCCATGAACGCCAACTTGCTATCACGCCTGTTTATCGCCTGGCTCACCTGCCTCGCGATGCTGTTATTCGCCCCTATCCTGCTTGCGGCGGAGGCGGAAAAAGCGCCGCCGGTGGCAACCGAAGACAACACGCTGTCGATCCATATCGACGACATGCTGCAGCCGTGGAAAGGCGATCTGCCTGGCATGCTTGATCGGCGCACCATCCGGGTATTAACCACCTACAGCAAAACCTTCTTTTTTATTGATAAGGGAACCCAACGCGGAGCGACGCACGACATTTTCATGGCGCTGGAAAACGATCTGAATAAACAGCTGGCGAAAGATAAAAAGCTGAAACAGCGCCACCTGAAGCTGCATATCGTTTTCGTGCCGGTCAGCCGGGATAATCTCTTCACCGCGCTCAACGAAGGTAAAGGGGATATCGTCGCCGCCAACCTGACCATCACTTCGTCGCGGGAAGCCCAGGCCGCTTTCGCTCAGCCGCTCTACAGCGGCGTCAAAGAGTTGCTGATCTCCGGCCCGGCGTCGTCAAAGGTCGACAGCCTGGAGCAGCTCTCCGGTCAAACGGTCTTTGTTCGCCGCTCCTCCAGCTATTACGACAGTCTGCAAGCGCTGAACGCCCGATTTGCCAGTGAGTCAAGACCGCCGGTTACCCTGGAAGCGGCGCCGGAAGCGCTGGAGGATGAAGATCTGCTGGAAATGCTCAACGCCGGGCTGGTGCCGTTGATCGTCGTCGATCAGCATAAAGCTGTTTTCTGGAAACAGGTGTTTCCGAAAATCCAGGTCCATGACAACGTGGTGCTGCGTGACGGCGGCAACATTGCGTGGGCGGTACGCCAGGACAGTCCGCAGCTGCTGGCGCTGCTGAACAACTTTGTGAAAAAGAATCGTCAGGGCACCACGCTGGGCAATACTCTCCTGCTGCGTTACCTGAAAAACGCTAAATATGTCAAAAATGCCGCAGCGAGTCAGGAACGGCGCAAGTTCCTCGCCATGGTGGACGTCTTCCGCAAATATGGCGATCGCTACGATGTCGACTGGCTGCTGATGGCGGCCCAGGGATACCAGGAGTCGCGGCTGAACCAGTCGGTTCGAAGCCACGTCGGCGCCGTCGGGGTGATGCAGGTGATGCCCAGCACCGGAAGAGAGCTGAAGGTGGGCGATATTAAACAGCTGGATCCCAACATTCATGCTGGCGTGAAATATATGCGCTGGATGATAGATCGATACTATGCTGATGAGCCCATGACCCGGCTGGATAAAGCGCTATTTACCTTTGCTTCCTACAACGCCGGTCCAGCGCGTATCGCCCGCCTGCGCACCATGACCAAACAGCGCGGGTTTGATCCAAACGTCTGGTTCGGTAATGTCGAAAATCTGGCGGCAGAAAAAATCGGCGCGGAAACGGTGACCTACGTCAGCAATATCTATAAGTATTACATCGCCTATCGGCTGATCGTCGATGACATGGCCCGCAAACAGAAAGCGACGGCCGCGCCGCGGCAAAGGCCAGCGACACAGCCCGCCGCACCGCAGCCAGGCGTGGCGACGCCCGCAACCGCTCAGGTGCCCGCGGCCTGAAGCGCTCGCGATCCGCGATCAGTGGTCAAAACGACTCCTGAGGCGGTGGTGGAATAATCATAAAAAAAGCCCCGGCGAAACCGGGGCTTTCTGTTTTAACTACGCGGATATTGCGTCTAAGGCAAGCCTTAGAACGGAATATCGTCGTCGAAGTCCATCGGCGGTTCGTTGGAAGGCGCTGCCGGAGCCTGCTGCTGCGGACGGGACTGCGCGCCGCCGCTGAACTGGTTGCCGCCCTGCGGCTGCTGAGGCTGACCCCAACCGCCCTGCTGCTGGCCGCCGCCTGCCGGTGCGCCGCCGCCCTGACGGCCGCCCAGCATCTGCATGGTGCCGCCAACGTTCACCACCACTTCAGTGGTGTATTTGTCCTGACCGGATTGATCGGTCCACTTGCGGGTACGCAGCTGGCCCTCAATGTACACCTGAGAGCCTTTACGCAGGTACTCACCAGCGACTTCCGCCAGTTTGCCGAACAGCACAACGCGGTGCCATTCAGTCTGCTCTTTCATTTCGCCGGTCTGCTTGTCACGCCAGGATTCGGAAGTTGCCAGCGTGAAGTTGGCGACTGCGCCGCCACTTGGCATGTAGCGTACTTCCGGGTCCTGCCCCAGATTACCGACGAGAATCACCTTGTTTACGCCTCTGCTGGCCATGATCGAATCTCCTGAATAATACGTTTTGTATAAGTGTAAACCGGGAATTCTAACACCACAAAGGGACAATTTGATAGCTGCTAAGCCAATTCCAGAAAACATGCCGCCGCTATGCAAATTTTCACACGCTTCCCGCAGCGCCATTCCAATACTGTATATCCAGACAGGTTAAATTGTGTCATAATTAGCCGTTTCTGCCGTTTGTACTTCAAGCAAACCAGGCAATCCGTGTATCTACCTACCGGGAAAGGTGAATGGATAAGATCGAAGTTCGGGGCGCCCGCACCCATAATCTCAAAAACATCAACCTCGTTATCCCGCGCGACAAACTCATTGTCGTCACCGGGCTTTCCGGGTCTGGCAAATCTTCACTGGCTTTCGACACCCTGTATGCCGAAGGCCAGCGTCGCTACGTCGAATCGCTCTCCGCCTATGCGCGACAGTTCCTGTCGCTGATGGAGAAGCCGGACGTCGACCATATCGAAGGGCTGTCGCCGGCGATTTCCATCGAACAGAAATCAACCTCTCACAACCCCCGTTCGACGGTGGGTACTATTACCGAAATTCACGACTACCTGCGTCTGCTGTACGCCCGCGTCGGCGAGCCGCGCTGTCCGGACCACGACGTGCCGCTGGCGGCGCAGACCGTCAGCCAGATGGTCGATAACGTCCTCGCCCAGCCGGAAGGCCTGCGTCTGATGCTGCTGGCGCCCATTATTAAAGAGCGTAAGGGCGAGCACACCAAAACCCTGGAAAACCTCGCCAGCCAGGGCTATATCCGCGCACGGATCGACGGCGAAGTCTGCGATCTCTCGGATCCGCCGAAGCTGGAGCTGCAGAAGAAACACACCATCGAGGTGGTAATTGACCGCTTCAAGGTGCGCGACGATCTGGCGCAACGTCTGGCCGAGTCGTTTGAAACCGCGCTGGAGCTCTCCGGCGGTACCGCCATCGTGGCCAATATGGATGATGAGAAAGCGGAAGAACTGCTGTTTTCCGCCAACTTCGCCTGCCCGATCTGCGGCTACAGCATGCGCGAGCTGGAGCCGCGTCTATTCTCCTTCAACAACCCGGCGGGCGCCTGCCCGACCTGCGACG
Source organism: Klebsiella sp. JN_Kp127 (assembly GCF_040062505.1). Lineage (NCBI taxonomy): Bacteria > Pseudomonadati > Pseudomonadota > Gammaproteobacteria > Enterobacterales > Enterobacteriaceae > Klebsiella > Klebsiella sp. JN_Kp127. The sequence goes on from NZ_JBEAHS010000008.1 coordinate 63,748, forward strand.
GCCTCGGCGTGCAGCAATATTTCGACCCCGATCGCGTGGTGCAAAATCCGGAGCTGTCGCTGGCGGGCGGCGCCATCCGCGGCTGGGATCGACGTAACTTCTACTACTTCCAGATGCTGAAGTCGCTAGCGGAGCACTACAAGTTCGACGTCGAAGCGCCGTGGGGCACTCTCAGCGCCAGCGTGCAGAAAGTGGTCCTGTACGGTTCCGGTAAAGAGAATATTGAATTCAAATACATGAACGACCGCGGCGACACCTCGGTACGCCGCCATCCGTTCGAAGGCGTGCTGCATAACATGGAGCGCCGCTACAAAGAGACGGAATCCAGCGCGGTGCGCGAAGAGCTGGCGAAGTTCATCAGCAATCGCCCGTGCGCCAGCTGCGACGGTACGCGTCTGCGCCGCGAGGCGCGCCACGTGTTTGTGGAAAACACCCCGCTGCCGACCATTTCCGATATGAGCATCGGCCACGCGATGGACTTCTTCAACAATCTGAAACTCTCCGGCCAGCGGGCGAAAATCGCCGAAAAAGTGCTGAAAGAGATTGGCGATCGCCTGAAGTTCCTCGTCAACGTCGGCCTCAACTACCTGACGCTCTCCCGTTCGGCGGAAACGCTCTCCGGCGGCGAGGCCCAGCGTATCCGTCTGGCGAGCCAGATTGGCGCCGGACTGGTTGGCGTGATGTACGTCCTGGATGAGCCCTCCATCGGCCTGCACCAGCGCGATAACGAGCGCCTGCTCGGGACCCTGATCCACCTGCGTAATTTAGGCAACACGGTGATCGTCGTTGAGCATGACGAAGACGCCATTCGCGCCGCCGACCATGTGATCGATATCGGCCCTGGGGCTGGGGTCCACGGCGGCCAGGTGGTGGCGGAAGGGCCGCTGGAGGCCATTATGGCCGTCCCGGAATCCCTGACCGGCCAGTTCATGAGCGGCAAGCGCAAAATTGAAGTGCCGAAGCAGCGCGTGCCCGCCGATCCGGAGAAAGTCCTCAAACTGACCGGCGCGCGCGGCAACAACCTGAAAGACGTGACGCTGACTCTGCCGGTGGGCCTGTTTACCTGCATTACCGGCGTCTCCGGCTCGGGTAAATCAACGCTGATCAACGATACCCTGTTCCCGATTGCCCAGCGTCAGCTTAACGGGGCGACCATCGCCGAACCGGCGCCGTATCGCGATATTCAGGGGCTGGAGCACTTCGATAAAGTCATCGATATCGACCAGAGCCCGATCGGCCGTACGCCGCGCTCCAATCCCGCGACCTATACCGGGGTGTTTACGCCGGTGCGCGAGCTCTTCGCCGGGGTGCCGGAATCACGTTCCCGCGGCTATACGCCGGGTCGTTTCAGTTTTAACGTCCGCGGCGGTCGCTGCGAAGCCTGCCAGGGCGACGGAGTGATCAAGGTCGAAATGCACTTCCTGCCGGATATCTACGTACCGTGCGACCAGTGCAAAGGTAAGCGTTATAACCGCGAAACGCTGGAGATTAAGTACAAAGGCAAAACCATCCACGAAGTGCTGGATATGACCATTGAAGAAGCGCGCGAGTTCTTTGATGCCGTACCGGCGCTGGCGCGTAAGCTGCAAACCCTGATGGATGTCGGCCTGACCTATATCCGTCTCGGCCAGTCGGCGACGACGCTGTCCGGCGGCGAGGCGCAGCGCGTGAAGCTGGCGCGCGAGCTGTCCAAGCGCGGTACCGGCCAGACGCTGTATATCCTCGATGAGCCGACCACCGGTCTGCACTTCGCCGATATCCAGCAGCTGCTGGAAGTGCTGCACCAGCTGCGCGATCAGGGCAATACCATCGTGGTGATTGAGCACAACCTCGACGTGATAAAAACTGCCGACTGGATTGTCGATCTCGGCCCGGAAGGCGGCAGCGGCGGCGGCGAAATTCTGGTTTCCGGTACGCCGGAAACCGTCGCTGAGTGCGAAGCCTCGCACACCGCGCGCTTCCTGAAGCCGATGCTGAAATAATTAGCGGGAAAGCTGCTGCCGGACCGGCTCCGGCAGCATTTTCACCGCCTGCTGGTAAGACGCATCGACCAGGTAGTAGATTTGCGAATCCGGCAGCGAGCCATCCAGAAAGACGGTGCTCCAGTGCGCTTTATTGAGATGCTTGCTGGGCCGGACGTCGCGATGCTGCTGCCGCAGGAGCTCCGCCAGCTCCGGACTCGCCTTCAACGCAACCGCCGGCCGCTGGTCTTCGACCTCCTTCACCATGGCAAACAGCACGTCCGAGACCTTAATCTGCGTGGCTTTCCAGTCGCTGTGGACGCTCTGCTCTGCTCCCGGCTTCGCCATGCAGTACTGCAATAACTCCGAAATTGTCATCTTTTATTCCCCCATGAGCGTCGCAACGATGTGCCGCGAACCGCCGTGTATCCGATGCTCCCCCAGCCAGATGCCCTGCCAGGTCCCCAGCCTGACGCGTCCGTCCTCGACCGGCAGCATCAGCGACACGCCAAGCATCGATGATTTGATGTGCGACGGCATATCGTCAGGGCCTTCATAATCATGTTCGTACGGCGCATTGTCCGGCACGGCGTTAAGAAAATACTGCTCCATGTCATACCGGACGGTGGGATCGCAGTTTTCGTTGAGCGTCAGGGAAGCGGAAGTATGCTGGAGCAGGAGGTGTAGCAGGCCGACCTTCACCCCGGACAGCCCGCGGATCTGGCCGAGGATTTCGTCGGTGACCAGATGAAAACCACGGGATTTGGGCCCAAGCGTCAGGGTTTGCTGATACCACATCATCGACTCCTTTTTGCGAATGAATCCCTCTAAGTGTGCAGCAATACGTGAAAAGGTAAAACCTTCCACCCCGGATTTTGCATAAAAAAACGGCAGCGTCACCGCTGCCGTTTATCCCGTTCAGGCGCCCATCAGTATTCGGAATTGACGATCACTTCTTCGCCCAGCGCGCCGGCCATCGGCAGCGGCTTGTAGGAGGAGTTGGCGGCGCGCAGCACGCGGATCCCGCGGGCGCCCGCCTCGCGGGCAGCGGTAATGTCGTTATCCGAGTCGCCATAGAAAACCTTTATCTGCTTCGCCTGCAGCCACTGGGTCTTGGTGTTCTGACCCGGCTTATCGCCAGCGAAAATCACCGGGTTCATATTGGCGGCCGGGATGAGGAAATCATCCTGCAGGGTTTTAGAAACGGTTTCTGTTTTGGTCTGGCTGCGGCCGGTGACGAACCAGATGCTGTCGCCACGCTTCACATGCATGGCAATCAGCTGGCGCGCCACCTCTTTTGGCATACTGAATTCGTCCCAGCCGTTGTTCATTTTTTCCCAGAACTGCGGGTTTTTCAGGTAATCCTCACTGCCGGGGGAGAAGGTTTTTTGCCCGCGCCAGAAACCGGGACTGGAGAAGAGGACGGTATCATCGATATCAAAACCGACGGCCATCGGCGGACGCCCCAGCAGGCTGTTCTCAATTTGCGCCACCGAAACCCAGTGGATCGGCGCCTGCTCGGCCAGCTGGGCCACGTTGGTACCGACCCACAGCGGCTGCGGCGTGGAGGCGCGCGCCACGACGGCGCTGTTCAGCGTGAACAGGAGAGAGGCCGCCGCAAGGGCGAGAGTAAGTTTGCGCATATTTATCCCTAAATCTATCAATCATTATTGTTTTCAATAATGTGCATGCTTAGTAACGTCCCGACCTTACCCGCAGGCGGCAGGGATGAAAAGCCTTTTTCGCGCAGATGTCATAGAAAAAGAGGATGATCACAATCAGAGGGGGTTGCCCCTGCCCGTTGACCGGCAGAGACAACCTGCTGGAGAGCGGCTTACATTACCGCGGCAAAGGCTTTCGCTACCTGCTGAACATTACGTGAGTTTAACCCCGCCACGCACATACGTCCGCTGGCAATCAGGTAGACGCCAAACTCGTCGCGCAGGCGATCCACCTGCGCCGCGCTGAAGCCGGTGTAGCTGAACATCCCGCGCTGCTTGAGCAGATAATCCACTTTGCTGCCCGGAGCAACCTGCTGCAGCGCGTCGACCAGCGCCTGACGCATGGTCAGGATATGCGCGCGCATGGCGTCCACTTCCGCCTGCCAGGTGGCTTTCAGCCCGGCATCGTTCAGCACCGTCGCCACCACCTGCGCGCCAAAGCTCGGCGGGCTGGAGTAGTTGCGGCGCACGGTGGCCTTCAGCTGGCCCAGCACGCGGCCTGCGGTTTCACTGTCTTCACAGACCACCGACAGGCCGCCGACGCGCTCCCCGTACAGGGAGAAAATTTTGGAGAAAGAGTTGCTGACCAGCATCGGCATCCCGGCGCTGGCGATGGCGCGAATGGCGTAGGCATCCTCTTCCAGCCCTGCGCCAAAGCCCTGGTAGGCGATATCGAGGAACGGGATCAGCTGACGCGCTTTCAGGATCTCCACCACACGATCCCACTGTTCCGGCGTCAGGTCGGCGCCGGTCGGGTTGTGGCAGCAGGGGTGCAGCAGCACAATGTCGCGCGCCGGCAGCGTTTGCAGCGTCGCCAGCAGCGCTTCAAAGCGCACGCCGTTGGTGGCTTTATCAAACCAGGGGTAAGTACTTACTTCGAAGCCAGCCCCTTCAAATATGGCGATGTGGTTTTCCCAGGTCGGGTCACTGACCCAGACATGAGACTCAGGAAAGTAGCGTTTGAGGAAGTCGGCCCCGACCTTCAGCGCGCCCGAACCGCCGACCGTCTGAATGGAGGCGATGCGGTTTTGCTTAAGCGCGGTATGCTCTGCGCCAAACAGCAGCGGGGCAATCGCCTGGCGGTAGCCGCTCAGCCCTTCCATCGGCAGATACAGCGAGGCGCCGTGCGGCTCGGCGTTCAGGCGCGCTTCCGCTTCCGCCACCGCCTGCAGCTGCGGGATAATGCCGTCATCGTTGTAATACAGCCCGATACTCAGGTTGACTTTGTCGCTTCGCGGGTCTTCTTTGAAGCGTTCCATCAGAGAAAGAATTGGGTCGCCGGCGTAGGCGTCAACTTTTTGAAACACGCGATGTATCTCCAGGTTTACATAGGGCAGGTTCTTACACAATAAACCGGATATGACGGCAGGTCGAGAGGATGTTGAGGGGAAAGTGACTGCGCAGCGGTATAAACCGCTTTTTTGTCCGCGGCTATACCGATTGCGTACCGGACCAGCGTCTGAGCTATCCGGTACGAACGAGGCTTAGTCGAGGTATTTCATGGCTACGCGGGAGGTCAGTCGCGTAATAAGTTCGTAAGCGCTCACTTTCGTTATCTCGGCGATGCGCTCTACCGGGAGTCCCTCTCCCCACAGCACCACCGCGTCGCCGGCTTTATCCTCGGCCTGCGGGCCGAGGTCAACACAGATCATATCCATCGCCACCCGGCCGACAATCGGCACTTCGCGGCCATTGACCAGCACTGGGGTGCCCGACGGCGCGGCGCGCGGATAACCGTCGCCATAGCCCATCGCGACCACGCCGAGCCGAGTGTCGCGTTCGCTGATCCAGGTGCCGCCGTAGCCGACGGGCTCCCCTGCTTTATGCTCGCGCACGGCAATCAGGCTGGACGTCAGGGTCATCACCGGCTGACAGCCAAAATCTTTCCCGGTGGAGCGATCGTCCAGCGGCGACACGCCATACAGGATAATGCCCGGACGCACCCAGTCATAATGCGACTGCGGCCACAGCAGGATGCCACCCGAGGCGGCAATAGAGCGCCATCCCGGCTTGCCATCGGTAAAGGTGGTGAAGATATCCAGCTGCCGTTCGGTGGCGCCGCAGGTCGGCTCATCGGCGCGGGCGAAGTGGCTCACCACGTTGACCGGCTGGCGGACGTTTTTGCACTGGCTCAGACGCTGATAAAACGCCTCAGCTTCCTCCGGGCGCACCCCTAAGCGATGCATACCGGTATCCAGTTTCATCCACACGGTCACCGGCTCGGGGAGGTCGGCTTGCTCCAGCGCCGCCAGCTGTTCGGGGCTATGCACCGCCGTATGCAGACGCTGAGCGGCGATCACCGCCAGGTCTTCCGCCGCAAAAAAGCCTTCCAGCAGGAGGATCGGCTGGGCGATCCCCCCCGCTCGCAGGCGCAGCGCCTCTTCCAGGCGGGCGACGCCAAAAGCGTCGGCGTCGGTCAGCGTTCGCGCGGTCTCAAGAAGACCGTGTCCGTAGGCGTTCGCTTTCACCACCGCAACCAGTTTGCTGGCAGGCGCCAGTTCACGCAGACGTTGCAGGTTGTGTCGCAGAGCGCGGCGGTTGATAACTACAGTTGCCGCTTGCATTTGAATTCCTTAATTAAAGAAGGAGGAAGGGTTACTCATCATCATACTGAGGGCCAGCATAATTATCGAAACGCGACCACTGGCCGTTGAAGGTCAGTCGCACGGTGCCGATCGGGCCGTTACGTTGTTTACCAATGATAATTTCCGCGATGCCCTTCAGATCGCTGTTCTCGTGATAGACCTCATCACGGTAAATGAACATGATTAAGTCGGCATCCTGTTCGATAGAGCCGGACTCACGCAGGTCGGAGTTGACCGGGCGTTTATCGGCACGTTGCTCCAGCGAGCGGTTCAGCTGCGACAGCGCCACCACCGGCACCTGCAGCTCTTTGGCCAGCGCCTTCAGCGAGCGGGAGATTTCGGCGATCTCGAGGGTACGGTTGTCGGAGAGCGACGGCACGCGCATCAGCTGCAGGTAGTCGATCATAATCAGCCCGATGCCGCCGTGCTCGCGAGCGATACGCCGCGCGCGGGAACGCACTTCCGTCGGCGTCAGGCCGGAGGAGTCATCGATATAGATGTTACGTTTTTCCAGCAGAATGCCCATGGTGCCGGAGATCCGCGCCCAGTCCTCATCGTCCAGCTGACCGGTACGAATGCGGGTCTGATCGACGCGCGACAGCGAGGCCAGAGAACGCATCATGATCTGTTCCGAGGGCATCTCGAGACTGAAGATGAGTACCGGCTTGTCCTGCAGCATCGCTGCGTTTTCCACGAGGTTCATGGCGAAGGTCGTTTTACCCATCGACGGACGGGCGGCGACGATAATCAGATCCGACGGCTGCAGGCCGGCGGTCTTTTTGTTGAGGTCGTCGTAGCCGGTGTTGACCCCGGTAACGCCGTCGTGGGGCTGCTGGAACAGCTGTTCGATACGGGCGACGGTGGCGTCGAGGACATCGGCGATGTTTTTCGGCCCTTCGTCTTTATTGGCCCGGCTTTCAGCGATTTTAAAGACGCGGGACTCGGCGAGGTCGAGCAGATCTTCGCTGGTTCGCCCCTGCGGGTCGAAACCGGCCTCGGCGATCTCATTGGCCACCGAGATCATCTCGCGCACGACCGCGCGTTCGCGCACGATGTCGGCATAGGCGCTGATGTTTGCCGCGCTGGGGGTATTTTTGGACAGTTCAGCCAGATAGGCGAAGCCGCCCACGCTGTCCAGCTGTCCCTGACGCTCCAGCGACTCCGCAAGGGTGATCAGGTCAATCGGGCTGCCCGACTCCTGCAGGCGCGCCATCTCGGTAAAGATATGACGATGCGGACGGGTATAAAAGTCGTCGGCAACGACGCGTTCGGCGACGTCGTCCCAGCGCTCGTTATCCAGCATTAAACCGCCCAACACCGACTGCTCCGCTTCAATCGAGTGCGGCGGGACTTTCAGCCCGGCGAGCTGCGGATCGCGTTCGCGGGTTTCTGTCTGTGGTTTGTTGAAGGGTTTATTTCCTGCCATAGCCTAACGTTTCACCGATACGGAAAAGAGCGTGACAGTATAGCGAGAAAGCCATTGCCGCTAAAGAACCCATTCAGCGTGACTGGCCTGAGGCGGGTAAGAAAATCCGTCGCCGCCGCCGCAGGCTGTTAAGCTTACTGGATAATCTCAGAACAACACAGGAGCGAACATGGCAACACGCATCGAATTTTCAAAACACGGGGGGCCGGAGGTGCTTCAGGCGGTTGAATTCACGCCCCGCGATCCCGCTGAGCATGAAATTCAGGTCGAAAACAAAGCCATCGGTATCAATTATATCGACACCTATGTTCGTGGCGGCCTCTATCCGCCGCCCTCGCTGCCGAGCGGCCTCGGCACCGAAGCGGCCGGCGTCGTCAGTAAAGTTGGCCATGGGGTATCGCACATTAAGGTAGGCGATCGGGTGGTGTATGCCCAGTCGGCGCTCGGCGCCTACAGCACGGTGCACAATGTGCTGGCCGACAAAGCGGCGGTCCTCCCGGACGCCATCTCTTTCGAACAGGCCGCCGCGTCATTCCTCAAGGGATTAACGGTCTGGTATCTGCTGCGCAAAACCTATGAAATTAAGCCTGATGAGATGTTCCTGTTTCACGCGGCCGCCGGCGGCGTGGGGCTGATAGCCTGTCAGTGGGCGAAAGCGCTGGGGGCGAAACTTATCGGCACCGTCGGCAGCGCGCAGAAGGCGCAGCGCGCCAAAGCGGCGGGCGCCTGGCAGGTGATTAACTATCGCGAAGAACCTATCGCGGAGCGGCTCAAAGCGCTCACCGACGGTAAGAAAGTCGCCGTGGTCTATGACTCGGTAGGGAAAGATACCTGGGAAGCCTCTCTGGACTGTCTGCAACGCCGCGGCCTGATGGTCAGCTTTGGCAACTCCTCCGGCCCGGTAACCGGCGTTAATCTGGGGATCCTGAACCAGAAAGGTTCTCTGTACGTCACCCGCCCATCGCTGCAGGGCTATATCACCAACCGGGAAGAGCTGGCGGAAGCCTGTAGTGAGCTGTTTTCGCTGATCGCCAGCGGCGTGATTAAAGTGGACGTGCCCGAGAGTCAGACCTATCCGCTGACCGAAGCGCGACGGGCGCATGAAGTTCTGGAGAGCCGGGTGACACAGGGGTCGAGTCTGCTGCTGCCGTAAGCGGACAAAGGGACAAAAGTTTAGGGCTTCCACCTGGGAAGCCCTTACTTTTTTTTAGTTCGGCTGTATGTAGGGTACAGCGCGATGAATTCGTTAACGCGCTAATAGTGACAGATTTGCGCAGTAATGCCTACGCGGTTCTGTGCAAAATTGTTCAGGTTGTGACATACCCCTCAATACCTTAGTAACGCCAACGGTTATTGTCGCGAAAAGCGTTTCCGTCCGGGGTTTTCAGTGCCCGAATAACCCACACCACCACCACCGCCAACAGCAGCCACGGCAGCAATTTAATCATTAAAGCAAACAAACCGCCGACGAACATCAGCGCCGTAGCCACCACGATGGCGGCGATAATCCCCAACAGCGATACGCCGGTGACCAGCAGCATGACAAAAAATCCGATGACAAATAACAGTTCCAGCATGGCTCTCTCCCCACAGTCATTAATACGTCGCTCTGCAGGTATTACAAAAAACATGCCAACAATAAATAATTGAATTTAAAAGAAAACGCCCCGCAATGGTGTGCGGGGCGTGGTCAATTTCACCAGGTTTTGGTGAGAAACTAACGCTTATCGGCCACCAGCTTCAGGGCCTGCTCCAGCACCGCAATGTCGGCGCCGGCTTTATGCGCATTCTCGCTCAGGTAGCGACGCCACTGGCGGGCGCCCGGGATACCCTGAAACAGTCCCAGCATATGACGGGTGATATGGCCCAGATAAGTACCCTTGCTGAGCTCGCGCTCAATATACGGGTACATGGCCCGCACGACGGCCACGGGATCGGCATCCGCACCGGCGACGCCGAAAATCTCCCGGTCGACCGAAGCCAGAATGCCCGGATTCTGATAGGCCTCACGCCCGACCATCACCCCATCCATATGCTCAAGCTGTGCTCTGACTTCATCCAGCGATTTGATGCCGCCGTTAATCGCCATCGTCAGATGGGGGAAGTCGCGCTTCAGCTGCCAGACGCGGGGGTAATCCAGCGGCGGGATCTCGCGGTTCTCTTTCGGGCTCAGACCGGAGAGCCAGGCTTTGCGGGCGTGAATAATAAACATCTCACATTCGCCCTTGCCGGAGACCGTCTCAATGAAATCGCAAAGGAATTCATAGCTATCCTGGTCGTCGATGCCGATACGGGTCTTCACCGTGACCGGGATCGACACCACATCGCGCATCGCTTTGATACAGTCGGCCACCAGCTGGGCATTCCCCATCAGACAGGCGCCAAACATCCCGTTCTGCACCCGATCGGAGGGGCAGCCGACGTTGAGATTGATCTCATCATAGCCGCGCGCCTCGGCCAGCTTCGCGCACTGCGCCAGGGCCTGCGGATCGCTGCCGCCGAGCTGCAGAGCAACCGGGTGTTCTTCTTCGCTATAGGCCAGATAGTCCCCTTTGCCGTGAATAATCGCCCCGGTGGTCACCATTTCGGTATACAGCAGCGTATGCCGCGACAGCAGCCGCAGGAAGTAGCGGCAATGCCGGTCAGTCCAGTCGAGCATCGGCGCGATGGAGAGGCGGTGAGCAGGAAAAACAGGTGACGTTGATTCAGGCATCATGGCGAATAAATAAGCATCCGGGTAAAAAGGGGCGCTACTATAGCATAAAGATAAACCACAGGCGCGTAGTGCGCCGCGCTTCGCCCCTTCCCGGTGTCGATTACTTTATCCGCGGTTTGCCATCATGTGGGCCAAAGAACTGCGGCGGATGATCAACCCAGCGATCCTGGCGCGTCGCGGCATAGCCGGGATTGAGCGGGTAGTAAATTCGGTTGTACTTTTTGTTGGCCTCACCCACCACCAACAGACGAACCTCCTGCTCGGTGTTATTGAGAAAGGTGTGGCAAACGCCGGTGCCGGCGGGGAAACCTACGCTATCGCCCGGCTCCAGCTTCCAGAGATAGCCGTTTATCCACACTTCCGGATAGCCCTCCAGCACATAGATGAACTCTTCCTCATCGCTCTCCGCGTGCGGGTAAGAGGTGCGCCGCCCGGGCGGCAGTCTCTCGTGGTGGATCCCCAGCCGGTTGAGGCGTAAACCGCGCCCCAGCGGCGCGCCAATGGAAAAACGCTCCGGGCTGTCGGGATAAGTGGCATCGTCGGGCCCTTCCAGTTCGCGCCAGTGGCGAATGCAATCAGGTCGTTTCATCGTTTTCTCCCGAAAATGAGACACTTCAGATATAGCATACCCTGGGTCAGGCGTGTTGCGATTAAATCGGGCATGACGATTTTAGCGACCGGCTAAGGCGCAGCCTCCACGAGCGTCAGCGGCCAGCGCCAGGGAGTGGACTGGCGCCGACAATCTGAAGTATGACCCGCATCACCCGTCGGGTCTCGGCGTTTTCCGCGGAACGTGATAAAGTAACAGATTCAATTTCACGCAACCTGAGGATGCTCATGGATAAGTCCCCTTCGCAAGAGATGTTAGCGCATGCTGAAAAGCTGTGTGCGCAACGCGGCGTACGCCTGACCCCACAGCGTCTGGAAGTGTTGCGCCTGATGAGCCTGCAGCAAGGGGCAATCAGCGCCTACGACCTGCTGGATCTGCTGCGTGAGAAAGAGCCGCAGGCGAAGCCGCCGACGGTCTACCGCGCGCTGGAGTTTTTACTCGAGCAGGGTTTTGTCCACAAGGTGGAATCGACCAACAGCTATGTGCTGTGTCATCTCTTTGACCAGCCAACCCACAGCTCGGCCATGTTTATCTGCGACCGCTGCGGCGTGGTGAAGGAAGAGGCGGCTGAAGGGGTGGAAGATATCATGCATACGCTGGCGGCCAGAATGGGCTTCGCCCTGCGCCACAACGTGATTGAAGCTCATGGCCTTTGCGCGAGCTGCGTGGAAGTGGAAGCCTGCAGCACGCCGGGACACTGCCAGCACGATCATACGATTCAGCTCAAAAAGAAAGCCCGCTGAGCGGCAGCCGCAGCGGGAAAAAGGGTTAACGGCGCGTCCCTGCGCCATTTAGACAGGCACTAACACAAATGCTTCATTCTTCGGATCAAGGAACGCTACCAGCGATAGTCGTTCTTATGCTCCCAGTCTGAGACTTCTTTCTCAGCCTGATCTTTCTCATAGCCGTAACGCTCCTGAATTTTGCCGACCAGCTGGTCGCGCTTCCCTTCGATTACGGTCATATCGTCATCGGTAAGTTTGCCCCACTGTTCCTTGGCTTTACCTTTCAACTGTTTCCAGTTACCGCCGATTTCGTCTTTATTCATGATAACGTCCTCATCATTCGGTGGGTTTACAGCCCGTTTTGTGCCGGACATGGTATTAACTATAGATGAGAATGCTGGCGCCGATTCGTTATTCGGAATTTTTAACCATAGCCCTCATTGGAGACGCTGAAGGTGGTTTTCCCGGCACGCGCTACGCTCGGCCGGGCTACTGAGTCGCTCCGGCAAGCCTGACGCGACCGGAGGACGTTCACCGATAATGGCGAGCTAGAGAAAGGGCTAACTAAACCAGGTGCCGCGTCGCCAGTGGCGGCGCCAGATCAGCGCCAGCGACAGGCCTCGCAGCGCGAGAAACACCGCCAGCGCCAGCCACAGGCCGTGATTGCCGAGCGCCGGGACCGTAAGCAGCGTCACGGCGAAGCCGGCCGCGGCGACCGCCATACTGTTCCGCATCTCCGCGCCGCGCGTCGCGCCGATAAACATGCCGTCCAGCAGATAGCACCAGACCCCGACCACCGGCAGGATGGTCTGCCAGATCAGATAGCGATCGGCCAGCTGCTGCAGGGAAGGCAGTGAGGTTAACAGCGCGATGATGTACTCCCCCGCCAGGCTGTAAACCAGGGCAAACGCAAGCGCCACCATACCGGACTGCCGGCAGGCCGCCCGCCACACCTCCAGCAGCTGGCTGCCGTCGCGCGCGCCGTAGGCCTGGCCGGAGTGGGCCTCCACGGCATAGGCAAAGCCATCCAGCGCGTAGGCGGTAAAGGTCAGCATGGTCATTAGTACGGCGTTGACCGCCACGATATCGCTGCCCAGACGGGCGCCGTAGACGGTCAGCGCGCCAAAGCACAGCTGCAGCAGCAGGGAGCGCAGCATGATGTCGCGATTCAACGCCAGCAGACGGCGCATGTCCCCGCGCCAGGCGTTTTTCAGCATCGCCAGCGACACGCCGCGCAGCGTCAGCACCCGCTTCGCCATCATCAGGCCGATAATGAGAGTGGCGTACTCCGCGGTGACCGTGGCCAGCGCCGCCCCCTGGACGTTCATCCGCAGGCCCATCACCAGCCACAGGTCGAGCACAATATTCAACAGATTACCGACCACCAGCAAAATCACCGGCGCCCGGGCGTACTGGACCCCCAGCAGCCAGCCGAGCAGCACAAGGTTGGCCAGCGACGCGGGAGCGCTGAGCCAGCGGATATCGAGAAACCGTCTCGCCTGCTCGAGAACCGCCTCGCTGCCGCCGACGATATGCAGGGCGAGGTTAATCAACGGCAGGCGAAACAGGATAATCAACACCCCGGCGCCCAGCGCCAGAGCCAGCGGCTGCACCAGCGCCCGTGCCAGTCGCAGCGGATCTTTGGCCCCCCAGGCCTGAGCGGTCAACCCGGTGGTGCTCATGCGAAGAAACAGCAGCAGCATAAACAGGAAACTGGTGGCCGTCGCTCCGACCGCGACGCCGCCGAGGTATACCGGGCTGTCAAGGTGGCCGATCACCGCGGTATCCACCAGCCCCAACAGCGGGACGGTGATATTGGAGAAAATCATGGGGAGTGCAAGGCGCCACAGCGCTTTATCGGCAGCGTTGAGCAGCATGTTCGGAGACCTGATTGAGGACAAACGTCGCAGCGTCATGCATCAGATGACGCTGCGCGGGGGCAGGCGTTACAGCCATTCTCCATTACGGATCACGCCAACGGCCAGACCCTCAATGGTAAAACTCTGCTGACGCAGATCGACAACGATAGGGGTAAATTCGCTGTTTTCTGGCAACAGTTCGACGACGTTGCCCTGCTTTTTCAGGCGCTTCACCGTCACTTCATCGTCAATGCGCGCTACCACCACCTGGCCGTTACGCACATCCTGGGTTTTGTGGACCGCCAGCAGATCGCCATCCAGAATACCGATGTCTTTCATCGACATCCCGCTGACGCGCAGCAGAAAATCGGCGTTGGGCTTGAACATCGACGGGTCGACCTGATAGTGGCCTTCAATATGCTGCTGCGCCAGCAGCGGCTCGCCGGCGGCGACGCGGCCGATCAGCGGCAGGCCGTGCTCTTCTTCCGTCAGCAGGCGGATACCGCGCGAGGCGCCGGAGACGATCTCGATTGCGCCTTTACGCGCCAGCGCTTTCAGGTGTTCTTCCGCCGCGTTTGGGGAACGGAACCCCAAGCGCTGAGCAATCTCCGCACGCGTCGGCGGCATGCCCGTCTGGCTGATATGATCCCGAATGAGATCAAACACCTCTTGCTGCCTGGTCGTTAACGCTTTCATTCCGCCCCCTGGGTGTATATACAGTTATGCTGTGAGTATATACAGCTAACGGTGATTTTGGAACCACATGGCACACAAAAATCGGCAGATTGTTTATATTTTGCGAGGGTTAGCGAAGAACGTTAGTGATAATGGCTCCACAGCAGCGTTCCCCAGGTGATCAGCGCGATGATAATCGCCAGCAGGACCGCCGCCGACCCCATGTCTTTGGCGCGCCCTGAAAGCTCGTGATAATCCGAGCCAATACGGTCCACGACCGCCTCAATCGCGCTGTTGAGAATTTCGACTATCATCACTAGCAGGACCGAGCCAATCAGCAATACGCGGGTGATGGCGTCGACGTCCAGCCAGCAGGCTATCGCGACGGCCACGATGGCGGCGACACCTTCCTGACGAAACGCGGCCTCGTTGATCCACGCCGCGCGAAATCCTTTCCAGGAGTAACCTGCCGCCTTAATGATTCGGGTTAACCCGGTGGTATTATTGGCCATCACAAAACCTTTTTATGTAAATGACGTCGATGAGTGTACGCGTTTGCCGCGCGGTAACGGAAATTTTGCCCGCTTTCTGTTATTCTTGCCGCGCATTTGCATGATTAACCAGAGGCTTCACATCGTTTATGTCCGGCTGGCAACGAATTTACTATAAATTACTGAATTTACCATTACGGGTGCTGGTAAAAAGCAAGTCTATTCCGGCAGAGCCTGCTCAGGAATTAGGACTCGATACCTCGCGTCCGGTCATGTACGTCCTGCCCTATAACTCCAAGGCGGACCTGCTGACGCTGCGCGCCCAATGTCTGGCGCATGATTTACCTGACCCGCTTGAACCGCTGGAAATCGACGGCGCCCTGCTGCCGCGCTACGTATTCATCCACGGCGGGCCGCGCGTATTCACCTACTACACGCCAAAAGAAGAGTCCATCAAGCTGTTCCACGACTACCTCGATCTGCACCGCAACCATCCGGATCTCGATGTGCAAATGGTGCCGGTGTCGGTGATGTTCGGCCGCTCGCCGGGTCGTGAGAAAGGGGAAGTTAATCCGCCGCTGCGGATGCTTAACGGCATTCAGAAATTTTTCGCCGTCTCCTGGCTCGGCCGCGACAGCTTCGTGCGCTTCTCGCCTTCCGTATCGCTGCGCCGCATGGCGGATGAGCACGGTACCGATAAGATCATCGCCCAGAAACTGGCTCGCGTCGCGCGGATGCATTTTGCCCGCCAGCGCCTGGCCGCCGTCGGCCCGCGTCTGCCGGCCCGCCAGGATCTGTTTAACAAGCTGCTGGCGTCGAAGGCCATTGCCCGGGCGGTGGAAGACGAAGCGCGCAGCAAGAAAATTTCCCACGAGAAGGCCCAGCAGAACGCGATTGCGCTGATGGAAGAGATTGCCGCGAACTTCTCTTACGAGATGATCCGTCTGACCGACCGCATTCTCGGCTTCACCTGGAACCGCCTGTACCAGGGCATCAACGTGCATAACGCCGAGCGCGTACGCCAGCTGGCGCACGATGGCCATGAGATTGTCTATGTCCCCTGCCACCGCAGCCACATGGACTATCTGCTGCTCTCTTACGTCCTGTACCACCAGGGGCTGGTGCCTCCGCATATCGCGGCGGGTATCAACCTTAACTTCTGGCCAGCCGGGCCAATCTTCCGCCGCCTCGGCGCATTCTTTATTCGCCGCACCTTTAAGGGCAATAAGCTCTACTCCACGGTGTTCCGCGAGTACCTTGGCGAACTGTTCAGCCGCGGCTATTCCGTAGAGTATTTCGTCGAAGGCGGCCGCTCCCGTACCGGCCGTCTGCTCGATCCGAAGACCGGTACGCTGTCGATGACTATCCAGGCGATGCTGCGCGGCGGCACCCGGCCGATCACCCTGGTGCCGATTTACATCGGCTACGAGCACGTGATGGAGGTAGGGACCTATGCCAAAGAGCTGCGCGGCGCCACCAAAGAGAAAGAGAGTCTGCCGCAGATGGTGCGCGGCTTAAGCAAGCTGCGCAATCTTGGCCAGGGCTACGTTAACTTCGGCGAACCGCTGCCGCTGATGACCTATCTGAACCACCATGTGCCGGAGTGGCGGGAAGCGATTGACCCGATCGAAGCGGTCCGCCCTTCCTGGCTGACGCCGACGGTGAATAACATCGCCGCTGACCTGATGGTACGCATCAACAACGCCGGCGCGGCCAACGCCATGAACCTCTGCTGTACGGCGCTGCTGGCCTCCCGCCAGCGTTCGCTGACCCGTGAGCAGCTCACCCAGCAGCTGGAGTGTTACCTCGCGCTGCTGCGCAATGTGCCCTATTCGCCGGATGCCACCGCGCCGTCCGCTTCGGCCAGCGAACTTATCGACCACGCGCTGCAGATGAACAAGTTCGAAGTCGAGAAAGACACCATTGGCGACATCATCATTCTGCCGCGCGAGCAGGCGGTGCTGATGACCTACTATCGCAACAACATCGCCCATATGCTGGTGATGCCGTCGCTGTTAGCCGCCCTGGTGACTCAGCATCGTCATCTCAGCCGCGCCGAAGTGCTGCGCCATGTGGAAACGCTCTATCCGTTCCTCAAAGCCGAGCTGTTCCTGCGCTGGGAGAAAGCGGAGCTGGCCGGAGTGATGGATGCGCTGATTGCCGAGATGCTGCGTCAGGAGCTGATCGTCATCGATGGCGATGTGATGAGCCTCAACCCGTCGCACTCTCGCTCTCTGCAGCTGTTGGCCGCAGGCGCCCGCGAGACGCTGCAGCGTTACGCCATTACCTTCTGGCTGCTGAGCGCTAACCCGTCTATCAACCGCAGCTCGCTGGAGAAAGAGAGCCGTACCGTGGCTCAGCGCCTGTCGGTGCTGCATGGCATCAACGCGCCGGAGTTCTTCGATAAAGCGGTATTCAGTACCCTGGTGCTGACTCTGCGCGATGAAGGCTATATCAGCGATACGGGCGATGCCGAGCCGGAAGAGACCCTGAAGGTCTATCGGATGCTGGCGGATTTGATTACGTCGGATGTACGTCTGACGATCGAAAGCGTCACGCAGGACGACGCGTAACGCGGCGTTTGCTGTCCTCCTCGCCCCCCGGCAAACCGGGGGGCAAGGATGGGGACAGGGATTTTACAGGTAGCTCATCGCCAGGCCGAGGAACAGCACCAGCCCGACGTAGTTATTGTTCATAAACGCTTTAAAGCAGTTATCGCGGTCGCGATTGAAGATAAGCTTCTGCTGCCAGCCAAACAGACCCGCCGCCACGAACAGCGACCAGTAGTATTCCCAGCCCAGCCCGTTCAGCCAGCCTACCGCGCCCATCAGCGCCAGCACGGCCACCTGCAGGATACCGATAATCAGACGATCGTTTTCGCCGAACAGGATCGCCGTCGATTTAATGCCGATCTTGACGTCGTCATCGCGATCCACCATCGCATACTGGGTATCGTAGGCCACCGCCCACAGAATGTTGGCGAGGAACATCAGCCAGCAGCTCAGCGGCAGCGATTCGCTGACGGCCGAGAAGGCCATTGGGATCGACCAGCCAAAGGCCGCCCCCAGCACCACCTGCGGCAGATGGGTGTAGCGCTTCATAAACGGATAGACCCACGCCAGCGCCAGCGCCGCCACCGACAGCAAAATCGTCATGGTGTTGAGGGTGAGCACCAGCAGGAAGGAGAGCAGCACCAGAACGATAAACAGCGTTCGCGCCTCTTTCTCGGTGACGTCGCCGCTCGGCAGCGGACGGCGGGCGGTACGCTTTACGTGACCATCAAATTTTCGATCGGCATAGTCATTCACCACGCAGCCGGCGGCGCGCATCAGCCAGACGCCGGCGACGAATACCGCCAGGATCCACAGCGGCGGGACGCCCGGCGAGGCCACCCACAGCGCCCACAGCGTCGGCCACAGCAGCAGCAAGGCGCCGATCGGTTTGTCAGTGCGCATCAGGCGATGAAACGCCAACAGCTTATTCTGCGACAGACTCCACTCCATTTTTTCTTCCTCTTAGTACAACGGCGACGCAGGCAAAAACAGCTCGGTCAGCAGCAGGGGTTTGCCGCTCAGCCGCAGGCGGGAACGACGCCCCCACAGCGCTGCATCGCGACCAATTTCAATAAAATCGCGGGTTAACGTCGACGACGTGAACAGGTATCGGCCCAGCGGGGTCTGCCCGAGCTGCTGTAGCGCCAGCTCCGGCCCACACAGCGTCGACTCCGGCACCACCGTGCGCCCGGCCAGCCAGGGCTCGCCATCGGCATTGAGTATAATCTCCCGCAGCCAGTAGCGCGGCTCGTCGGGCAACAGCGCCGCTTCGTCAGCCAGCGCCTCACGCCCGATATACCCTTCGTTAACCAGGGTGACGGTGACCTGCTTTCCTTGTTGCTCAAAACGCTGGGTCATTGAGTCCTCCAGCAGCAGCCAGTCACTCAGGGGCGGCGCCAGGGGCGGCATAACGGCAAAATAGCGCAGCGCACGCAGTCGCGTAAGCGCAGGATGGGACATGCCTGATTCTCCGGTACATAACGTGAGAGCATTGTATCGCAGAATAGGCGGTTGGTGGCGGGCAAACGTCAATATACGATCATTCACGCAACAGCCATGCAACAGACCGCCGCGCGTGCAAAAAAAGGTGCATCCCGGAGGATGCACCTAAAGGCTGTGCCTAAACATCAGCATTGTGGGGAGACGATTACCCCTTGCCTTTTACACTGCTGATAAAGGTGGAACGAGCGGATTTGGAGCCGAGGCGCTCAGCTTCGTTCATCAATTTCAGGGCTTTGTCGATGTCACCTTGTTTCACCGCCTGCTTAATACCGTTGTTGAAGTAGGTCTCGGTATCGCTGAGCATCGGTTCGCTTTTGGCGGCCGGCGCCGCAGCGGCTGCGGCGGCTGGCGCAGCTACCGGCGCCGCGGTGTTACCGACGGTGACCGGGCCCGGGCCGGAGGAGCCGAACAGCGGCCCCACCAGCACGCTGGAGGTGCTGTTGGTTTTCACTTTCAGCTTCAGCACGCCATCGGTGGTATGTTTGGCGATCGGATCCGGGATGTCCGGCGCCGCATTGCCTGCGCCTTTGGCATAGGCCTTCGCCGGATCCAGCAGGGTGGTGGTCTGCTGGAGATCTTTTTCAGTGGTAAACACCAGCACATAGAGCTTCTGCTGGCCCAGCGCCGGGGTCAGGCGCATCACTCCGCCCAGGCGATCGGCAGTCATCACGCCCGGCTGCTGATAGGTAAAGTAGTTGCTGGGAAAGAACGCCGCTGGCGTCATGTTCTGGTCGAGAATCAGCACGTTCGGCGCAAAAATCTGTTTATGTTTGTTCAGTTCGCTGTCGAGGGTCAGGGTCAGCTCACCGATATTGGCCGGCACGCTCCAGGCGGCGACCGGTCCGACGATCCCTGGAACATCCAGGCGTTGACCGCCGGTGGTTAAATCTACGCTCTGCGTCTTCGATTGATCGGCAGGCGTCCAGATCAGCTGCTGCAGCACGCTGGCTGGAATAGACGGCGCGGCGCTGGTGTTCTGCGGTACAAAGTTAACATCGGCAAGGCTCATCCCCGGCACGCATGCCAACATCCCTGCGGATAAACACAGAGCGACGAGAGTTTTCTTCATTTTCATTCTTCTCACCTTGGATAGCATCGGTTTAGCGGTAGCCAGGCAATAGCGCGCTAACCCTGAATAGTCAGGAGGGGCCGATGCCCCTCCCAGGTTACACCCGTCCTGCGGACGGTATTACCACCACACTTCCATCTGGGCACCGAAGGTAACTTCGCTGTCGTCACCGCGGCTGGAGGTGAAAGCGCCGCTTCCGCTGCTGTCTTTCGTCTGCAGACCAGAGGTGTTGCTGTAGCCCCAGTTTTCATCCCACTTCGCGTAGGTTGCGAAGATACGGATAGCCGGACGAGACCAGACGCTGTTGCCTGCCTGCCACTGTTGAGCCAGAGTAATTTTGTACTGGTTGTTGTTTTCGCTGGTACGCTGAGATTTCACGTTGTCGTAACCGATTTCCAGCTGGGTGCTCATGATCGGCGTCCATTTGTACATCGGACGAACACCCACGGTGTACCAGGTGGAGCCGTTTTTGCTGTCCAGATCCACGTCCTGGTACATCGCAACGTACATCAGGCCCCAGTCATCGTTGAAGTCCATCGCGCCGTGATCCAGAACGCGGATCATGCTGCCGTTGTTATCGATGCTGGTTCCCTGAGAGTGGCCGCTGTTCCAGGAGGTCATTGCGTCAGTGGCGTACTGAACCACAAACTTGTTGAAGCCGCCCCAGATGGACTGAGTATGTTCACCGGTCCACATCCAGCCGTCTTTCGACGCGCCGTCTTCCAGGCGATAGTCATCCTGCGGGTTCGCACGGCCGTAATCGACGCCTAACTCCAGCACGCCGCCCGGGTTGGTTTCCAGGCCCGCCAGACGGATGTCAAAGACGTCGTTGGCAGTTTTCGCAGCATATTTCTTGGTGTCATCGCTGGAGAAAGTATAAGAGCCGCCGCTTTCTGAGTTACGGGTAGCGGCCAGAGAGAGCTTACCGAAGCCAAGGTCAACGTTTTCCAGACCTGCACCCGGGCCGGAGATATCCCAGTAGTAGAAGTCGATCATGTGAACGTCATGACGCTGATAGAAGCGTTTACCCGCCCACAGCGTGGAGCCCGGCAGCCAGTCGATCAGGTTTTTACCCTGGATGTTGGCTTCACGGAACGCCGGAGAGGTGCTTTCCCAGTCATCTTCCTGATTCACGGAATAGGCAACGTTAGTATCGAAATAAAAACTCTTATCTCCTTCCTTCCACAGCTCCTGGCCCAGCTTCAGTTCCGCATAGGTTTCACATTCGTTACCAAGACGGTATTTACTTTGAGCGCCGGTCGCTTTGAAGCACTGTTGCTCGCCGCCGCTGCCGGTCCAGCCAATGCCGGAACGCGCGTAGCCATGGAAATCGACAGCCAGCGCCTGAGCAGACATAACGCCTGCCGCGACGGCGACCGCCAGTGGAAGTTTGCGCAGAGTAATCATCATTCTATCTCCTGAGATCATTGCTTTTCTTTGCACGCTTCGCCGGTGTACCGCCAGCCGGGTTCGCGCCTTTTTTTAATGGGAAGCCTTACACGCCCGGCTCTTTATGCAGCCGACGACAAGCGGTGCCATCCTCACGGAATAAATGGCAACGTTCTGGCGGCAAACCGATAGCGAATGTGGCTCCCTCTTCTACCAACACCACGTCGTTCTGGCGGTAGACCAGGTTTTGACGGATGGCGGGGATCTGGATATGAATTTGCGTTTCGTGACCTAACTGCTCGACAACCTGAACCTCGCCTTCGAGGGTCACATCGGCGATATCGCTGGGCAGTAAATGCTCCGGGCGGATACCTAAGGACATGTTGGCGCCCGCCTGAACGTTGGCGCTGTCCACCGGTAGCCAGATTTGCTGACGGTTTGGCAGTTCAACCTGCACCTGATCGATAGCCGTCGCGGTAACTTTGACCGGCAGGAAGTTCATCTTCGGTGAACCGATAAAGCCGGCGACGAAGCGGTCAGCCGGATAGTGATAGAGTTCCAGCGGTTTCCCGACCTGCGCCACACGGCCGGCGTCGAGGACCACAATCTTGTCCGCGAGGGTCATCGCTTCCACCTGATCGTGGGTCACATAGATCATGGTGCGGCCCAGTCGCTTATGCAGACGGGAGATTTCGATACGCATCTGAACGCGCAGGGCGGCATCGAGGTTGGAGAGCGGCTCATCCAGCAGGAAGACGCTCGGCTCAGCCACCAGCGTACGGCCAATCGCCACACGCTGGCGCTGACCGCCGGAGAGGGCTTTCGGTTTACGCTCCAGCAGATGGGCCAGCTGCAGCACTTCCGCCACCTGGGTCACCCGCTGGTTAATCAGATCTTTTTTCGCGCCGGCCAGCTTCAGGCCAAACGACATATTTTCCGCAACGGAAAGGTGGGGATAGAGCGCATAAGACTGGAATACCATCCCAACGCCGCGTTCTGCCGGTGGGATCTCGTTCATGCGGGTGTCACCGATAAACAGGTCCCCGCTGGTAATAGTTTCTAACCCGGCAATCATACGCAGCAGGGTAGATTTGCCGCAGCCCGATGGCCCGACAAACACGACGAATTCCCCTTCGTGGATATCGAGATTGATATCTTTCGATACCACCACGTCACCCCAGGCTTTCGTTACATTTCGCAGCTGTACGCTCGCCATGCCCTTCTCCCTTCGTTACAACCTGTCACTAACAGTCACATTCAAGATGGGTCGACTATGCGGCATTCATTAGCCGGGCAAATCCTCCACCCCCCGGCTTTTTTATGGGGGAGGAGATGGGAGGATGAGAGATTGGCTCTCGCCGCGGGGGATGGCGGGCAGCGGGTGATTTCGTGATGGAGGCGACAAAATTGGGCGCTTTTTTCTGTGCTCCAGGACGCAATACGGCCGTTTTTGCAATGGAGATCACACAACCAGCGGGTGGGGCGTAGACCTGGGGAGGATGGAAAGGGGTTGTTAAAAAAGGAAACTCATCATCGTTAAGCCACCGAAGTGTATCCACGAGTACAACACCAAAAAGGACGGGTATATGAAAATCAAAACTGGCGCTCGCATCCTCGCGCTGTCGGCACTGACCACGATGATGTTTTCCGCCTCTGCCCTCGCGAAAATTGAAGAAGGTAAGCTGGTTATCTGGATTAACGGCGACAAAGGCTACAACGGCCTCGCTGAAGTGGGTAAAAAGTTTGAAAAAGACACCGGCATTAAAGTTTCTGTAGAACACCCGGACAAGCTGGAAGAGAAATTCCCGCAGGTTGCGGCGACCGGCGACGGCCCGGACATCATCTTCTGGGCGCATGACCGTTTCGGCGGCTACGCGCAGTCCGGCCTGCTGGCGGAAATCACCCCGGACAAAGCGTTCCAGGACAAACTCTATCCGTTCACCTGGGATGCCGTTCGCTATAACGGCAAACTGATCGCCTACCCGATCGCGGTGGAAGCGCTGTCCCTGATTTACAACAAAGACCTGGTGCCGAACCCGCCGAAGACCTGGGAAGAGATCCCGGCGCTGGATAAAGAACTGAAAGCGAAAGGTAAGAGCGCGCTGATGTTCAACCTGCAGGAACCGTACTTCACCTGGCCGCTGATCGCTGCCGACGGCGGATACGCGTTCAAGTTTGAAAACGGCAAGTACGATGTGAAAGACGTCGGCGTGGACAGCGCAGGCGCGAAAGCGGGCCTGACCTTCCTGGTTGACCTGATCAAGAACAAGCACATGAATGCCGATACCGATTACTCCATCGCGGAAGCGGCCTTCAACAAAGGTGAAACCGCGATGACCATCAACGGTCCGTGGGCGTGGTCTAACATCGATAAGAGCAAGGTTAACTACGGCGTGACCCTGCTGCCGACTTTTAAAGGCAAACCATCGAAACCGTTCGTTGGCGTGCTGAGCGCGGGGATCAACGCCGCCAGCCCGAACAAAGAGCTGGCGAAAGAGTTCCTCGAAAACTACCTGATGACCGATCAGGGTCTGGAATCCGTTAACAACGACAAACCGCTGGGTGCGGTGGCGCTGAAATCCTTCCAGGAAAAACTGGAAAAAGATCCGCGCATCGCTGCCACCATGGCGAACGCCCAGAAAGGCGAAATTATGCCTAACATCCCGCAGATGTCTGCCTTCTGGTATGCCGTTCGTACCGCGGTTATCAACGCCGCCAGCGGCCGTCAGACTGTCGATGCTGCGCTGAAGGATGCCCAGAGCCGTATCACTAAGTAATGCTGTAGCGCACGTGCCGGATGGCGGCATGAATGCCTTATCCGGCCTACACAATCCGTAGGCCGGATAAGCGCAGCGCCATCAGGCACTGACGCCGACAGATGTTTAACGCTGTAGAGGATGATCCCCATGGATGCCGTTAAAAAGAGACACTGGTGGCAAAGTCCGCAACTCACATGGTCTGTGATTGGCTTACTGTGCCTGCTGGTGGGTTACCTTGTTGTTTTGATGTACGCCCAGGGGGAGTACCTGTTCGCCATCATGACGCTGATTTTAAGCTCAGTTGGCCTGTATATTTTCGCTAATCGCAAGGCCTATGCCTGGCGCTATGTCTATCCCGGCCTCGCCGGCATGGGCCTGTTTGTCCTGTTTCCGCTGATCTGTACTATCGCTATCGCGTTCACCAACTACAGCAGCACCAACCAGCTGACCTTTGAGCGCGCGCAGCAGGTGCTGATGGATCGCTCCTTCCAGGCCGGCAAAGCCTATAACTTCACGCTGATCCCGGCAGGCGACGAGTGGAAGCTGGCCCTGACCGATGGCGAGAGCGGTAAAAACTACCTTTCCGATGCCTTTAAATTCGGCGGCGAGCAGAAGCTGGCGTTAAAAGAAACTGACGCCCTGCCGGAAGGCGAGCGCGCCAACCTGCGCGTCATTACCCAGAACCGCACCGCGCTGAACCAGCTGACCGCCGTACTGCCTGATGACAGCAAAGTGATCATGAGCTCGCTGCGCCAGTTCTCCGGCACCCAACCGCTGTATACGCTTGGCGAAAACGGCGAGCTGACCAACAATCAAACCCACGTCAAATACCGCCCGAACAACGACGTTGGTTTCTACCAGGCAATCAACGCCGACGGTAGCTGGGGCACAGAAAAGCTGAGCCCGGGCTACACCGTGACTATCGGCTGGGATAACTTTACCCGCGTCTTCCACGATGAAGGCATCCAGAAACCGTTCTTCGCCATCTTCGTCTGGACGGTGGTGTTCTCGGTTCTGACCGTGGTGCTGACCGTCGCGGTGGGGATGATCCTCGCCTGCCTGGTGCAGTGGGAAGCGCTGAAAGGCAAAGCGATTTACCGTGTCCTGCTGATTCTGCCGTATGCCGTACCGTCATTTATTTCGATTCTGATTTTCAAAGGCCTGTTCAACCAGAGCTTTGGTGAAATCAACATGATGCTCAGCGCGCTGTTCGGCATTAAACCGGCGTGGTTTAGCGACCCGACCACCGCGCGCACCATGATCATCATCGTCAACACCTGGCTGGGCTACCCGTACATGATGATCCTGTGCATGGGGCTGCTGAAGGCGATTCCGGACGATCTGTACGAAGCGTCGGCAATGGATGGCGCCGGCCCGTTCCAGAACTTCTTTAAAATTACCTTCCCGCTGCTGATTAAGCCGCTGACGCCGCTGATGATCGCCAGCTTCGCCTTTAACTTTAACAACTTCGTCCTGATTCAACTGTTGACCAACGGCGGTCCGGACCGTCTCGGCACCACCACCCCGGCCGGTTATACCGACCTGCTGGTGAGCTACACCTACCGTATCGCCTTTGAAGGCGGCGGCGGTCAGGACTTCGGCCTGGCGGCGGCTATCGCAACGCTTATCTTCCTGCTGGTTGGCGCGTTAGCGATTGTGAACCTGAAAGCCACACGCATGAAGTTTGATTAAGGGAGATAACGATAATGGCTATGGTCCAACCCAAATCGCAGAAGCTACGTTTATTTACCACGCATCTCCTGCTACTGATTTTTATCGCGGCGATTATGTTTCCGCTGCTGATGGTTATCGCTATCTCGCTGCGCGAAGGCAACTTCGCCACCGGCAGCCTGATCCCGGATACCATCTCCTGGGAACACTGGCGTCTGGCGTTAGGCTTCAGCGTCGAACACGCGGATGGCCGCGTCACGCCGCCGCCGTTCCCGGTCCTGCTGTGGCTGTGGAACTCGATTAAGGTCGCCGGGATTACCGCGATCGGCATCGTCGCCCTCTCCACCACCTGCGCCTACGCTTTTGCCCGTATGCGCTTCCCGGGGAAAGCGACCCTGCTGAAAGGGATGCTGATTTTCCAGATGTTCCCGGCGGTGCTGTCGCTGGTTGCCCTGTACGCGTTGTTTGACCGCCTGGGCCAGTACATCCCGTTCGTCGGCCTCAACACCCACGGCGGCGTGATCTTTGCCTACATGGGCGGTATCGCCCTGCACGTCTGGACGATTAAAGGCTACTTCGAAACCATCGATGGCTCGCTGGAAGAAGCGGCGGCGCTGGATGGCGCGACCCCATGGCAGGCGTTCCGCCTCGTGCTGCTGCCGCTGTCGGTGCCGATTCTGGCGGTGGTCTTTATTCTGTCGTTCATCGCCGCCATCACCGAAGTGCCGGTCGCCTCGCTGCTGCTGCGCGATGTGAACAGCTATACCCTGGCGGTAGGCATGCAACAGTATCTCAACCCGCAGAACTATCTGTGGGGCGATTTTGCCGCCGCGGCGGTACTCTCCGCCATCCCAATCACGGTAGTGTTCCTGCTGGCGCAGCGCTGGCTGGTGAACGGCCTGACGGCGGGTGGGGTGAAAGGTTAAGTTTTTTTTGTAACACCGGCCCCAAATTTCAGATGGGGGCCGACGGTCTAGCCGCAATACACGACCCCAACCGGGTATTGTCGCCGTCGCCCTCAGCTGAAAAAGTAAGGCCAATGCCACTGCTATCCTCAACTGGACCCTACATAAATTCTATTTGTGACTGTTGGTCAGCGGCCCTGGAGGCCGCTTTTTTTTATTCGCGTTTCAGGCGATTGGAGTTACACAGCCAGAGCGTAATCACCAGGATCAGGATCGCGGCGGAGTATATGAGCACCGCCATCGGCGATTCATGATCGATGATGATCAAACGCACAATCGCGGTGATGCCGATATAGACGAAATAGCGCAGCGGGAAGTGGAACCCCGACTGAAAATACTTGACGATCAGCGCGATAAATTCGAAGTAGAGAAAGTAGACCACCAGTCCTTCCACCAGCCGGTACTTACTGGTCGGCTCCGGGGTAAAGAGGACATCGGCCAGATGCAGCGTCTCTTTACCGAGGAAGACGATCAGGATAATCCCCAGGCACAGCAGCCCCAGATTCAAAACCGTTTGCATCGCAGTGGCGATAAAATTCACCAGTGGGCGATAAACCGACGACATATTCACACCTCATAATCAGTCCTTGTTGCGTCCGGTATAGCGCAAAAGTGTGATCCAGATCTACAGTTACCCCTCACCGCGTGGGCTTTCCACGTTTGCACCCTCAGGACAGGATTTCGGCAAAAGAGAAAAATCCCCTCCTTAACGGCGTGTGATCGACATAACTGAATCCCCTTTTTTGTATAAAACTATCCCTGCACAATCATTGTTAATCAATAAGTTAATTTACATACAGGCCTGCATGTTTAGATAAGGCTAAAAATAAAATTTTTCTCCAGACCTCAATAAATAAAGGGTTATTTGAGAAAGTTTTTTTCTGCCGATTCCCTTAGCATATTTCCTCATCATCTTACGTCCAGGAATCATAATAATGTCTGACCAAGCATCCTCACTTTTTATTCGCTGGCTACAGCGAGAAGTCGCACCAGCATTAGGTTGTACGGAACCTGTTGCTATTTCATTTACCACCGCTTACGCCGCGAAATATTTAGCGACACCCTGCGAAAAAATTAGCGGTTTTATTTCTGCCAACCTGTATAAAAACGCCACGGGCGTCACAATTCCCGGCACGACAGTTAATGGCGTCGCGCTGGCCGCCGCCATCGGCGCCTTTGGTGGCGATGCCGATAAGGGATTACAGACCCTGGCAGGCATTACTTCACAGCATGTGGAACAGGCACAAGCGCTGGTGGATGCCGGCCACGTTACTATTGACGTCCAGGATACGCCTGACTTTATTCATCTCGATCTCACCCTCAGCGCCGGTGACCAGACCTGTCGCGTCGTGGTAAAAGGCACGCATACCAATGTGGTCGAGTTATATATTAATGGCGAACAGCAACCATTACACGCCGGGGAAAATAGCGCCACAGCGCAGACTGAACTGCCAACTTTCTCTCTCCAGGAAGCGTATGACTTTATTATCTCCACGCCGGTTGAGAATATTACGTTTATTCTGGAAGCCGCCCGCCTCAATAGCGCACTGGCTGCAGAAGGCAAATCGAAAAAGTATGGGTTGAATATTAACGGAACATTCTCTGAAGCCGTTAAAAATGGTTTGTTAAGTAATGACTTAATGAGCGAGGTCATTATCAACACCGTCGCAGCTTCCGATGCGCGTATGGGCGGAGCCCCGGTGGTCGCCATGTCGAACTTCGGCTCTGGCAACCAGGGGATCGCAGCGACCATGCCGGTAGTTACCGTCGCCGAGCATCTGAATGCCGATGAAGAGACGCTCGCTCGCGCGCTGGCGCTCTCGCATCTGACGGCCATTTCCATCCATTCGCGCTATACCCGCCTGTCCGCACTGTGCGCGGCCTCCACCGCCGCCATGGGCGCCGCCGCCGGTATGGCATGGCTGTTTACCCGTAATATCGAAACCATCAACACCGCCATCATCAATATGATTAGCGATGTTACCGGCATGATTTGCGATGGCGCTTCCAACAGCTGCGCGATGAAGGTCTCCTCGGTGGTTTCCAGCGCCTTTAAATCTGTGTTGATGGCGATGCAAAACCGCTGCGCCAGCGCCAACGACGGCATTGTCTGCGCCGACGTCGAACAGTCGATTAATAACCTGTGCCGCCTCGTGATTAAGCCTATGGCGCAAACCGATAAAGAGATCATTCGCATTATGGTCAGCAAATAAGACCAGCCCTTTTGTACCCTACGCAATAATGATTTATTGCCTGCACCAACAGGTATTTTACGATGAATAAAAAAGTCATATTACGCGGCGCCAGCGCCATTATGCCCCTGTGCATCGGGGACTTTCCTTTCTCGTTCATTGTTGGCGCATTAAGCGTCAGCGCCGGCATGAGCGTCTGGCAAAGTACCGCGTGGTCGGCGATTGTGATTGCCGGTTCGGCGCAAATGCTGGCACTGAATATGTTAAAAACCGGTGCCACGCTCGGCGTGATTATTTTCACCACATTAATTATTAATCTTCGCCATGTGCTGTATAGCGCCTCTATTTCCGGCACTGTGCGCGAAGCCTCATTCTTTAAAAAATGCTTTATGTCCTATGCGCTCACCGACGAGGTGTATGCCACTACCGTCAAAGAGATGGAAGGAAATAAAAAGGAAAAATATCTGTTTTATGGTTCGGCGATGGTCACCTTCTGGGCGATTTGGGTGCTGGCCGATTTTCTTGGCGCGCTGGTCGGCGCCTCGTTTCCCCACATTGAGAAATACGGTCTCGATTTCGCCATGGTCGCCGCCTTTATCGCCATCGTGGTGCCGCAAATTAAAAGCCAGGCCTGCACCGTCGCCGCGGTAGTGGCCGCCGTTTCCGGCGTGCTGTTAGTGGTCCTGCCCTACTCGCTGGGTATCGTCGTCGCCTCCGTGCTCGGCGTCCTTGCCGGCCTGTGCGTCGACCTGGCGGAAGAGCGCAAGCAGATGGCAACAACCGAATCCAATATGCCGTTAGTGGAGGCGCTGGAAAATGAGTAATAGCTATTTTATCGCCCTGACGCTGGGCATGGCCGCGGTCACTTTTCTTATTCGTTTCTCGTTTATCGGACTGGCCGGCAAGATCCAGATGTCTGAGCGCGTGATCAAAACATTGCGCTTCGTGCCGGTCACCGTCCTGCCGGCCATCATCACAATTCAGATCCTGAGCGTGAATTCCAGCATGGAGTTCGACTTAAAAAACCCGAAGGTGATCGCCGCCATTATCTGTACGCTCGCCAGCTTCCGTTTAGGTCTGGTGTGGGTGGTGGTGAGCGGCGTCGGCTCGCTGGTGCTATTGAATTATTTTCTGTAACTGTTTGAAGGGGTAACCACATGATTATTACTACCGCTGACGCGCCCGCCGCGATTGGTCCGTACGTTCAGGGCGTCAATCTCGGCGCGATGACCCTCACCTCCGGCCAGCTGCCCATTAATCCGCAGGACGGCACCATGCCCGACGACATCGCCGAACAGGCGCGCCAGTCGCTGGAGAACGTGAAAGCCATCGTCGAAGCCGCCGGCCTCACCGTTGGTCAGATCGTCAAAACCACGGTGTTTGTGAAAGACCTGGCGGATTTTGCCGCCATCAATGCCGCCTACGAGGCCTTCTTTACCGAACATCAGGCGGCCTTTCCGGCGCGCTCCTGCGTGGAAGTGGCCAGGTTACCGAAAGACGCTGGCGTCGAAATCGAAGCGATCGCTTTCGCCCGTTAATCCCCCCGGCTGGAGGAAGAACCTCCAGCCCCTTCCCCACCGATTTTTGTCGTTCCACGTTGTTCATATTACAGGCACTATAGCCACTGAACGACCCGAGGAACGCAGCATGTTAACTATCCGAAAGGCATTGCCCGAGGACGCGCCACAACTGAGCGCGATGGGTTATGCCAGTTACCAGCACCACTTCGCCCATCTCTGGCGCAATGCCGATGAACTGGCGTTATTTCTTAAGCAAGAATATGCCGAAGATGCGCTACGTCGGAGTCTTACCGATGCCAACCATCATTGGCTCATCGCCGAAGCCGCCTCCCCCGTTGGTTTCGCTAAATATAGCTATCAGCAGCGAATGGCTGAAGATGGCACGATGGGTACGCTGCTGCATAAGCTCTACCTGATGCCGGGGGAGACTGGCCACCGCTACGGCGAGCAGATTTTTCACGCCGTCGAGACGCGAGCAAAAACGGCTGGCGAACGCTGGCTGTGGCTGGAAGTACTCGCCGCGAATCCCGCCGCGCGCCGTTTTTACGAACGCCAGGGGATGCAGCACATCAGAGACACGACTTTCCATTCCGCCAGCCAGCAAAGCACCTTACATATTCTGGCCAAACCGCTGTGAGAGGAACTATGCCTGAGCTTCGTGATACCGGCGTACGTAACGTCGTCTGTGGGAAAAATGTCGTTATTTATCAGCCCGCCAACCTGTACGACTGCACGCTGGGTGATAACGTCTTCGTTGGACCGTTCGTTGAGATCCAGGGGAATACCCGCATCGGCGCGGAGAGTAAAATCCAGTCGCATACCTTTATCTGCGAGTACGTCACCATTGGCCGGCGTTGTTTTATCGGTCACGGGGTGATGTTCGCCAACGACCTGTTTCGCGACGGCAAACCAAACGCCGACCGCGCCAGCTGGGGGCGGATTGAGATTGGCGATGACGTGTCGATCGGTAGCGGCGCCACGATTCTGGCCGTCAACATCTGCGACGGCGTGGTGATTGGCGCGGGCAGCGTGGTGACGAAGTCCATCACCGAGAAAGGCGTGTGGGCGGGGAATCCAGCCCGCCTGCTGCGGCGGCTGTAAAAAAAATGCCGACCATAAGGTCGGCATTCCGTCTTAACGGCACAAGCGTTATGCGCGCCAGGCTTTATAACGGTTAATCAGACCGTTAGTGGAGCTGTCGTGGCTGCTGACTTCGCTGCCGTCTTTCAGCTCCGGCAGGATGCGGTTAGCCAGCTGTTTGCCTAGCTCAACGCCCCACTGGTCGAAAGTGAAGATGTTAAGGATCGCGCCCTGGGTGAAGATTTTGTGCTCGTACAGAGCAATCAGCGCCCCGAGGCTGAACGGGGTGATCTCACGCAGCAGGATAGAGTTAGTCGGGCGGTTGCCTTCGAACACTTTGAACGGCACCACGTGCTCCAGGGTCGCCGGATCTTTACCCTGATCGCGATATTCCTGCTCCACCACTTCACGGGATTTACCGAAGGCCAGGGCCTCGGTCTGGGCGAAGAAGTTGGACAGCAGCTTCGGATGATGATCGGAGAGCGGGTTGTGGGTGATAGCCGGGGCGATGAAATCGCACGGTACCATTTTGGTGCCCTGATGGATCAGCTGGTAGAACGCGTGCTGACCGTTGGTGCCCGGCTCGCCCCAGATAATCGGGCCAGTCTGGTAGTCCACGGCGTGGCCGTTACGGTCGACATACTTACCATTGGACTCCATGTTGCCCTGCTGGAAGTAGGCGGCAAAACGGTGCATGTACTGGTCGTACGGCAGAATCGCTTCGGTTTCCGCACCGAAGAAGTTGTTGTACCAGATACCGATCAGCGCCAGCAGCACCGGCAGGTTTTTCTCCGCCGGGGTGGTGGAGAAGTGTTTATCCATCGCATGCGCGCCAGACAGCAGCTCAACGAAGTTGTCGAAGCCCACGGAGAGAATGATGGACAGGCCAATCGCCGACCACAGGGAGTAACGGCCGCCAACCCAGTCCCAGAATTCGAACATGTTGGCGGTGTCGATGCCGAACTCGCCAACCGCTTTCGCGTTGGTGGAGAGCGCCGCGAAGTGTTTAGCCACATGCTTGTCGTCGCCCGCGGTCGCCAGGAACCAGTCGCGCGCGCTGTGGGCGTTGGTCATGGTCTCCTGAGTGGTGAAGGTTTTGGACGCGACCAGGAACAGGGTGGTTTCCGGGTTGACGTTCTTCAGCACTTCGGCGATGTGGGTGCCATCGACGTTGGAGACAAAGTGCATGTTGAGGTGATTTTTATACGGACGCAGCGCTTCGGTGACCATGAACGGACCGAGGTCGGAGCCACCGATACCAATGTTGACCACGTCGGTGATCGGTTTGCCGGTGTAGCCTTTCCAGCTACCGGAGATAATCGCTTCAGAGAAGGCTTTCATCTTCTCCAGCACAGCGTTCACTTCCGGCATCACATCTTTGCCATCAACCACAATCGGCGTATTGCTGCGGTTGCGCAGCGCGACGTGGAGTACCGCACGATCTTCGGTGCGGTTGATCTTTTCACCGGAGAACATCGACTTGATGGCGCCTGCGAGATCGGTCTCTTTCGCCAGATCCTGCAGTTTAGCCAGCGTCTCTTCGGTGATGCGGTTTTTGGAGAAGTCCACCAGCATCAGATCGTCGAACGTCGCGGAAAACTTAGAAAAACGGTCGCTATCTTTGGCGAACAGCTCGCTGATAGTGACATCTTTCATTTCGTCGAAGTGTTTCTGTAATGCCTGCCAGGCAGAGGTCTGCGTTGGGTTGATGTTTTTCATTAGCAATACTCTTCTGATTTGAGATTGTGACTTCGGTCGATTGTAGCGCCGGTGACGGAAAATTGTGATGATTTTTGTGACTTGTCCCTGACGCCGGTCAGGAATCGGGTCAAAACGGAGTAAAAAGCCCCATTAGTATAGCTATCATAAGGCTTTTTTCTGTTAGCCGCAGGGGCATGAAAAATCCGCATAACCGCAGCGTTGACATAGCTGGCGTTAAGCCTTTATATATCCGCAGTGCTTACGTATTGTAAGTATCTATTGCTCGCGCATTTCACGCTACAGCGAAAGGGTATTCGCGGGGGATATAATGTCCTTATTCCCCCGGCCAGGTGAAAGACGTCGGTAATTGCCAGAAGAGGTGCGTTGCCCAGGTAACCGTATTGGAGGAACCAGTCCGGCGAAAATACGTGAGGGGGAGCAACGCCGAGGTGAAAGAGCGTCTGGTTACGCTCCTCACCGGCCACAGGGGCTGAATCCCCTGGGTTGTCACCAGAAACGTTCGCAGTCGGGCGTTTCATACCCGAACACTTCAGCGCCCAGAGCGGTGAGTCGGGTCTACAAGGTGGAGCACTTCTGGGTGACATCGTAGTTGTTTATCATTCTGCGCCACCCTGTTTATCGCTCTTCCCTTGTGCCATGGCTGAATAATTTGGCCTGGCTTATTAAGACATTTTGTTGCGATCCGGCGGCATCCAGCCCCTGCCAGGATCGGTGTTCAGGAATCGTTTTAATAAGTCAGGCCCCCTGACACGAGGTTGTTATGACAGATTTAGTCGTCGCCAAATTTGGCGGCACCAGCGTTGCTGATTTTGACGCGATGAACCGCAGCATCGATGTGGCGCTGCTCGATGCCAATACCCGTATTGTTGTGCTCTCCGCCTCTGCCGGCGTGACCAACATTCTGGTGGCCTTAGCGGAAGGGCTGGAACCCACCGAACGTTTTGCCCAGCTGGACGCTCTGCGCCAGATCCAGTTCAATATTCTGGAGCGTTTGCGCTATCCCAACGTGATCCGCGAAGAGATTGAGCGCCTGCTGGAAAATATCACCACGCTGGCGGAAGCCGCCGCGCTCGCCTCCTCTAGCGCGCTGACTGACGAACTGGTCAGCCATGGCGAACTGATGTCCACCCTGCTGTTTGTGGAGATTCTGCGCGAGCGCGGAATTCAGGCGCAGTGGTTTGACGCCCGTAAAGTGCTGCGCACTAACGATCGCTTTGGTCGCGCCGAACCGGATATCGCCGCCGTCGCCGAACTGACTCAGCAGCAGCTGACGCCGCGTCTGGCGGAAGGCCTGGTGGTGACGCAGGGCTTTATCGGCAGCGAAGCGAAAGGCCGCACCACCACCCTCGGCCGCGGCGGCAGCGACTATACCGCCGCTCTGCTCGGCGAAGCGCTGAATGCCACCCGCGTCGATATCTGGACCGATGTGCCCGGGATCTATACGACCGACCCGCGCGTCGCGCCTGCGGCGAAACGCATCGACGTCATCGCCTTTGAAGAGGCGGCGGAAATGGCCACCTTTGGCGCCAAAGTGCTGCACCCGGCGACCCTGCTGCCTGCCGTGCGCAGCGATATCCCGGTATTTGTCGGCTCCAGTAAAGAACCTAAAGCGGGCGGTACGCTGGTGTGTAAAACCACCGAGAACCCGCCGCTGTTCCGCGCGCTGGCGCTGCGTCGCCGCCAGACGCTGCTGACGCTGCACAGCCTGAATATGCTGCACTCCCGCGGCTTCCTCGCCGAAGTGTTCGGTATTCTGGCGCGCCATAACATCTCCGTCGATTTGATCACCACCTCCGAAGTGAGCGTGGCCCTGACCATGGACACCACTGGCTCAACCTCTGCGGGCGATACCCTGCTGACCCAGGCGCTGCTGACCGAGCTCTCCTCGCTGTGCCGCGTGGAAGTGGAAGAAGACCTGGCGCTGGTTGCCCTGATCGGCAACGAGCTGTCGAAAGCCTGCGGCGTCGGCAAAGAGGTGTTTGGCGTCCTTGATCCGTTTAACATCCGCATGATCTGCTATGGCGCGTCCAGCCACAATCTCTGCTTCCTGGTGCCTGGCGCCGATGCGGAGAAGGTGGTGCAGACGTTGCATCATAATTTGTTTGAATAAAATTCCTTAGCACGATAAACAATACCTATAGCCGGGCTCGAACCCGGCTTTTTTATAACAACATCAACACAACCAGCTGACC
Organism: Klebsiella sp. JN_Kp127; assembly: GCF_040062505.1. NCBI lineage: Bacteria > Pseudomonadati > Pseudomonadota > Gammaproteobacteria > Enterobacterales > Enterobacteriaceae > Klebsiella > Klebsiella sp. JN_Kp127. The sequence continues at coordinate 99,131 of NZ_JBEAHS010000008.1, forward strand.
TGCTCGCCGCCCTACCGGGACGGCGCGGCCGGTTTGCGTATCGCAAGGAACACAACATGCTCGCAACTCTGACGCGGCTGTTCCCGTTATGGGCACTGCTGCTCTCCGTTCTGGCCTATTACACACCCACCACCTTCACCCCGATCGGCCCGTGGGTTACCACCCTGCTGATGCTGATTATGTTCGGTATGGGGGTACATCTGAAGCTGGCGGATTTCAAACGCGTCCTGTCGCGTCCGGCGCCGGTCGCCGCAGGGATATTTCTGCACTATCTGGTGATGCCGCTCGCCGCCTGGCTGCTGGCGCTGCTGTTTCATATGCCGCCGGAGCTCTCCGCCGGGATGGTGCTGGTGGGCAGCGTCGCCAGCGGGACGGCCTCCAACGTGATGATCTTTCTGGCCAAAGGGGATGTGGCCCTGTCGGTGACCATCTCCTCGGTCTCCACCCTGGTCGGCGTCATCGCGACGCCGCTGCTGACCCGTCTGTACGTCGACGCGCACATTCAGGTCGACGTCATGGGGATGTTGCTGAGCATTCTGCAGATTGTGGTCATTCCCATCGCCCTGGGGCTGATTGTCCATCATCTGCTGCCGAAGGTGGTGAAAGCGGTGGAGCCGTTCCTGCCCGCTTTCTCGATGGTGTGCATTTTGGCGATCATCAGCGCGGTGGTGGCGGGTTCCGCGGCCCATATCGCGTCCGTCGGCCTGGTGGTGATTATCGCAGTGATCCTGCATAACACCATTGGCCTGCTCGGCGGCTACTGGGGCGGACGTCTGTTTGGTTTTGATGAATCCACCTGCCGTACGCTGGCGATCGAGGTGGGGATGCAGAACTCCGGCCTGGCGGCCGCGCTGGGTAAAATTTACTTCGGCCCGCTGGCGGCGCTGCCGGGAGCCCTGTTCTCCGTCTGGCATAACCTGTCCGGTTCGCTGCTGGCCGGATACTGGTCAGGGAAGCCCATCGCCAAAAAAACCAGCAAGCGCTGAGCGTGACACGTCCGGGCGCCGGCCCGGACGTGTGCCTGCTTTAGTTGCCATACAGGCTATCAGTAAAATATTCATTGCCGTACACTGGGTGCTCTGGTCTGACTGAGGGCACCACCATGGCACTCCCCCGTATTACACAAAAAGAGATGACCGAGCGCGAACAGCGCGAATTGAAAACGCTGCTTGACCGCGCGCGCATTGCGCACGGCCGCCCGCTGAGCAATGCGGAAACGAACAGCGTAAAAAAGGAATATATCGATAAGCTGATGGCCCAGCGTGAAGCGGAAGCGAAGAAAGCCCGCCAGGTGAAAAAACAGCAGGCTTATAAGACGGATAAGGAAGCGACCTTTTCCTGGTCGGCGAATACGCCGACCCGCGGCAGGCGTTAACGCCCTTTCTTTTTACGTCCCGGCTGGGTGAAACGCTTGCCGTTGCCAGCCGGGCGGCCCTTATCGTTGCTATTTTCCATCTTCACCACCGGGCGCTTGATGCCGGGGGTCGCCGCTTTGGCCTTCGGCTTAGCTTTCGGCTTCGCTTCGGAAGAAGAGTTTTCAATCAGCTTGAACAGATCGATCAGCTCGTCATCGGTCAGATCGCGCCACTCACCCAGCGGGATCCCCGTCAGGCTGACGTTCATAATCCGCGTACGCTCAAGCTTCGTCACTTCATAGCCAAAGTGCTCGCACATGCGACGGATCTGGCGATTCAGCCCCTGCACCAGAGTGATGCGGAAAACGAACGGCGCTTCTTTCTTTACCTTACATTTTTTGGTCACGGTCCCGAGAATCGGTACCCCCGCGCCCATGCCGCGAATGAACTCATCGGTCACCGGCTTATCGACCGTAACCAGATACTCTTTTTCGTGGTCGTTGCCGGCGCGCAGGATCTTATTCACCAGGTCGCCGTGATTGGTGAGGAAGATCAGCCCCTGGGAGTCTTTATCCAGACGGCCGATAGGGAAGATACGCTTGCTGTGGTTGACGAAATCGACAATGTTGTCGCGCTCGCCGTCCTCCGTGGTGCTCACAATGCCGACCGGCTTATTCAGCGCAATCAGCACCAGATCATCCGCTTCGCGCGGCTCAATCAACCGTCCGTTAACTTTGACCAGGTCGCCAGGCTTCACCTGATCGCCAATCGTGGCGCGTTTGCCATTGATAAAGACGTTGCCTTGTTCAATAAAGCGGTCCGCTTCGCGACGCGAGCAGATGCCGCTTTCACTGATGTATTTGTTTAATCGGGTTGATGAGTCGGGCAGCATAGATTCTCCTGTAAAAGCGAAATATACCCTACCTTGCGGGCGAGAAAAAAGATGTGCCTTTGCGCCCTCCGGCGCAAGGTGTGATCGACTACGCCTTTTTTCACAAAAGTGTCTCGCTCAACGCCTGGCAACTTTGCATGATGAAATATCACAGAATCAGCGAGTTAGCGTGCAATGCACAAAGGTGCCAACAACCAGCTATTGATAACGCAAATGTGCAAGATTATTCGCCAGATTAGGGTGATGAAATAAAAGAAAATCGCTTTAAACGGTGGCTCTAATAGGGTTATATCAGATCAACAGCACAAACCCGCGATTTGCACAAATGTGCAGGAGTCTGCAGATGACCATGGAAAACAGCGATGATATCCGGTTGATTGTCAAAATCGCCCAGCTCTATTACGAGCAGGATATGACTCAGGCGCAAATTGCTCGCGAGCTGGGGATCTATCGCACCACCATCAGTCGCCTGCTGAAGCGCGGCCGCGAGCAGGGCATTGTTACCATCGCCATCAACTATGACTACAATGAAAACCTGTGGCTCGAGCAACAGCTCAAGCAAAAATTTGGCCTGAAAGAGGCGGTGGTTGCCAGTAGCGATGGGCTGCTGGAAGAAGAACAGCTGAGTGCGATGGGCCAGCATGGCGCCCTGCTTGTCGACCGATTGCTGGAGCCAGGCGATATCATCGGTTTTTCATGGGGCCGCGCCGTGCGTTCGCTGGTGGAGAACCTGCCGCAGGCCAGCCAGTCACGCCAGGTGATCTGTGTCCCCATCATCGGTGGTCCTTCCGGTAAACTGGAGAGCCGCTACCATGTGAACACTTTAACCTACGGCGCGGCAGCCAGGCTGAAAGCGGAATCCCACCTTGCCGATTTTCCAGCCCTGCTGGATAACCCGCTGATCCGCAACGGCATCATGCAGTCCCAGCATTTTAAAACCATCTCATCCTACTGGGACAGCCTGGATGTGGCGCTGGTGGGTATTGGTTCACCGGCCATTCGCGACGGCGCAAACTGGCATGCCTTCTACGGCAGCGAAGAGAGCGACGATCTCAACGCCCGCCACGTCGCCGGGGATATCTGCTCGCGTTTCTACGATATTAACGGCGGGTTAGTCGATACCAATATGAGCGAAAAAACCCTGTCGATCGAAATGGCGAAGCTGCGCCAGGCTCGCTATTCCATCGGCATCGCCATGGGTGAAGAGAAATACTCTGGCATTCTTGGCGCATTGCACGGACGCTATATTAATTGTCTGGTGACAAACAGAGAAACGGCTGAGTTATTACTGAAATAACACACAGGATATGATTTCACGCAGCACCCGCTGCGGGGGATCCCTTTATCTAAAGAAATGGGAGTAAATAATGAATACATGGTTAAATTTAAAAGATAACGTCATTATCGTGACCGGCGGCGCCTCGGGAATTGGGCTGGCCATTGTCGATGAATTATTATCACAAGGTGCTCATGTCCAGATGATTGATATTCATGGCGGCGATCGTCATCACAATGGCGATAATTATCACTTCTGGCCGACGGATATTTCCAGCGCGACAGAGGTGCAACAGACTATCGATGCCATTATTCAGCGCTGGTCGCGAATTGATGGTTTGGTCAATAACGCCGGCGTGAATTTCCCGCGTTTATTAGTCGACGAAAAAGCACCGGCCGGCCGCTATGAATTAAACGAAGCCGCTTTTGAAAAAATGGTCAATATCAACCAGAAAGGGGTGTTTTTCATGTCGCAGGCGGTGGCGCGTCAAATGATCAAACAGCGCGCCGGTGTGATTGTCAATGTCTCTTCGGAGAGCGGCCTGGAAGGCTCTGAAGGTCAAAGCTGCTACGCCGCGACCAAGGCCGCGCTCAACAGTTTTACCCGCTCCTGGTCCAAAGAATTGGGTAAATATGGGATCCGCGTGGTCGGCGTTGCGCCGGGGATCCTCGAAAAAACCGGCCTGCGGACACCGGAATATGAAGAGGCGCTGGCCTGGACGCGCAATATCACCGTCGAGCAACTTCGCGAGGGATATACCAAAAACGCCATTCCCATCGGGCGGGCAGGAAAGCTCTCGGAAGTGGCTGATTTTGTTTGCTATCTCTTGTCAGCGCGCGCCAGCTACATCACCGGAGTCACCACTAACATTGCCGGCGGAAAAACGCGCGGTTAAGGAGGCAGTATGGTTCACGCTATCTTCTGCGCCCACGGCCAGCTGGCCGGGGCCATGCTTGATTCGGTACGCATGGTCTACGGCGAGGTTAACGTCAGCGCCGTCGCGTTTGTCCCCGGCGAAAACGCGGCGGATATCGCCATTAACCTGGAAAAGTTAGTAAGCGCCCACACCGATGGGGAGTGGGTAATCGCGGTAGATTTGCAGTGCGGAAGCCCATGGAATGCCGCAGCCGGGCTGGCAATGCGTCACCCGCAGATCCGGGTGATTAGCGGCCTGTCGCTACCGCTGGCGCTCGAGCTGGTGGATAACCAGCATACCCTGAGCGCCGATGACTTATGCCAGCATCTGCAGGCCATCGCCAGTCAGTGCTGTGTGGTCTGGCAGCAGCCAGAAACCGTTGAGGAGGAGTTCTGATGCAAATTACCCTCGCCCGTATTGATGACCGACTGATTCATGGCCAGGTTACCACCGTGTGGTCAAAAGTCGCCAACGCCCAGCGGATAATTATCTGCAATGACGATGTATTTAACGATGAGGTTCGCCGGACCCTGTTGCGCCAGGCGGCTCCGCCAGGCATGAAGGTAAACGTTGTCAGTCTGGAAAAAGCGGTTGCGGTCTATCATAACCCGCAATATCAGGACGAGACCGTCTTTTATTTATTTACCAATCCACACGATGTTTTAATGATGGTGCGCCAGGGCGTGCAGATCGCCACGTTAAATATTGGTGGCATGGCCTGGCGACCCGGGAAAAAACAGCTAACCAAAGCCGTTTCTTTGGATCCGCAGGATATTCAGGCATTCCGTGAACTCGATAAACTGGGCGTAAAACTCGATTTACGCGTGGTCGCATCAGATCCGTCAGTCAATATTCTCGACAAAATTAACGAAACAGCTTTCTGCGAATAAAAAATAGCGCCTGTTGTGATATGCCGTAGCAGGCAGGATGACTCACACCTTAAAGGTCATAAATTATGGAAATTAGTACCCTACAGATAATAGCCATATTTATTTTTTCCTGTATTGCCGGAATGGGCAGCGTGCTGGATGAATTTCAGACCCATCGGCCCCTTATCGCCTGTACCGTGATTGGCCTCATCCTGGGTGATTTAAAAACCGGGGTTATGCTCGGCGGTACGCTGGAGCTGATCGCCCTCGGCTGGATGAACGTGGGGGCAGCGCAGTCGCCAGATTCGGCGCTGGCCAGCATTATCTCCGCCATTCTGGTGATTGTGGGCCACCAGAGCATTGCCACCGGTATCGCCATTGCTCTGCCGGTGGCCGCCGCCGGGCAGGTGCTGACCGTTTTCGCCCGTACCATTACCGTGGTGTTCCAGCACGCCGCGGACAAAGCGGCCGAGGAGGCGCGCTTTCGCACAATCGACCTGCTGCATGTCTCCGCACTGGGGGTGCAGGCACTGCGCGTGGCAATCCCGGCGCTGGTGGTCTCGCTGTTCGTTAGCGCGGATATGGTCAGCAGTATGCTCAGCGCGATCCCGGAATTCGTCACCCGCGGCCTGCAGATTGCCGGTGGTTTCATTGTCGTCGTGGGCTACGCGATGGTGCTGCGAATGATGGGTGTGAAGTACCTGATGCCCTTCTTTTTCCTCGGTTTTCTCGCCGGGGGTTATCTCGACTTCAGTCTGCTGGCCTTCGGCGGCGTGGGCGTCATCATCGCGCTGATCTACATCCAGCTCAATCCACAGTGGCGTAAGGCTGAACCCGCCGCCTCCACTGCCCCCTCTGCCCCCTCTGCCCCCGCCCTTGACCAGCTTGACGACTAATGGAGCCGAAAATGGAACAGAAAAAAATCACGCAAGGCGACCTGGTGAGCATGTTTCTCCGCTCCAACCTCCAGCAGGCCTCCTTTAACTTCGAACGTATTCATGGCCTGGGATTTTGCTACGACATGATCCCGGCGATCAAACGCCTGTATCCGCTCAAAGCCGATCAGGTCGCGGCGCTGAAGCGTCATCTGGTGTTCTTTAATACCACGCCGGCGGTGTGTGGCCCGGTGATCGGCGTCACCGCCGCCATGGAGGAGGCCCGGGCTAACGGCGCGGCCATTGACGATGGCGCTATCAACGGCATCAAAGTGGGTCTGATGGGCCCGCTGGCCGGCGTCGGCGACCCGCTGGTCTGGGGCACGCTGCGGCCGATTACCGCGGCCCTTGGCGCCTCGCTGGCCCTCTCCGGAAATATTCTGGGACCTTTGTTATTTTTCTTTATTTTCAATGCAGTGCGGCTGGCAATGAAGTGGTACGGCCTGCAACTGGGCTTCCGTAAAGGGGTCAATATCGTCAGCGATATGGGCGGTAACCTGCTGCAGAAGCTGACCGAAGGCGCCTCCATTCTCGGCCTGTTTGTCATGGGGGTGCTGGTGACCAAATGGACCACCATCAATGTGCCGCTGGTGGTGTCCCAAACGCCCGGTGCAGACGGCGCCACCGTCACGATGACCGTCCAGAACATCCTCGATCAGCTCTGCCCCGGCCTGCTGGCGCTGGGCCTGACGCTACTGATGGTGCGTCTGCTGAACAAGAAAGTGAATCCGGTCTGGCTGATTTTCGCCCTTTTCGGCTTAGGCATTATCGGCAACGCCCTCGGCTTTCTGTCCTGATTATTCCGCCCCGGCGATGCCGGGGTGACGTCAACAACATAGCCCCGAAAGATGAAGGGGATGAGGTGGTTTATGCAAACAACAACGGCTCTGCGCCTGTATGGCAAACGTGACCTGCGCCTGGAAACCTTTACCCTCCCGGCGATGCAGGACGATGAGATCCTCGCCCGGGTGGTCACTGACAGCCTGTGCCTTTCTTCATGGAAAGAGGCCAATCAGGGTGCCGATCATAAAAAGGTGCCTGATGATGTGGCCACCAGGCCTATTATTATCGGCCATGAATTCTGCGGCGAAATCCTTGCCGTCGGTAAAAAGTGGCAGCATAAGTTTCAGCCGGGGCAGCGCTACGTGATCCAGGCCAACCTGCAGTTGCCCGACCGACCCGACTGCCCCGGCTACTCATTCCCATGGATCGGTGGCGAAGCCACGCATGTGGTGATCCCCAATGAGGTGATGGCGCAGGATTGCCTGCTCACCTGGGAGGGGGATACCTGGTTTGAAGGATCGCTGGTGGAGCCGCTCTCCTGCGTCATTGGCGCCTTCAACGCCAACTATCATCTGCAGGAGGGGAGTTACAACCACGTGATGGGGATCCGTCCTCAGGGACGCACCCTGATCCTGGGCGGGACGGGGCCGATGGGGCTGCTGGCCATCGACTATGCGCTGCACGGCCCCATCAATCCTTCACTACTGGTAGTGACCGATACCAATAAGCCGAAGCTCAGCTACGCCCGCCGTCATTACCCCTCTGAGCCGCAGACGCTGATCCACTACCTCGACGGCCATGAGGCCAGTCGCGATACGCTGCTGGCGCTCAGCGGCGGCCATGGCTTCGACGATATCTTCGTGTTTGTGCCAAACGAACAGCTGATCACCCTGGCCTCCTCGTTGCTGGCCCCGGACGGCTGCCTGAATTTCTTTGCTGGCCCCCAGGATAAGCAATTCAGCGCCCCGATCAACTTCTACGACGTGCACTACGCCTTTACCCACTACGTCGGCACCTCCGGCGGTAATACTGACGATATGCGCGCCGCGGTGGCGCTGATGCAGGCGAAAAAGGTCCAGACGGCGAAAGTGGTCACCCATATTCTCGGCCTGAACGCTGCGGGCGAAACCACCCTCGATCTGCCTGCCATCGGCGGGGGAAAAAAGCTGGTGTATACCGGAAAAGCCTTCCCGCTCACGCCGCTGGGCGAGATCGCCGATCCCGAACTGGCAGCGATTGTGTCGCGTCACCATGGGATCTGGTCCCAGGAGGCTGAAGCGTATCTGCTGGCCCACGCGGAGGATATTATGCATGATTAACCGCGATACGCTGTTGTGCATCTCCCTGGCGGGTCGCCCCGGCAACTTCGGCACCCGCTTTCATAACTATCTGTATGACAAGCTGGGGTTGAACTACCTCTACAAAGCCTTTACGACTAAGGATATTGAGGCGGCGGTAAAAGGGGTTCGCGCATTGGGTATCCGCGGCTGTGCGGTCTCCATGCCGTTTAAAGAGAGCTGCATACCGTTTCTTGACGCTATCGATCCGTCGGCAAAAGTCATCGACTCCGTCAACACCATCGTCAATGACGACGGGAAGTTAACTGGGCTGAACACCGATTACATCGCGGTCAAAAGCCTGATCGCCAGCCATCGGCTCGATACCAACGCCAGAGTGATGATTCAGGGTAGCGGCGGCATGGGGAAAGCCGTCATTGCCGCCTTCCGTGATGCCGGTTTCCGTGACGTGATCATTGCGGCCCGCAATCGCCAGCGCGGCCTGGCGCTGGCAAAACAGTATGGCTTTCAGTGGCAGCCCCTGCCGGAAGGGATCGCAGCCGAGATTCTGGTCAATGTCACACCGCTGGGCATGGCGGGGGGAGCGGAAAGCAACACGCTGGCGTTCAGCGAGGCCATGGTGGCCCAGGCCAGCGTCGTGTTTGACGTGGTCGCGTTGCCGGCGGAAACCCCGCTGATCCGCCTGGCGCAACAACGGGGTAAGCAAACCATCAGCGGTGCGGAAGTCATTGCCCTGCAAGCCGTCGAGCAGTTCGCCCTTTATACCGGCGTACGACCGGATAACGTGCTGGTGGCAGAGGCCTCGGCGTTTGCCAGAAGCTAGGATGTCCCTCCCGGGAAGGCGTCAGCCACGTCCCGGGAGGGCTACCTCGCCAGAAAAGAAGCGACATAGACGGAAAAATAATCCGTCTCAGTAGTCATCCCTTTCGTCGTCTTCATCCGGTTGCTCCATCACGCTGTAAGCCACCGAGCAGAACAGGCTGTTCAGACGCTTCATATCTCCCAGCAGCGCCAGGTGCAACGTACTGGTTTCGATACTCTGCACGTTCTGCTGATGCAGACGGTCAACGTGCGCATGCGAGTAACGGCGGTTAAAAATGCGGAACCGGTGTTTACTGCGCCGCAGGCGACGGGCGCTGGGCACATCGCTGGAGAAGAAGACCGACATCGCCAGCTGCAGGTTGCTGAGCAACAGATCGTACAGGGCGTCCAGCTCCTTTAACCCTTCCACCGAGAAGGCGCGCCGCGCCGCCAGCGATTTATCAGCGATCTCGCTGCCCATCCGCTCGACGATATCGGAGGCCTGCTCGAGGTTTAACGACATCTCAATAATTTCCGCCCAGCGCCGGGACTCCTCTTCCGCCAGCTCATCCTTTGGCATTCGCGCCAGATAGAGCTTAATGGCGGTGTAGAGCACGTTGATATCGTCCGCCATGCGGCGTAGCTCTTTCTCCTGACGCGGTTCGCCATGCATCACCTTATGCAGGCTCTCCAGCATTTGCTCCATCGCGTCACCAATGCGCAGCGTCTCGCGCGCGGCATTGGCCAGCGCCAGCGCCGGGGTGTCCAGCGCCGACGGGTCGAGATGCTTGGGTTTGAGATGGTTATCCAGCTCGGGTTCATCGCGGATCATGCGCTGGCACAGCTTCGCCATCGGTCCGGCAAAAGGCACCATCGCGATGCAGCGCAGCAGGTTGTAAAAAACGTGGAAGTAGATAACCAGCTCGGACTCGGCCAACGGCAGCTTATGCATCGCCGCGGCCAGCGGATGCACGAACGGCAGAATGATCAGGCTCCCCACCAGCTTAAACAGCAGGCTGCCCAGCGCCACCCGGCGCGCCGCCGCGTTCGCCGCGCTGTTGTTGAGCATCGCCAACAGCCCCGATCCCAGGTTGGCGCCAATCACCAGGCACAGCGCCACCGGGAAAGAGATCGCTCCTGCCGCGGTCAGCGTCGCGGTCAGCAGCACCGCCGCCAGGCTGGAGTAGCTGATGATCGCGAATACGGCGCCAATCAAGGCATCCAGCATAATATCCCCGGTCAGCGAGGCAAAAATCACCTGCACGCCGTTGGCCTGGGTAATGGGGTGGACGGCCTGCACAATCAGCTCCAGGGCCAACAGGATCAGCCCAAGGCCAATCCCCACTCGCCCCAGCTGCCCGGCGCGGGTCTGCTTACGGCCGAGGAAGAAAATCACCCCGATAAATATCAACAACGGCGACAGCCACGACAGGTCGAAGGTCAGCACCCTCGCCATCAGCGCCGTCCCGACGTCGGCCCCCAGCACCATCACCAGCGCCGGCGTGAGGCCCACTAAATCCTGGGCGACAAACGAAGTCACCAGCATGGTGGTGGCATTGCTGCTTTGCACCAGCGCAGTCACGCCAAGACCCGCGCAGAAGGCGAGCGGCTTTTTCTCTACGCTGCTACTGAGAACGGTACGCAGGCGAGCGCCATAGACGCGCATCACCCCGGTACGCACGATATGCGTGCCCCACACCAGCAGAGCGACCGCGGACAACAGGTGTAGCAGAGTTAACACGGAATCAGCTTCTCCTTATCGTTATAGGTGTTCCGACGTTCTGGAACCTATCTCAGTATAAGGGGTTAACCTCAATAAAGAGACAAGGCGCTCACAGAGCGCCTTGTTTGTTGTAAGGAAAGATGACGACTAGTCCGCATCATAGCCCAGATTAGGGGCTAACCAGCGCTCGACTTCCGCCGGGGTCATCCCTTTACGCAGCGCGTAGTCTTCGACCTGGTCGCGCTGGATCTGCGCCACGGCGAAGTATTTGCTGTCAGGATGGCTGAAGTACCAGCCGGAAACCGATGCCCCCGGCCACATGGCGAACGATTCGGTGAGCTTCATGCCGGTATGGGCTTCGACGTCCAGCAGCTGCCAGATGGTGCCTTTTTCGGTGTGCTCCGGACAGGCCGGATACCCCGGCGCCGGACGGATCCCCTGGTAATTCTCGCGAATAAGCTCCTCATTGCTGAGGTTCTCATTGGCCGCATACCCCCAGTAGACCTTGCGCACTTTCTCGTGCAGATACTCGGCGAAGGCTTCGGCCAGACGATCGGCGATGGCCTTGATCATGATCTTGTTATAGTCATCATGCTGCGCTTCATAGGCTTCCGCCAGCGCGTCCTCTTCCAGGCCGCCGGTGACGGCGAAGGCGCCGATGTAGTCCGCTTTGCCGCTCAGCTTCGGCGCCACAAAGTCGGCGAGGCAGTAGTTGGCGAAGCCGACCTTCTCCGTCTGCTGGCGCAGGTGATGGCTCACCGTCAGCACGTGGGTGCGGGTTTCATCGCGATAGATTTCAATATCGTCGCCCACGCGGTTGGCCGGGAAGAGGCCCACCACGCCGCGCGGGTTGAGGGTTTTCTCTGCGCTCAGCTTATCCAGCAGCTCGTTAGCGTCTTTGAACAGGCGCTGCGCCTCTTCCCCTACCACTTCATCTTCCAGAATGCGCGGATATTTGCCCGCCAGCGACCAGGTCATAAAGAACGGCGTCCAGTCGATGTAGTTGCGTAGCGTCTCGATACTGGCTTCCACCTCCTGAATCCCCAGGCGATGGGCCACCGGCGGAGTGTAGCTCTCCCAGTCAAAGGCCAGATCGTTTTCCCGTGCGGCGGCCAGGGTCACCGGCGGGGTGCGCGGTTTTTTACGCCCATGCTGGATACGCACGGTTTCATACTCTTTGCGCGTACGGGCGACAAACTCATCGCGCTGCGTGTCCGAGAGCAGCGCAGCCACCACCCCGACGGTACGCGAAGCGTTCTGTACGTAAACGGTCGGGCCGCTGTAGTTCTGCTCGATTTTCACCGCCGTATGCGCTTTAGAGGTGGTCGCGCCGCCGATCAGCAGCGGGATGGTAAAGCCCTGGCGCTCCATCTCTTTCGCCACGTTAACCATTTCGTCGAGCGACGGGGTAATCAACCCGGAAAGGCCGATGAGATCCGCGTTCACCTCTTTGGCGGTTTTGAGAATTTTATCCGCCGGGACCATCACGCCAAGATCGATTATTTCGTAGTTATTGCACTGCAGCACCACGCCGACGATGTTTTTGCCGATGTCATGAACGTCGCCTTTTACCGTGGCAATCACCATTTTGCCGTTACTGGAGCCCTGCTCTTTACTGGCTTCAATAAACGGCTCCAGGTAGGCCACCGCCTGTTTCATGACGCGGGCGGATTTCACCACCTGCGGCAGGAACATTTTGCCTTCGCCGAACAGATCGCCGACCACGTTCATGCCGTCCATCAGCGGCCCTTCGATCACCTCAATCGGGCGAGCGGCCTGCTGACGCGCTTCTTCGGTGTCCTGTTCAATAAATTCGGTAATGCCCTTCACCAGCGAATATTCGAGGCGTTTTTTCACCTCCCAGCTGCGCCATTCCGCCTGCTGGGCATTGGCGCCGTCGTCAACTTTACTGCCGCGATATTTTTCCGCCAGCTCGAGCAATCTTTCGGTGCTGTCATCGCGGCGGTTGAGGATCACATCTTCAACCGCGTCACGCAACTCGGCGGGAAGGTCGTCGTAAATCGCCAGCTGGCCGGCGTTGACGATGCCCATGTCCATGCCGTTGCGGATCGCGTAGTAGAGGAATACCGCGTGGATCGCCTCACGTACCGGGTCATTGCCGCGGAAAGAGAAAGAGACGTTGGAGACGCCACCGGAGATCAGCGCGTGCGGCAGCTCGCGTTTGATGTCTTCGCAGGCGCCGATAAAGTCCTGGGCATAGTTATTGTGTTCTTCGATACCGGTCGCCACCGCGAAGATATTCGGGTCAAAGATAATATCTTCTGGCGGGAAGCCGACCTCTTCGGTGAGGATTTTGTAGGCGCGACGGCAAATCTCAATTTTACGTTCGCGGGTATCGGCCTGGCCCACTTCGTCAAAGGCCATCACCACCACCGCGGCGCCGTAGCGGCGAACCAGTTTCGCATGGTGGATAAAGGGTTCGACGCCCTCTTTCATCGAAATAGAGTTAACGATGCCTTTGCCCTGAATGCATTTCAGGCCCTTTTCAATGACCTCCCACTTGGAGGAGTCGATCATGATCGGCACGCGGGCAATGTCCGGCTCGCCGGCAATCAGGTTGAGGAAGCGCACCATCGCCGCTTCGGCGTCGAGCATCCCCTCGTCCATGTTGATATCGATGATCTGCGCGCCGCTTTCCACCTGCTGACGCGCCACGTCCAGCGCTTCGCTGTACTTCTCTTCTTTGATTAAGCGTTTAAATTTCGCCGAGCCGGTAACGTTGGTACGTTCGCCGACGTTCACAAACAGGCTGTCATCGCCGATATTCAGCGGCTCCAGGCCGGAAAGACGGCAGGCGACGGGGATCTCCGGCAGCTGGCGCGGCGGCAGGCCGGCCACCGCGCGGCTCATGGCGGCGATATGTTCCGGCGTGGTGCCGCAGCAGCCGCCGACGATATTGAGGAAACCGGCTTCCGCCCATTCGCGGATCTGCGCCGCCATGGTATCGGCATCCAGATCGTATTCGCCGAAGGCATTGGGCAGGCCAGCGTTCGGGTGCGCGGTAACGTAGCATTCAGCGATACGCGACAGCTCCTGGACGTACTGGCGCAGTTCGTCCGGCCCGAGGGCGCAGTTCAGACCAAACGATAAGGCTTCGGCGTGACGCAGCGAGTTATAGAAAGCTTCGGTGGTCTGCCCGGACAGCGTGCGGCCGGAGGCATCGGTAATGGTCCCGGAGATCATCAGCGGCAGGTCAACGCCCAGCGCCTCCAGCTCCTCTTTCACCGCATAGATGGCCGCTTTGGCGTTCAGGGTGTCAAATACCGTTTCAATCAGGAGCAGATCCACGCCGCCTTCCACCAGCGCTCGGGTGGATTCGCGATAGGCAGCCACCAGCTGGTCAAAGGTAATATTGCGGAACGCCGGATCGTTCACATCAGGCGAAATAGAGGCGGTGCGGTTGGTTGGGCCAAGCACGCCCGCGACGTAGCGCGGTTTTTCCGGCGTGCGGGCCGTCCAGGCGTCGGCGCTGGCGCGGGCCAGCTTCGCCGCCGCAAAGTTGATCTCTGCCGACAGGGATTCCATCTGGTAATCCGCCATCGCAATGGTCGTCGAGTTGAAGGTGTTGGTCTCAATGATATCCGCGCCGGCCTCGAAGTAGGCGTCGTGGATCTCGCGGATCACCTCGGGCTTGCTGAGCACCAGCAGGTCGTTGTTGCCTTTCAGGTCGCACGGCCAGTCAGCAAAGCGCTCACCGCGAAAGTCCTGCTCACTCAGACGGTAGCCCTGGATCATGGTGCCCATGCCCCCATCCAGAACCAGAATACGTTCTTTTAACTGCTGATGCAGTTGCTCAACTTTGCTGCTCACACTTGCTCCCGACAACGCTCAACACAGGCCAAATAGCCAACAAACCATACTGGCATAAACCACCGGAGCGGAAAAGACAACAACGGGCAATATGAGACATGTTCAGCTTCACTCCTCCGATGAGTCCGGTTGTGATTGCATTATCGCCAAATAAAACGAAAATCATTTCCACGATACAGAAAAAGGAGTCCGCGATGGCCACTACCCCCGTTCCCGCGAGACGCGGCAGAAAACCCGCGGCTGCCACCGCCCAGCAGGCTGGCGGTCAGGTTCAGTCGCTGACCCGCGGCCTGAAATTGCTCGAATGGATTGCCGAGTCCCACAGCAGCGTCGCGCTGACCGAGCTGGCGCAGCAGGCGGGTCTGCCCAACTCAACCACTCACCGCCTGCTGACCACCATGCAGCAGCTGGGTTTCGTTCGCCAGGTCGGCGAGCTGGGCCACTGGGCCGTCGGCGCGCATGCCTTCGTGGTCGGCAGCAGCTTTCTGCAAAGCCGCAATCTGCTGGCGATTGTCCACCCGATCCTGCGCCAGCTGATGGAGGATTCCGGTGAAACGGTGAATCTGGCGGTGCTTGACCAGAGCGACCACCAGGCGATCATTATCGACCAGGTGCAGTGCACCCAGCTGATGCGTATGTCGGCGCCAATCGGCGGAAAACTGCCGATGCACGCCTCCGGCGCCGGGAAGGCGTTCCTCTCGCAGCTGAGCGAAGAGCAGGTGACCAGCCTGCTGCACCGTAAAGGGCTGCATGCCTATACGCATGCCACGCTGGTCTCGCCGCTGCATCTGAAGGAAGATTTAGCGCAGACCCGCAAGCGGGGCTACTCGTTCGATGACGAGGAGCACGCGCTCGGCCTGCGCTGCGTCGCCGCCTGCATTTATGATGAACACCGCGAACCGTTCGCGGCAATCTCCATCTCCGGTCCCATCTCACGCATGACCGATGATCGGGTGACCGAGCTGGGCGCGCTGGTCATTAAGGCCGCGAAAGAGGTCACGCTGGCATACGGCGGGGTTAAATAAAAAAATGCCCCACAGGGGCATTTTAAGTAGGCCTGATAAGCGTAGCGCCATCAGGCAGATCGGCGCACCTTGCCGGATGGCGGCGTAAACGCCTTATCCGGCCTACTGTCGGCGCCATAGCGCACGCTAAAACGCTGCTTACGCCGGTAAGCATAGACATCTTCCACATGACCGTTTTTAATCCGCGTCTGCAGTTCGCGCCAGTAGTCGGCGCGCAGCAGGTCGGCATGCATCTCCTCAAACAGCGGCCCAATGCGCGGGTCGGCGCACAGCCAGTGGCGGAACTCCTCCGGAAACACATCCCCCGGCGAGACGCTGTACCACGGCTCGCTGGCCAGCTCATCCTCGGGATAGCGCGGCGGCGGGATCTGGCGGAAATTCACCTCCGTCATATAGCAGATTTCATCATAGTCGTAGAACACCACCCGGCCGTGGCGGGTGACGCCGAAGTTTTTAAACAGCATATCGCCGGGAAAGATGTTGGCGGCGGCCAGCTGGCGGATAGCATTCCCATACTCTTCTACCGCATCGCGCAGCGCCTGGCCGTTAACCTGCTCCAGCCACAGGTTGAGCGGCACCATTCGCCGTTCAATATACAGATGACTGATGACAATCCGGTCGCCGAGGTCGGTCAGTTTGTTCCCCGCTTCCGCCTGCAGCAGCGCCAGCAGCGCTGGCGCGATTTGTCGTTTCTCCAGCACGAAATTTTCAAACTCCTGCGTGTCCGCCATCCGCCCGACGCGGTCATGCTCCTTTACCAGCTGATAGCAGGCGCGCACGTGGGCGGCGGTCATCTCCTTCTGCGGCGCGAAGCGGTCTTTGATCACCTTGAACACCCGGTCAAACCCCGGCAGGGTAAACACCAGCATCACCATCCCGCGAATGCCCGGCGCCTCGATAAACTGCTCATCGCAGCGAGCGATGTAATGCAGATATTCGCGATAGCTTTCGGTTTTGGCGTGCTTCTGGCAGCCAATCGCCATATACAGCTCGGCCGTGGTTTTACCCGGCAGGATCTCGCGCAGCCATTCCACCAGAGCGCCGGGCAGGGGCGCATAAACCATAAAATAGGAACGCGCGAAGCCAAAAACGATGCTCGCTTCGGCATGGGTGGTCAGGCAGGTATCGACAAACAGCTCGCCCTCGTCGCTGCGATGGATCGGCAGCAAGAAGGGCAGCGTGGTCATCGGCATCACCAGTTTGCCCACCAGCCAGGCGGCTTTGTTGCGATAGAACAGCTCATTGGCGACCTGTAGATGACAGGTGGCGAGCGGTTCCTCCCCCAGCGCCTCCTGCAGACTGGCAATGATATAGCCGATATCCCGCGCTTTATTTTGCCACGGCAGCCGCAGCGGCAGATCGGACAGCACTTTACCCAGCAGGTGCGACCAGCCGCGCTCTGGATAGAAATCTTTCGCCAGCGGGCGCGGAAGGGTGCGAAAAGGACGCTCGGGCTGCGAGCTGAAAATAAAGAGCCGCTCGGGGGTCAGCGAGCGGTGGTCAAACAGGCGGCAGTAGACCGAATTGAAAAAGCTCTCGGCAATTTCAAAACGAGGGTAATCCGGCAGCAAACGGGTGTAGTGGGCTTTCACCCGCAGCAAAAAGTCGGCATCCGTGCTTTTTCCCTCCGTGATGCAGCGCAGCTGCTCCACCACCAGACCCACATGGTGGTCATAGAGGTGGATCCGCTGTTTCATCGCCTGCTGCACCGCATGCCAGTCGGCCTGTTCAAAGCGCTGCTGCGCGCCGGAAGTCACTTCGAGAAAACGCCCATACTGAGCGTCAAATCCCTGCAATATCGTTTGGGCAATCAGTAATTCCAGACCACGCGTCATCGAACTCCCCCATCCGGTACCACGTCAGGCC
This sequence comes from Klebsiella sp. JN_Kp127, assembly GCF_040062505.1. Taxonomy (NCBI): domain Bacteria; kingdom Pseudomonadati; phylum Pseudomonadota; class Gammaproteobacteria; order Enterobacterales; family Enterobacteriaceae; genus Klebsiella; species Klebsiella sp. JN_Kp127. The sequence continues at coordinate 116,701 of NZ_JBEAHS010000008.1, forward strand.
GGATGGCGCGCTCGCTTATCCGGTCTGGATCCCTTCACAGGCCCGGTGAGCGTCGTGCCACCGGGCATGGCTCAAAACTGATCTTCTTCGGTCGAGCCGGTCAGCGCCGTCACCGACGAGGCGCCGCCCTGGATAATGGTAGTGACCTTGTCGAAGTAGCCGGTGCCCACCTCCTGCTGATGCGAGACGAAGGTATAGCCTTCCGGCCCGGCGGCGAATTCCGGCTGCTGCACTTTTTCAACATAGTGGCGCATCCCCTCACCCTGAGCGTAGGCATGGGCGAGGTCGAACATGTTGAACCACATGCTGTGGATCCCGGCGAGGGTAATAAACTGGTATTTGTACCCCATGTCCGACAGCTGCTGCTGGAAGCTGGCGATGGTTTTATCATCGAGATTTTTCTTCCAGTTAAACGACGGCGAGCAGTTATAGGCCAGCAGTTTGCCCGGGAAACGCGCATGAATGGCTTCGGCAAAGCGACGCGCCTGCTCGAGATCCGGTTTCGACGTTTCACACCACACCAGGTCCGCATACGGCGCGTAAGCCAGCCCGCGGCTGATCGCCTGCTCGATCCCGGCATGGGTGCGGAAGAACCCTTCGCTGGTGCGATCTCCGGTAATAAACTCACGATCGTACGGATCGCAGTCTGAAGTAATTAAATCGGCAGCGTCAGCATCGGTACGGGCGATCACCAGCGTCGGGACCCCCATCACGTCGGCCGCCAGACGCGCCGCCACCAGTTTCTGTATCGCCTCCTGGGTTGGAACCAGCACTTTACCGCCCATATGACCGCACTTCTTCACCGACGCCAGCTGATCTTCGAAGTGAACAGCCGCTGCACCGGCTTCAATCATCGATTTCATCAGCTCAAAGGCGTTCAGGACGCCGCCGAAACCGGCCTCCGCATCCGCCACGATCGGCAGGAAGTAGTCGATAAAGCGCGGATCGTTCGGCTCAATCCCGGCTGACCACTGGATCTGATCGGCGCGGCGGAAGGTATTGTTGATCCGATCCACCACCGCCGGTACCGAGTTGGCCGGGTACAGCGACTGATCCGGGTACATGCTGGACGCCAGGTTAGCATCCGCCGCCACCTGCCAGCCGGAGAGATAAATGGCTTCGATGCCGGCCTTCGCCTGCTGCAAGGCCTGGCCGCCGGTCAGCGCGCCAAGGCTGTTGATGTACCCTTTCTTCGCCTCACCGTGCAGCAGACGCCACATTTTCGCTGCGCCAAGCTGCGCCAGCGTGCATTCCGGGTTCACCGAGCCGCGTAATTTCACCACCTCTTCCGCGCTGTACGGGCGGGTAATCCCTTCCCAGCGCGGGTTCGTCCACTCTTTGTTTAATTCTTCGATTTGTTGGGTACGGGTTTTCATGTGCAGATGCTCCATATTATTTCCTGGCTCCCCAGGCGTCATTGGTGAAGGACTAAATGGCGAACAACACCATCTGGCGATTAGGCCAGCAGGCGGTAGCCCGGTAATGTCAGAAAATCAATCAGTTCGTCGGAGGTGGTGATCTGCTCCATCAGCCGCGCCGCATCGTCAAAGCGGCCATGGCTGAAGCGGTGCTCCCCCAGCTCCTCCTGAATCACCATCAGCTCTTCCGCCAGCCACTGGCGGAACAGCGCTTTCGTGACCGGCGTGCCGTCGTTCAGGGTTTTCTGATGATGGATCCACTGCCAGATAGAGGTGCGCGAGATCTCGGCCGTCGCGGCGTCTTCCATCAGGCCATAAATCGGTACACAGCCGTTGCCGGAGATCCAGGCTTCGATGTACTGCACCGCCACGCGGATGTTGGCGCGCATCCCGGCTTCCGTGCGCTCGCCCTCGCAGGGGGCCAGCAGCTGTTCGGCGGTAATTGGCGCGTCCTCGCTACGGGTCACCGAGAGCTGATTCGGCTTGTCGCCGAGCACGCGGTTAAACACCGCCATGGCGGTATCCGCCAGCCCAGGATGGGCGATCCAGGTGCCATCGTGACCGTTGTTCGCCTCCAGCTCTTTGTCGGCGGTGACTTTATTCAGCACCTGACGGTTACGCTCGGCCTCTTTACTCGGGATAAAGGCCGCCATTCCACCCATCGCAAACGCCCCGCGTTTGTGGCAGGTCCTAATCAACAGCCGTGAGTAGGCGCTGAGGAAGGGTTTATCCATCGTCACCACCTGGCGGTCCGGCAGTACGCGGTCAGGATGGTTTTTCAGCGTCTTGATATAGCTGAAGATATAGTCCCAGCGGCCGCAGTTCAGGCCGACAATATGGTCGCGCAGCGCATGCAGGATCTCATCCATCTGGAACACCGCTGGCAGTGTTTCAATCAGCAGCGTGGCCTTGATGGTGCCGCGCGGCAGGTCAAAGCGATCTTCAGTAAAGCTGAAGACATCGTTCCACCATGCCGCCTCCTGCCAGGCCTGGGTTTTTGGCAGATAGAAGTAGGGACCACTTCCTTTCGCCAGCAGCGCCTGGTAGTTATGAAAGAAATAGAGCGCAAAATCGAAAAGACTGCCGGGAATGGCCTCATTACGCCAGGTCACATGCTTTTCCGGCAGGTGCAGGCCGCGCACACGGCATACCAGCACAGCGGGATTGGGCTGCAGTTGGTAGATTTTGCCAGCCTCATTGGTGTAGCTGATGGTCCCGTTCACGGCATCACGTAGGTTGATTTGGCCATCAATGACTTTACGCCAGTCCGGCGCCAGCGAATCCTCAAAGTCCGCCATAAAGACTTTTACGTTAGCATTCAGCGCGTTAATGACCATCTTGCGCTCGACGGGGCCGGTAATTTCAACGCGGCGATCCTGCAAATCCGCCGGGATACCGCGAATGGTCCAGTCGCCATTTCTAATGGAAGCAGTTTCCGAAATAAAATCCGGCAGCTGCCCATCGTCAATAGCCTGCTGCTGCTGCAGACGCGCGGCCAGCAGTTTATTGCGCGCCGGCGTAAAGCGGCTCACCAGTTCCGTCAGGAATTCTACCGCCTCAGACGTCAAGATCTGCTTCTCCTGCTCGCCATAGGGCTGACTAAAGGCCAGTTCATCGGTGATTGTCGCCTGCTGCGTCATTGTGCTGCTCCTCTTGGTTGATCCGCTGGAAGCGAGCGAAAGATCGTTGTGCAGTTTTCGCTCAGCACAATTAAGACTACTCAATTAATTTTCAAAATCAAAAACAATTTCCATTTTAATTTTAAAATGAGATTAACATATTGATAACAATGAAATTAAAGTTATCATCAGCCATGAGGTGAATTTCGGAAATAAAAAAGGCACCCGAAGGTGCCAGAGGCAAAGTGCTGAAACGCTTTAGGATCGTTTCGTGCGGAGTATTACTCCAGCGTTGGATTCATATGACGCAGATCGTATGGTGTAATCTGGTAGACGTAATAGTTCAGCCAGTTAGCGAACAGCAGATTACCGTGGCTCCGCCAGGTGGCGCGCGGTTTGTTCTGCGGGTCGTTTTGCGGAAAATAGTTGTGGGGAACCTCAGGGTTCAAACCGGCTTCCACATCGCGGAAATATTCACTTGCCAGGGTATTGGCATCGTACTCGGGGTGGCCGGTGACAAAGGCTATACGCTTATCTTTACTGGCGAACAGATACGCATCGCCCTCTTCCGTCTCCGCGAGGATCTCGAGATCGGTATAATCCCGGATAAGCCCTGCAGGAAAGTCAGCATAGCGTGAGTGTGGGGCCAGGAAAGAGTCGTCGAAACCGCGGGTCAGTAAAGCGTGTGGATGAAGAATATGGTGTTCATAAACGCCAGAAATCTTTTCGGCGCGGGTCTGCTTGGGAATGCCGTACAGAATATTCAGCGCGGCCTGAACCGCCCAACAGACGAACAGCGTCGAAGTGACGTGATCCTTGGCCCACTCCAGCACCTGTTTGATCTGCGGCCAGTAAGCGACATCATTAAATTCAACCAGGCCTAAGGGAGCGCCGGTGACGATCAGGCCGTCGAAGTTCTGATCGCAGATCTCATCGAAATTGCAGTAAAAGTTATTCAGATGTTCCGCCGGCGTATTACGTGACTCACGCGCATCGATACGTAATAACTGGATGTCCACCTGCAGCGGAGAGTTCGACAGCAGACGCAGGAACTGATTCTCCGTCTCGATTTTCTTCGGCATCAGGTTGAGGATTAACACCTTCAGGGGGCGGATTTCCTGAGTTGTTGCACGCGTTGTCGTCATCACAAAGACGTTTTCATTGCGCAAGAAATTGACGGCTGGTAGCTCGTCCTGCACCCGAATTGGCATAACTCTATTACCTCATAGCATACGTATAAACGTTTAGACATCCAGATAGCTGAAGATAACCAGGAATCGGGTGAATGTCGAGTCTGCATGTTCACGGTGAGAAAATTTCACGGCGCGCATTGAGTTAGAATATAAGAATGAAGAAAAGGAGAAAATATGGTTATTAGCATCCGCCGTTCCCGGCCTGATGAAGGGGATAAACTGATTGCGATCTGGTGTCGGTCAGTCGACGCCACGCACGATTTTCTGTCAAAAGCGTATCGGAGAGAGCTGGAGGAGCTGGTACGTGCCTTTATACCGGAGGCTCCGCTGTGGGTGGCGGTTAACACGGAGGACCAGCCGATCGCCTTTATGCTGCTGACCGGAGATCATATGGATGCGCTGTTCGTCGATCCGGATGTCCGCGGCTGCGGTGTGGGGAGATTGCTGATCGCGCATGCGCTGTCGTTAACGCCAACACTGACGACCAACGTAAATGAGCAGAATGAACAAGCGGTCGGGTTTTATCGGAGAATGGGTTTCAAAGTGACAGGTCGCTCTGAAACGGACGATCTGGGTCAACCGTATCCGTTATTGAATTTGATACATGAGCAGCAGGCTGAAGCAGACTACGATTGACGTCGGTAACTTTGCGGCATTGATGTCCCCTCGGCCAGCAGGTGGCCGAGGATCCGTAGCCCCGGTAAGCGCAGCGCCACCGGGGGAGGCATACCCCACACAGCAAAAAACCCCGCACCTTTCGGGACGGGGTTCTTTTTAAACGCAAAAACAAAAAGCCCGGTCTTTCGACCGGGCTTTCTGCTTTATTTGATGCCTGGCAGTTCCCTACTCTCACATGGGGAGACCCC
>NZ_JBEAHS010000009.1:0-120219 GCF_040062505.1 Klebsiella sp. JN_Kp127
GGCCATGTTTTTTGCTCCAAAAAAAGGCGTTCGCCCAAACGAGGGTTTGAGCGAAAGAAAAGTTGAAAGGGATTTTTTGGTATTAAGCGACGTCGCCGGGGTATGTGGCGTCGTCGTACTGGTAGAAAATTTCTTTATATTCAGGTGCAGTAATCTGACAGTTGCTGTCACCCGATGGGGCAACCTCCTGGACTATCCCATGCCGCGCACCCTTTTCACTGTCGCAGAACAATAACTTCGGCAGATCAATATCTGGGTCGTCCATAATCCAGTCGCAGGGATGCAGGTCGTCGTTGTACGGCACCGTCAGCGTGAAATCATCTACCCGTTGCGGCGTGAGCATTCGCGATGATGGTCGACCGTCCTGAAACTGTATCCAGCAGCGAGGATTCGCATAGCTCCAGTCCAGTGGCTCCGTAACGTGCAGCGTAATTTCCTGGAAGTCGTAAATCATCGCGTCAATCAGGCAACTTTGGGTTTTCCCGGTTGGAATGTCGTCGGACAAAATGATGTGATCACCGAAGTCATGACACCATCCCAGCATTGAAGTCGTAGCCGTATACGTTCGGCGTTGGTGGAGATATTTCATTAACCGACGCATCCCGATACGCCAGGCGCGATCTGCAGTCATGGCAACATCAATGGTGTAGGACTCCGTTTTGCGCGGAAAAGGATTTTCCGGCGTCCGGCACTGTACGGTTTCCTCCGCCCAGGTCACAGGGTTGATATATTTCACATCCACGCCATCAAAATCATCCTCCGACGGGACCCTGAATGACGTCTGCATTTCCTCCACGGTATCCTGAGGAGTAATGATCCCTGTCCAGCTTTTGACGCCCTCTCTCCCGACAGAAAGCAACCCGTCAGATAGCAGAAAATACCCCATGCCAGCCTCGGCTATTTTGTCGAAAATATCCTTTGCTGACGTGCTGTCACTGCTTGCCTGGTGATCAAAATATTCTCCCCTTGGCGTCCAGTAGGTAGCCTCCAGCGTACTGAGTGCCGCAATATCGATCTGGTCGTCGCGATATCCAAGACTGCGGGCAAGATGCAGGAACGCACCGCTGATTGTCCTGTCACCACCGCCATCATAGTTTCGCGTGGCGACAACACTCACACGCTTGTCTGACTGCGCCGCCAGCTGGCCGCCGGTTTCAACCGTGATCCCTATTGTTGATATCCCTGCGTAGGAGGTTGGACGGGAAAGTAAACGACCTCTGAGCGCCTGCCAGAACATGCTGTCTCTCGCGTTGTTGCTCCCCTGCTCGTTACGGCGACGGCATCTAACCTCCACCAGCCCGGGAGAGGACAGATCAAAACGCTCTGTAAAACCGAGGCCATTAACGTTTTTAAGCGCGTAAACCCCTGGCTTACTCGTCCACCCTGATCCGGAACCATAAACGCGATACTGGATTTCATACTCGACATGGCGGACCCGCTTATTCCCGTTGTTCTGGAACCCGCAAATTCCGTTTGGGAAAGCAAAGTTGACCTCGAAGGCGTCCACAACTTCATTTTGCGGGCAGGCCAGAAAGGGGCCGAGCCAGGTTTCATTATCGTTAATACCAGACGCGGCAAAATCCACGACGGTTCTGGTCATAAAGCCTGACCAGGTGCTGTCAACGACACCGTTAACCATACGCTGTACGGTCGCAGAGGGGCCATCAGTTGACGCTATCTGGTATTCGTTGCCACGGTGCGCCAGGGAAATCCGCTGGGTGCCTTCCGGCAATCCGGAAAAGGCAGTGCCAGAATCGTATGCCAGCGTCACGCTGGCTGTTACCGCAGGGCTTCCGCCGCTGGATGCTGTACCAGCTGTAAATACCGGGCTGTCGCCAAATACTGACGCAGGCAGGAATGATGACGTAATGGAACCGCCACGCCAGGGGCTGGAGATCTCCACGATACGTATCACGCCGCCATCATCCTGAGCAATGAGCCCCGAACCATTCAACCCGCCGTTAATCGCTGCGAGCAAGCCAGACATTGTGCCGTAGTTGGCGACCAGAGATATGGTATAGGTGATACCCTGCCAGGTCAGAGCAAAGGTCTGGCTGGTTGTCGTAAAGTCATACGTTGACGGCGAGGCACTGGCACGTAATACCGCAGTCGCTCCCCCTGTTCCCGGAACGGCGTCCTGGTGAGGGGTATACGTGGCGATCTGCAGGTCATAGTCAGTACCGTTAAACGTAAGGGTGACAGGCATTCCGCTGAATGGCGCAATCTCTGACACGACGTCGCCTGTCAGCACGTTAAAACCGCCCTCGATGGATACCTGATAATTCACTGGCGCTTTCAGGGTGACAATTGCACCGGCGATCCAGCCAGGAGGAAGTTTGTTCTCATCCTCGTCTTCATCATTATCATCATCGACATCGAGGCCAGAAAACGAGACAGAGGCACCGCTGACGGTCATGGCATCAGCAACGATATCACTGGCTTCAGGGGCAGTCTGAGCCATATCGAGGCCGCTGCCGCTCGACGTTCCCCCAACTTCCGTTGAGTTGAACCATATCTCACTGCGACGATCCCCGGCCACATTATCGCCGGGCCCATAGCTGGTATATGAAAAGCCCTCGCCTAAGGTCAGCGCCGGAGTTTCTCCTACCAGAAAATCCCCACCGGTATAGGAGAAACGCCCATATCCAAGGCAGACAAACATTTCGACCGTCATTCTGGTTGGATCAGCGGGGTCGAATCGCGTTACCGGCTGTACCAGGTAATCCGGGTAGATCCGGTTTCGCCCGAAAGCCTCCCTAACGGGATCGCCAAGCTTCGCTGTGTTGGCTTTTGCCGGATTCAGATCCAGCGATGAAGCGTTACTGGATGAAAAGCCGCCCAGCTCTGGTTTAGGGGCAAAGAATAATGCATAGGCCGTAGACGCAATGGATACGGCCACCGAAACCCACGCGGCAATTTCAAGACCCGTGCCATAAGGAATGGGATATATCCGCACGTCACTGTCTGGCCGCAACAAACATAACGGCCATTCCGCCGGAGGGACTGCCTGGCCGTTCAGCTCGATCACGACAGGATGAGTTTTATCCTGTGAATAGCTCGGGACATTTCTGCTCATCCACTCATGCAGCGTCAGCACACCATGCTCGTGCGTTTCAAGGGGTTCACCCGGTAGCCGGGACGGGTAAAACTTTATCGTCATTGCCAGAACTCCACGCGGTTAAAGCGACGGATAAATCGCGACAGTGGCAGAAACGTAACCCCCGAGCCTGGATTGCATTCCGCAACCTGCAGCTGGTTATCGAGCATCACAACGATCCCAACATGGGAAACTGTTGAGCCCGAATAGCAAGCCACTCCGGCACCTTCACAGGGTTCACAACGTTTCAGCGAAAGCATCAGCTTTCTCGCTTCCCGGTCGAGGCCCCCGCCGTCTTTGGTCACACCTGCAAAATCCGGCCATTCAGGTAGCCCCAGGTCGCGACGTATCTCATTTACAATGCCGAAACAGTCGAGCTGCGGATATACGCGCCCGCCCTTCAGCCAGGTGACTGAACGGTATTTATCAGGGTTAAACATATTTGCCTCAGATTAGTAACGTAAGCCCGGATGCTCGGCGAGGTTGTAACGTTTACGGGGCCAGGCTGTTTTGAGGACATTCATATAGCCTGCCGTGACCTGAACTGCTGTCGGGGTCCAGGAGCCGGATTTGATATCGAGCGTATACGGTGAGGATGCCGGAGCAGACAGATCGGATGAAATGTACCGCCGGAATGTCAGCGTGGCTGATTTCATTTCATCCAGAATTTTATCGATCGCCTCTGAAACCCGTCCGTCAATATTGCTGATAGCAAACTTTAAATCCTGTGTCCCATCGGCGTTCCTGGCTGGTAAGGCGATATCTATCGCGCTGGCATCAAACGTCACCGGCTGACCATTTTCCAGCGTCACTGAAACGTCATCCCAGCCACTGGTTAGCCAGTAGTTATCATCGCCTGCTGATATCTGCAGCGTATCGTGAATAACCTCCGATCCGCTGCTGGCATATAGTCGCTCAAGAATTGTCATGCTTCGGCCACTCTCTGTTTAGCGCAATATCCAGTAACGACTGGCCAGCCAGCCATTCCGGGTAATTCCCCCAGCCAGAAGGCGGTAACGGGCGTTCCCATAATTCCAGCGTTGCGCTGTACTGCCAGTATTTTGGCGCGACCAGCGTCGGCCCTTCGTAAATATCCACGAACCTGGCTTTATAGGGCTTTACCCCGATGGGAGTCTGGAGTTTCAGATAGAACCAGGACTGGCCATCTTTAAGCGCATCCCTGAAAAACGCCTCAAACACCTGCGCCAGAGCATCAGTTTTAAAAATCCATTTAACTGATGCCTGGGTGGGTGTTGAGGTATATCGCCTTCGTTGTTGAGCGCGACCGGACGTCATCTCCGTTCGCAGTAAAGGTGATATGGGCTTAAACCCGTACCCGTCCATAAGCGGCATGGGCAGGTATTCATCCGGGTAGAAAATATCTGCCATGAATATTCCCTCCGGGCAGGTTATCGTGGTTTTTTGGACTGTAGATTGGAGTAAATAGCCCGGCCGAATTTCTTCTGTGGATTATCTACCTCTGCGGTTAAGGTGTTAATTATCCGCTGTTCAAGAGCGTTATTTCTTCGCTCAACAGCCTGCATCGTTATGTCATCCGGTTTGCCGGTGAACGTGCTTCGTGCGTCCACGCTAACAGCTATCCGTGGCTGCGCCTGAATCTGATTTGCTGCGTTCTGTACCGCCGGAGACTCTCGACCAACCGCACGAACCCCCAGCGAGCCATCAGCGCCACGGGTAAGCGGCATGATGGCTTCCGGCCCGGCCTCGCCGAATACACCCGCCCCTTTCGCAAACGCAAAATATTGGGGAGTGCTGTAAACACCATTGCTGTAGGCAGAAAGTGACGGAGAATCGTAAACGCCTCCGAGAGCGTTGAATGAAAAATTAGCTCCCGCGCTTTGAATAGCGGTACCACTACTTGCCGCACCGCTGGCACCGCCAAAAAGACTACCGAACAACCCACCCGATCCGCCGCCAAATGACGCCATAATCGCTTTGGTGATTAACGCCTGTGTTGCCATCTGGATCAGCGTCTTAATCACCGTTTCGCCCAGGGAAGAGAAAATATTTGACATCCCATCTTTAAAAGAAGCAGCGCCTGTCAGGACGTTTGTCAGGTTGCTGGAGATAGAGTTAGTGGTGGCATCCAGAATCTCGCTGGTTGCAGTGGCAGCCATTGAACTCAGATCAGAAGCCTGATCGGCATAGTTCATCAGGGAATCGCTGATCCCCGCGCGCCAGTCTGACTGCTGTTCATCGGTTTTTTTGTAATACTCCTCCTGAATATCCAGGCGTTCGGCAAGCGCTGTTTTAAGCGCTTCCGTTTGCTTTTTATACAGGTCTTCGGAAATCTGCCCACGACTGAAATCACGCTGTAAGTCACGCTGCTGCCTGAGAAAATCAGCACGAATATCCGCCATTTCCTTCATTCGGTCACGGGCTTTATCCCCCTGTCCCGCGCCGAGGAAATCGATATTCCCCCTTTCCCGGGCGGCAGCATTACTGTCGGCCAGACCTTCGCGGAATGTTTTTAACTGTTCAGCGATATTTTTCTGATCAATAAGCGCCGCATTGTGCAGCAACGTTTCCTTTTTGGATTTTTCAAGCGAAGATAATTCCCCCTGAGTAACCTGATATTTCATCTTTGCCAGTTCAGTGTTTTGGCTGGAAAGAGCAATTTGCTCCCGTTGCTGTTTAATCAGCCGGGTATAGGTATCTTCGGTTTTCTCCGCCTCGGTTTTCCCATGCCTTCCTTTTGGCTTGGGTTTATTTTCCTGGTTGTTTCTCCATTCATTCAGGCCGTTATTAATCAACTCCTGCCGTCCTGTCTGAAACTGTGGGTCGTTAGTTAACCCCAGGTCATCCGCAGCATAACCCAGTCGTGCGCGCTCTTTGTCCTCACCTTTGAGTTTTGAAAGCGCCAGATCACGACGGCTTTTTTCAAGTGCAGCCGTTTGCTGGGTTGTCAGATCCACCTGTGGTAAGCGTAGTGGTGCGTTTACCAGCCCCTGCCGGGCCATGAGGAGATTATTTCCGAGACCCAGCAAACGGTTAAATTCAGTATGCTCACCGTTCATCATTAATAACGATTGATATGCTGAATTCTGTTCTGCGGCCTGCTGCCGGATTAATGCTATTCGCCTGTTCTCTATCCCTTCCAGTACCGACTGGATCGACTCAGACTTAGCCTGCATCTGAGTCAGCCTCTCCTGTTCAACGGCCAGAGCGGAAGTCGCTTCTTCCAGACTACGGGTGACCGTTTCAACCGAAGTAAGGTGGTTTATCATGAAACCGCCACTGGTTGTCGGCCCGGGGTTGGACAGAACATACTGATAACCCGCGATCTCTTCCTTCAGGCTTTTTACTTTTGATGCCTGTGCATCAACAAGACGGTTTTGCTCCTCCAGCGCCTGACGGGTTTTGGTCTCATTATCAGAAACTTCGGGCAGGGACATTGATTTTGTCTTTTCACGGACTGCATCAATGGTGTTTGCATATTCCTGAGCGGATAATCTGGCCTGTTCCTGATTCTGGTACATCGTGTACCAGGCACCGGCACCAAGCAAAACCAGCCCTGGAATACCGCCAACGAGGCTTAATGCTCCCCCCATGAGCCGGGAACCTACAGCAGTAACCGAGTTCAGCGCAGTCTGAGCGGATACTCTGGCCTGAATATTACGGTTAAGTGACTCCTGCGCCAGTGAGAGCCGTTTTTCTGCGGCGGCCTGCGCGTCTGTACCCCGAGCCGCTGCCAGTGCCTGCTGGGCACGATAAACTGCAGCACGCGCGCGAGCTGTCGAAACCTGCGTCCCTCTGACCTGGGCTTCAGCTAAAGCTACTTCGCTTTTTGCGGCGTTAATAATCCCAGCCGTTGCAGAGCTGGCACCAAGAGCCATATTTCCCAAATATCGGGCTGCACCAACGGCAACAAGCGCTCCGGCAGCAGTGGCGACCTGATCAATATTGTTGGCTACGCCATCAAGTAATCCGGTCAGGGTATTTGTCGCGCCACTAGCTTCATTAGCTCCACCGACCCATTGCATAAAAGCGTTTTCAACTTTTGTTGCCGACGATGAAACAGTCTGCGGCAATTCACCATATTCATTCCGTAGCTTACCAAGCTGGCTGATGAGGGCGGGCACTACTTTATCAATGGTTAACTGCCCCTGATCCGCCATAGATTTAAGATCTTTACGCGCAACCCCCATCCCTGCCGCAAGCGCCCGTATAACCCTGTCGCCGCTCTCGTTGACGGCATTGAATTCTTCGCCTCTCAGTACGCCCTGTGCCAGAGCCTGGCTAAACTGAGTGATGACCGAACTGGACTCCTGAGCATTCGCGCCAGAAAGTTTTAAACCAGTAGAAATAGCCTCAGTAATATCCAGCACCTGGCTGGAGCTGTAACCATATTCCCGCATTGAGGCTGCTGAACGGGAAAATAAATTAGCGTTGTCAGAAAAAGATGTGCCCGTTTTCTGGCTGATATCCATCAGCTGTTTTTGAGAGCTGGTAAAATCATCAGTTGATTGAGATGCCTGTTTTAGGCGGGCGTTTACTGAATTCCATTCATCAGCCAGGGATATCAAATGCCCCGTAGCAAAAGCACCAGCAAATGCCCCGGTCAATCCAAGTGCGGTAGCCTTTGCTGACTCCATCTGGTCAGTTAGCTCAGCAACAGAACGGCGAGTTTCCCGAACTGAAGCCGCAGCCTGCCTGCCGCCATTCTGCATTGTCTTATAATAATCAGCCCCCATACGTGACGCGCGGGCTATCTCGGTCTGGAATGACTGAGAGTTAGCAGAAACTTTAATGATAAGTTCACGCAGGGTTGCCATTTCATTTCCTCAGAAACAAAAAGCCCCACATTGTGGGGCTTTTTTATGATTTCAATATTATTAAATTAAACCAGCTTTTTTCCTTGCTTCTTCCAGATAATCTTTTTCTGGTTCCTCTTTTTTATGAGCAAGTGCAATCAGAAGATCAATTTGAGCACTTTGCTTTTCAGAGATTTCTTTAAGCATTGCGATCTGATCATTAGCTCTTACGCTTCCTCTGTTCAGGAAATACCAGATAACAAGATCAATAAGGCGAGCAAAAACAAATAATAATATCCAGCCAGTAGTAGTCATTTAAAGCACTCCGTGTGTCAAAAAAAACAACATAACACCTGTTATGAGTGGCATCCACACGAATTATTACTGGCTATGCTGACGCAGCCAGCAGCGCCGCTTCCAGCCCTGCAAAGGGATCGCCGCCGTCGTTTACCTCAATCTCTTCTGTGCTCCACTGAAGCTGAGCATCTTCAATGGTGACTTTAACGCCCTGCGCTCCGTAAACCGCAGATACCAGCTGAGCATTGAGGATATCGCCGCGAATATCGCCGATTGGGCTGATACGGTCGTACTCAGCCCACATCCTGAATTCGCCAACCGTCATGGTTTGTCGCAGTTCGCCCAGCGTGCGGCCCATCCGGAGCGCCAGCGCCATCAGGAACTGCATGCCAGGCATTTTTACTTTGCTTTAGCATCATCCGCGTCACGAATGAGATCAAGTGCCTGCTTCAACAGCCGGGAATGCACAGGGCCATAGATCGCTTCAACCTGTTCGGTGTCATCGACAGTAAAGACGGGCTGCAGGTCGGTATCCAGCAAAATATCGATGAAAAGCGTGACGTCGGCCCGCATCGTGCGGAAGGCTCGTTCTGAAGGGGTCAGTTCTGGTGCCTCCTGGTGCTCCTGCCCTTCCGGTAGTTTGGGTGGTTCCGGGCTGGCAATGCCCTGCCAGCGAATCCAGGCTTCTGCTGATGGCTCACGAATGATGACTTTGGCGTTATCCCACTCCGGAACGGAGACTTCTTTTTTACGAAAGCCCGCCATCGGTGCCAGTGCCAGTGCTTTAAGACTCGGTTTTGACATTAATTTTATCGCCGGTCTCCCGGCGCTCCGTTAATTGATGGTGACGGTGCAATCAGAAGAAGTGATCACAGTGCCATCGGCATCAGTAACCACGCAGGAATAAACCCCGGCATCACCGGATACAGCGCTGGCTTTCGTAAACGTTGCGCTGGTCTGGCCGCTGACCGTCGAGGTGCCCTTTTTCCAGGCGTAGGTATAAGGTGCCGTACCGCCCTGGACGACCACGCCCATGGTCAGGGCGCTTCCTGCCGCGACCGTTTGGGACGCCGGAAGGTCAGTAGCAAACGACAGAACTCCTGGGGCGTTAATATTGGTGGGTTTACCTTTCAGACGCAGCGAGAACGTTGCAGCAACTACGCCATTGGTTTGAGAATCCCAGGTGTGCTGACGTACCTCAGCGCGCATCAGGAATCCATTACCAGACGGGAAAATAACCTTAAACCCATAAACCCCGTCGTTATCATATGCTTCACGAAGTGCATCCTGCGCCGCGTTGCGGTAGAAGTTACCGGAAAGTGACATTTCAGACGGAGCAGGAAGGCCGTTGATATTTTCCGTTTCATCCGAACAGAGCGTTGTCACGTCAATATCGTTTTTCTGACCAGCGGTAAAGCTTGCCTGTTTGATAGTGCAACTCAGGTTTAACCAGGTTGCGGTATCCAGCTCTGCCGAGGTGACCGGCACAGAGGTAATCATTACTACCGTTTTTTGGGCACGTTCAAATAGTGCTGACATCGCAGCCTCCATAAATGAAAAAACCGCCAGCGGCGGTCGGATTGGATTGGTTTTTGTCAGGCAATGACCGTTATTTCGAGGGTTGCCCGATGAAGATGGGTTGTCGTGTCGTAGCCAGGAATTTTTGTCACCTCGACAGGTGAAAGAACCTGCAGGCGAGCCAGGGCGTCCAGGCGTAACGCTCTGGCTTCGTCATTCGTTTCAGCCCATACATCAACCTGAATGCGCAGTGTCGACTCTGCCTGGCCGCAGAAAACATCCCCGGCAACATCAGTCGGTATCGAGAAAATGACATAGGGAGTGGAAACTGCAGGAAGTCCGTCGCTGCCTAGCGGCACCACATACGGATAAACCCGCCCGTCTGCCAGCGTCGACAGCAGGTCATAGAGATCATCCTCTGTCATTTTGATAACACCTCATCGATAGCCTGATTCATCCGCTGCATCGCCACCTGCGTAGCTTCTTCCATGCGGGTATCAAAAGCTGGGCGAACAAACGGATGTGCAGGCGCTGTAGATGTTCCCAACTCCACGAAGCGCCAGTAAAACGCATTCCGCTTGTTGCTGGCCTTCATTGTATTGTCGCTGTTCCCCGTTCGCGGGTTAACGCCACGAATATGCACCCCAGATGAAATTTCACCGCGACGGCGACTTTTCTGGGTGACGACAACAACGTTTTTCTTCAGTTTTCCGGATTTCTCAGGAGCGCGATCAATCACCTCCTCGCGGAGCAATTCGGCACCAGCACGGGTCGACTCCCGGAGAACTTTATTATTTTCGGCCTTGCTGAGCGTTTGCAGATCGCGGGCAATATCCTGCAACCCGGAAAAATCCAGATTCACATCAATCATTTTTCGGTCCCCTGTTTGCAGAGAATTTCCAGCCGGGTACCTTTTATATCCGGAACCGGAGGCCCAGTGACATTCAGGACCGCATCTTTGTATGGGCCATTCAGTACTTTCAAACGGGAAGAAGCTGAGATGTCTGTACGAAAACGCACCCAGACGCGAATGGTGGCATCAGCACGCTCAACGCCAGCGGCTAGCAGCTCCCTACCGCTGATCCCTTTAACCTCGGCCCAGATAGTTTTTCCATCAGTCCAGCTTTCTACCGGCTGGCCGGAAGGTGTTTTTGATATTGTGAAGTTCTGAATAGTGACGCGATGCCGTAATCGTCCTGCCTGCATAATTCCTCCTAGAGCGGAATATAGCGGTACGGCTCTATCAGTGATGTAAAGCCAAATGGGATGCTGGTTTTTGCTGCGTCTGACGACTCTTCTCTGTTTTCATACCAGTGCCCGACAAGCAGCATCAACGCCAGGAGAATGTCGTCAGCAATCACCAGCCCGTCAGGATCAGTTTCCGGCACTTCGTCTTCATAAAGATGGCGGTTGATGAAGTTCTCCGCCTTTCGGCGCGCAGCACCATAATAGAGCGTAAGCACCTCATCTTCCGTGGTGTCGTCGATATCAATCCGGCACTGAGCCCGTAACTTCTCAATCGTTGTGCTCATATATTTTCCCTGGCCCGCAGCGAACTGCGGGCATAAAAAAACCGCCGGAGCGGTGGAGGTTGAAGCTGATTGTTGCCTTAGCCGCCAGATGCCGGTTTACCCACCAGCGCCTTAATCGCGCCAGTATCTTCCAGTACGCAGTCGAAGCGGTGGAAGGCCAGGAAGCCAGTCTGATCGTACTCTGCGTAGCGCTCAACCAGTCGTTTCAGCGTCATGTAAGTGACGCGACGAACGATAAAGCGGTTAAAATCGCCGAAGTAGGCAAATTTGGCACCAGCCGCGATATCAGGAATAGCCTGGTCAACGACATACGGCACCTGCAGAACAGTGGCAGGTGCGCCACCGATAATGTTCGGTAACCAGAGCGGGCGGCCCTGTCCGTCCTCCATTTCCTCCACCAGCTGCAACGTTGCATCGTTAAAGGCCCAGCGCACCTTTGGACCGTTACGGTATGCCGGGTCGACAGAGTGCTTCAGTGCGTTCAGCTCTTTCCAGGTAAAGGTGGTCGCTGCTGCGGTATTTTTGGTGCCAGTTACCGACGCAGCCAACCCTTTAGGCTGCAGCGGGGTGCCGGTGCCGGTCCCTAATACCAGATACTTCGCTTCACCACGTCCGATGCGAGTGGCGATACGCGCGGCCAGGAACGCCTCGATATCTACGCCGCTGTCCTGGAGCAGTTCATTGGATACGCGAATGATTTTAGAGGACAGTTTTTTAGCCCCCAGCGTTGCACCGCCGAAAGACACGTCTTCTTCACTGGTTTCAGTGTTTTCGCCCAGCAGTTCACCTTCTTCAGTAGTACCGTCAGAGGTTGCCCAGTCAATGTCCTGGCCGTTGGCGGTATTCAGAATTTGCGCCACACTGGCAATTCCACCGTAATCTTTCAGTGCTTCGACGATCTTATTTCGGAACTGGGTTGGTACGGTGTAACCCCCTTTTTCATCCGGCGTCGTGCCCTGAGCACGCAACTCCTTTAAAGCCTGGCGTTCTTCAGCGCTCATCTCGCCAAGACCACGGCGCAAAAACGCATTAAACGCCGCAGCACGGCGTTCGTTAGCCTGTGCTTCCGGGTTTGCTGGATCACGATTCTGCTGCTGGCGCTGTTCCGGCTCGTTTTCGTGGATATAGTCCTGATCCTGGCGGCGCAGTTCCTCTTCGCGTGCAATACGCTCATCAAGAGCGTCAAGCTCCGATTTTGCAGCGTTCCACTGAGTACGCTGCTCATCGGTCCAGGGTGTATCGCCAATTTTGTCATGCAGGGCACGCATATCTTTGGCGATGATGTTACGTTTTTGCTTCATTTCATGCAGTTTCATGATTTTTCCTTACGCGTTAAGAAGGGTCAGCAGGCGCTCACGCGCCATTCGTTGATTAATGGCGTTCTTTAGCGCACCGCTGTCGCGCGCCTCCTGCCAGGCTTTCATCGATCGGACGCCGGAGTCGGCCTCCTGATATGCGGGATAAGTCACCGGACTGACATCAAACAGCCGGGAAAACTTCGATATTTCACGAATAACGATCCCTTCATCGTCCTGGTACCAATTTTCACCGTCATGGGATACCCGGAAGGCAAAAGATGACTGGTTAATGTCACCGCGCATCATCGGCGCCAGCACCAGATCGCGGATAGTTTGCGTATCCGGCGCTGTAATGTCGTAACGCAGGCCGCGCTCATCGACAGACAGGGATAGCGTCCCGGCAGCGCTCCGTCCCAGAATAAAGTTGGGGTCATGGTTAAACAGCCCGCGAACATCATCATTCAGCACATCGTCAAATGCTCCGGGCTTGATGATTTCACGGAATCCCCACAGGGGTTCAGAACGGCTGTTGAACACCGAGCCATAGCCCAGAATGCGGGTAGGTTCATCGGTGCGTTGCTCGGCTCTGACCTCCCCGCTGTAACAGCGCGTTTCACGGTCATTCATTGGGCTTTTCCTCGTCGGTTTTAGGTGCCTTAAAATCGTCTGCGGGGTTCGCGGCGTTAACGCTCACCAGCATTTCATCCAGGCCATCTACCGGATTCATGTCTTCGAAGGCTCGCGCTTCATTGCGGCTCATCCAGCCATCAGTGATCGCAAAGTGGTAG
The DNA here is from genome assembly GCF_040062505.1 of Klebsiella sp. JN_Kp127. Lineage (NCBI taxonomy): Bacteria > Pseudomonadati > Pseudomonadota > Gammaproteobacteria > Enterobacterales > Enterobacteriaceae > Klebsiella > Klebsiella sp. JN_Kp127. Next base: position 13,306 of record NZ_JBEAHS010000009.1, read on the forward strand.
AACTGAGCACGTTCCTGTGGGGTCCCGCGTAGCAGGCCTGTCAGGTTAAACCTGACGTAATACCCGGCGGCCAGTTCAGCACGGGTGAACAGGCGGCGATTGAGTTCCTGTTCCCAGTTCGTTACCCACGGCATGATCGTGTAGCGGACAAACTGAATGGCCTGTTGCGTAATATTTGAGAAAGTGGCTTTTTCGAGATCGTTAATCATGTGCGCCGGTACATTAAATATCCCGGCAATCATCGACCGATTCAGCTTCGACATATCAATGATCTGGGCATCAACCGGGGAAACGGTGAGCGCTTTGTAATCCAGCTCTGCCGGGAGAAGCATTGTTTTATTCTCCTGGCTGCGCAAAGCAGCTGTAGCTTTTTGCCACATGCTTTTTAAACGCCCCCAGCTTTCTTCATTCAGCTGGCTTTTCACCGAAATAATGCCAGCGGGTCGCGCATTACCGTTGAAGAATGAACTGGTATAAGCCTGCCCGCTCATCCCCATGCCTATCGTCTCGGCATGCTGCATGATTGGGCTAAGCCCCATTTTCTGGTTGTTACCCAGCGCCCGGATATGCACCATATCGTCGGGATTGACGGCAAACGCCCCCTCTTCGTTGTAAACGCCATAGGTATACCGACCACCCGTGTTAAGCAGTGTCGTTTCCCAGGGCATGCAGCATTCCAGCCCGGAAACTTCACCACGACGGGAACGCTTCACCCAGGTGTAACCATTCCCCCAGCCCAAAATATGACGCTGTTTTAACTCACGCCACTTATAGCTTGTCTGCCACATATTCGGCTCATCGTGAACCAGGTAAAACACAGGGTGATCGCGGGCAGCTTCAACCTTGTTATTGGTTTTCCGCATAACATGCAGTGGCATCTGAGCGATATTCGAAGAGATAACGTAAATACAGGCATACACCGCAGCCAGCTTCATCGCCGTTTGCGGGCTGACAAATACATCTCGGGCAAACACGTTATCGGTTTCTGCCGATTCACTCGTGATCGGAGTAGCCGGGTTTTCCAGTGGTTCACTGCGAAAAAGAGCATCAAGCAGCATTATTCCCCCTCATTGCCGCTAACAGCGCATAAATGAGTAGCAGGGTTCCCGACATCATCAGAGACATCGCCAGCCCGAACTGGAGATAAACGCCTGCAGCAAGCGAACCGAACCCGGTAAGCCCGATAACATCAGTGATTAGAGTTTTCATAGAAGTAAAAGGTCTTCGTCAGGATCGATAGTGGACAGGAAGTCAACTTCACCACCACCGTTAACAAGCAGGCGACTCATCGCAATAAACATCGCGACAGGACCGTCAATTTTGTTTTCAGGCGTGGCCTTGTTGGGGAAAATATTCTCGTTTTTGTCTGGTTTGACGGTGACGTTTGACATCATCCATGTCATCACTGGATTGCCATCGTGATGAAAACGCCCGGCGTAAATTTTCGCCTCGACTTCCTTCATTGCTTCAGACAGGTTTTTAACCGTCTGAGGGACTTCAACAATTGGTACACCTTCAGCTGCTACCGACAAAGCAAACTGAGTGGCACTCCACGGGTCGTATGCAAACTCGTTCAGCGAGTCACCTCGCGCCCATTCGATCGTTTCCTCTTTAATTACTGCATGGTCAACGACATCGCCATCGGTAAACTCAAGGAATCCAGCGAGATTCCATTTTCTGTAAAGGTCCGCCTGCTGCTTGGAACAGGCTTCCAGCCGACCTTCAGGTATCCAGAATCTGGAGCGGACATAAACATCGCCATTTGGAGCAAGCCAGACTTTAACTGCAGCTGAAATATCAATTTTGTTGGAAAGGTCAACGCCGAGCCACATTGACCAGTTGGCCGAAGTGGAGTCATCCCAGTCGTCACGGCATTTTTCCCAGCGCGCCATATCCATCCATGCTTTTTCACCTTGCACCCAGATATTGAGATGCTTGGTAAAAAAACCGACACGCGCCGCCACCTGCTCTTTCGCCTTTTTAGCCAGACGGCGCATATCGTCCCAACGCTTACATATCCCCAGGCCGGGATTTGCTTTCGGCCAGTTTGCCTCGTCGAAAGGATCGTCCCCCTCATCCAGGGTATAAATCAGCGCAAAATAGCTGTCATCCTTAATTGAAAGCGGGTCAGGGTTATCAAAGTTCTTCAGAACCTTGATTGCATAATCACGTTGCTCGTAGCAGATACCTTCCTTATTAAAACCCGCAGTGGTGATTGCAAAAATAAGGGACTGCAGGCGCGCACCGGTCGCTGTTTCCAGAACTTCCCAGACGTCACGAGTTTTATGTGCGTGCAGCTCATCAACGATCCCGCAGTGAATATTAAGGCCGTCGAGGTTATTCGCATCACTGGCTACAGGTTCGAATTTTGAGCCCGTCCGCTCCTGGTGAATATTCAGCTTGTTACTACCAAACAACCGGCCCAGTGTTTTAGGAGCCAGCTTAATCATGCGCTTCGCATCATCAAACACGATGCGGGCCTGGTCCCTGGTTGTTGCTGCGGAATAAACCTCAGAACCACCCTCACCGTCGGCACCAGTCATATAAAGCCCGATGCCAGACGAAAGCGTTGATTTTGCATTTTTACGCGCTACTTCGTCATAGGCGGTACGAAAGCGACGCACAAACATGGGGTCGCCATCGTCGTCAAGAATGCTCTCAAACGTTATTTCATCTATCAGCGGGACGACAAACCCGAAAAGGTTAATCAGGATGAAGGTGTGCCAGTCCATCAACTCGATCGGCTTGCCGGTCAAGTGACCCTTCACATGGGGGACGAAGTTATAAAAATCGAGAACGTGCTGGGCGCGGCCTTCATCAAAATAAACACCGCGCTCCGGGCCGTGCTCTAAATCATGAAAGAACCGCTGGCACGCAAGACGCACCAGTTCGCCAGCAACGATATCGCCAGATACCACGCGCTCGGCGTAGCGGAATCCATCTGCAACGGTTGCCATTCATCATTTGCGCTTTTTAAGAAATTCTTCCAGTGGGTCGGCTTCTGCCGGGCCTTTTGCACCAACCTTTGATCGGCTGGCAGGTGTCATGCCGAATTCGCTCAGCATCGCTCTGATCCGTTTCCACGCGTCAGCCTTCATGACTGCTGCAGGGTGCGGTTTGATCATTCTGATTTCCCGCTCCCCTCCTTCGTCTGAATCATCTTCGCTGTAGACGGCATAGGTGTAACCTTCACGATCAAGCGTGTCGCAGTGATGCCGGTATTCAACATAGGCTTCTATCAACAACTCCAGCGCTTTAGCATCCAGCGTGGTCAACACGCCGACGGCATCAAGTTCCTCACCAATACGCTTGAACCAGTACTTACCCTGTTTATCGAAATGTTTCGGTATTGGGGGGACCCCTGACGGGGGTTTTGGCTCGTTCTTATTGATCGGGCGCTTGGATGGGTTCCCCTTCACTAAAGCCAGATGTGTCGGGGTTTTCGGTGGTCCAGGCATAATCGAAAACTCCTATTAATCATTGGATGGGGTACCCCAAAAAAAAGTTTTCTAACCTGCGGCGGTGTGAAAAAAGGTTAGGCGGCGGTCCTTTGGGCCTTTGCCGTCAGGGATTTGACCCCGCCCCCCCTTCTGCATCGCATTAAATGAGAATCCATATCATTTGAGGCGTTCGCGCCCGGTTTTCGTTCGATGGCAGGGCCAACACAGGCTTTCGAGGTTCGAATCGTCATCGGTACCCCCATGAGCCTTGGCCTTGATGTGGTCAATGGTCTTTGCGGCGACAGCTCGACCGCTGCGGAGGCAGTTCTGGCACAAATGGTTGTCGCGTTTCAGTATGCGTGCACGCCTGACATCCCACTGGCTACCGTAACCGCGTTCATGGCGACTCTTTCCCTGCTGATGCTGCTGCCAGCCCTCATTGCGATGCTGATCACAGTAGCCTGAACGGTCAGTAGTGGTGCCAGGACATCCACGCTTACGGCACGCTCGAGGTATTAAAGTTGGCATGCTTAATCTCACTAATTTGGTGTGTTTCACTTTCTATCCATGATGTTCACGACATAATGATCAGGCCACAATATTGTGGTCATACCTATGGGGGTTTCCATGCCATTAAAACCAGGACAAAACAGTGGTAACGATGGTGGTGTTTATCGTGAACAAGGTCCGAGAGGAGGAAAGACAGATAACTTTACTACGATTCCTGACAACAGGACTGCGCCACCTACCTCCAAACCAGGAGGATCTTGGGTCCCCGTAAAAAGAACCCCAGATAGTAAAAGATAAGTATCAAAGCCGGTATATACCGGCTTTTTGCTGCTGCGGACTCAAAGGGATTTTTTTTGGAGCAATTCGCGGATACCGATCTATTGTGCGCCATAATGTAGCGCTTCGTCTGCTTATCCAGCACATCGATATCGTGGTCGGCCAGGTAGATGGCCCTCACCCAGTTGCAGGCGGTATCAACGGATGTCGATAGTTCAAGATACCCTTCGGCATTTTCATGAACCGATAGTTACCGTCCTTCGCTATTACAAAACAGCTATGAATGCCGCATACGTCCGTTTTGATTTTGTCGTTATACTCAAACAGCAGGTCTGCTATCTTACCTTGCCACACTGCATGCATGGCCTCCATGAAAACGCGGGGCATTACGCAGGAGCTTGCATACGACAAACCAAACCACAATTGTAGGTCTTTACGTGAATCATCATTCATCGTCTTAGCTCTCCCTTTGGGTTATGATAGTCTTGCAAAACAGACATGATTTTTTGTTTTCATCAAAATTAATGAGGCATGAAAATGGAAGAAAAATTCGAACCCGGCACCCTTGTGCAATTGAAGTCTGGTGGTCCAATAATGACAGTGGAAAGATTCGATAAAAGTCTTGATAAATATTGTTGCGAATGGTTCTCCAATGGAAAAAGAAATAGCGAAATGTTTAAAGCAACATCAATTCAAAAATTTAAACCATCTGTTGGTATCTTGTAATTTCTCCAAGGGAGCTCCGCTCCCTATTCCAGGCACTGGTTTCTGATGTATTCCTGCAGCGCCCTCAGGGCTGTTTGGTCACTGAGGATTCCGGATCGGATACCGAGAACGTTTCGTCCAGCAACTGCAGAGAGTTCGACGGTGGCATCATCGCCCATGCTGGAGGCGCCGGTGGTTTGGGTTGCGGCTGACACTGGACACTTGCCTTTGACGAGCACCCGACCACCATTATCAAGCTTGCGCTGCAGAGCATCATTTTCAGCTTTTGCATCGGCTAACTCCTTCGTGTATTTGGCATCGAGCGCTGCAACATCGCGCTGCCTTACCTGCATGTCAGCGATGGTGTCTTTCGCCAGGCCGAGTTGCTCAGTCGCTTTGTCCCGCTGCCTTTTAAACTCGGTGGCGTTGCTGTGGTAGTGACTGGCCAGCCACCCAAGGCAAACAACCAGGCAGATCACAACAGCGCTGATAATGGCCGCTAACCGGCTCATTTCACACCATCCAGGCAGAGCTGTTTCTCTGCGGCGCGACGAGTCACAAGGCCGGGAAGAACTTTCCCACCACCGTACACCCAGCGAGGGAACTGGTTACATGCCTGCGTAACCTGACCTTTCACGAGTAGTGCAAACAATGTCGATTTCTGCATATTGGCGCAGCCTGCATTAAAGGTGATCGACGTTACCGCTGAAAATGTGTTGTCGCTCAGCCGTCGGCCATTGCCATAGGTATTTACGCAACGCTCGGCCTCAAGGATGTTTCTTTCCCAGTCAGCGGCGATCTGCTTGTCAGTTTTTCGCACGCCGGGCTTAACTCCGTGCGTGTTCCCTATACCATCGGTGAGCACAGCTGCCGGGCAGACATACGGATCACGCCGACAACCTTCAGCATTGCCAATAAGTTCAAGGCCTCGCTCGTTGGTACGCACGTGACCGGCATTCAGCACTATTGCGATAATTGCTGTCACAGAACAAACCGCGCCGGTGGCACCAGCTCTTTTAGTCAGTTGCGCCATCGTTGTTTATCCTGTTCATTGATTCGGTGATCACTTCAGCAGACGATGGGCGTTCACGAACCGGTTTTTGCTGCACGCCATGGAGATAATCAGCCAGCAACTGCGTTCGCTTACTGTCTTCGTTACGCTCTTTCCGTGCATCCATTCTCCCCAGCACAAACGACGCGAGAGAAATCACCACGCCGATAAAACCAAAGAGGATATAAACCATGTCCTGTGTAGTGATCCCCAGCATTGAGGCAACGGCAGCCAGCCACGCAAAGAAATGGGTAACGATATTCTCGTTCTGGTTGTTCATTTTCATGGACTCTGACCATCCGTTGATGACGGATGGCGCTGTGTGTGTTTAAAGGGGGTCAGGCCCGTCGGGCTGGATTTAACAACGAAGCGTGTCGAAGATGATTACCGTGAGCCTGAAATAAAAAAGCCCACTAGTCGCATGGGCATTAATTAAGTTAGTCGCTGTTTTTACAAAAAAATCTTACTCAACAAAAAGATAGCCGCGATTACAAACACCGCAATCACAAGGCCAACATCGATATCATTACCGCCCATAAATACCCTCACTATTGAGTTAAACGTAGTGAGATCATCTCATAGTCATTTTCTCGATTTCCCAAGTTAAGGGACTTTTTTCATAAAAAAACAAAAAAAATGCACCACTAAAAGTCACTTTTAAGTGCCTGTTTACCTGACAGGCGCTCAACCTGCTGAGCTAAATCGGCAATCTGGCTCAGGGCTCTTGCGCGGCGGGTGTCGACGTGTCGTGCAGCACGTCTCTACCAAAGAGCCCTGACCGGATTGCAGATTCAAAAAAGCCCCGGCGAGTACTGAGGCTTAGGAGTTGTGGGTGTTGCTCTACGACAATGTGACAAGGGTACTGATGCAATGCAAATAGACCTACTCTCGGAGCAAGGATAACAACTTTTCCGTACTCTCTTCTGTAAATTCGAAGTGGATCAATTCTTCGCCATTCTTGAGAATGTAGAGTTCTTTACTCCCCTTATCATCAGTAGTGATATCAAGGGCATAAATATCAGGCTTGCATAGCGTAATACCGCCTGTCGTAACTAGCGTCTTATTAACGAGGTGACTCATGGGGATACTCTCCGAACTGGATTCTTTACTGGAAAAAATCCCACTGTGGAAAAGGTTAAAAACAGTACCCGACGAAGTGGATCGTCTCAAACAGCAGGTCTCCGAGCTTGAGGCATACATCAAATCCAGCGGTGGGGAGAAATGCCCCAGATGCTCACAGATGAGCTATAGCCTTGACCGAACCGTAGATGACCCCGATTTCATTGGGTTGGGAGTTCAGAGAGACTATTACAAATGCTCCAGCTGTGGGTATGAAACCTTTAAACAGCGCTGAGATTGCAGAAATGACAAAGCCCAAGGGGGTTAACCTTGGGCCTTTAATTTTTTCTTGCTGCTCAGTTCGCTTTAACGTCCCGAGCCTATCACAATTCAAGCAGTTTCTGGCTCACTTTGCAAGTAAAATCTGTCGCCATTTGTGCCAAATGCGTCACACATTGGTACGTACAGCATCGATTCTGCCAAACTGATCCATGCATCAACTCTTCGCCTGCAGGTCATAAAACACCAGTCGGGATGCTTTTCATAGAGCTCTTCCGCTATGCGGCGTTTGCTCTTCCGTAACCGGTAATGCTCCACCAGCAGGTGGTAAAGCTCTTTGTGACCACCCGTAATGAGGACTGCCCCCAGTACCTTATCAATCAGCAGTCCTTCATCATCTGTGCAGAAAGCCAGGCCGCTTTTGCTTTTCCCCGCGAGTATTTCACGAAAGAACGCCTCAAGCTCAGGCTTCGAGATGCCAGACTTCTTCATCCGGCGTAATGCCTCATTGATGGCTGTTTTGGTGACTTTCCCGGAGGCCAGTAACTGGTTAAACATATTGCCGCCACTACCGCCGCCGATGTAGGACCAGCGGCCCCACATCCGTAGCTTCCCCTGAATCCAGATGGCCTCCAGCGTTTTCAGCCTGACCATTTCACCAGCTTTTCCAACCTCGGACGGGTTAATCATTATGCGTTCTCCACTATGCCAGCACGCCAATTGCCAGCGAACGATCCAGAAATCGAAACAGCAGCTCCAGCTGTGAGCCGTGCTTCTCCTCAAATGCCACGGTGTCAGCGTGCAACTCGTCGTGATGCGCTCTGCAAAGCGGCAACACAAACAGGTCGTGCGCTTTCGTTCCCATCCCACCTTGTCCGTGGCCTATCAGGTGATGGGGGTCATCTGCTTGTCTGTTACAGCAGATACACGTCTGAGACTTAACCCAGCGCGTCCAGCTCTCGTTTACCCAGCGCCGGCGCTTTGGTCGCAGCATGAATGATTCCGGCGTTTCAGGATCTACGCGAAGACCGAGAATCTTTTTCTGCACCACTTCGCTCGCCGCTGGCTCCGGCACAATATCGCTCTCCTTCATCACCGGTTGATGCTTTATTTCCGGCAATCGCAGGGCTTTCCGGGCCAGCGATTCAGGGATGACGTGCGCCAGATTGTTTATTACCAGCCACCAGCACAACTCGGGGATCGTCAGTTGATGGTCTTCATTGAACCCCAGCTGTGAGCGGATGACCGTTATCAGCCAGGATACCAGGTTCTCACGCGCAATGCCTGCCAGCGTCTCTGTGTACTGATCACGCACCAGGTTATCGCAGGCCCAGCAAAGGCGGATGCTGCCAGGCTCATGCCGGAACAGCGTAAAATTTTCGCTGTGCCACGAGCCGTGCGGATACTGGCATTCAAAACGACGCTCCAGCTCGGCCTCCAGCGAGCTGATACCACCCGCGCGCAGAATGACATCTTTGTTTTCGAATACTGGCTTCAAAACCGGGTCTTCTGCCAGTGGCTGCGTAGCGGGAGGAATGGCGCCGGTTGCGTAGTCGCTGTATTCTTCCGGTGCAGGCTCAATCAATACCCGCCCTCTCCTGAACATCGGCATGAGATCAGCACCTGGGCGAAGAAGAACAACGCCCATGCGTGGGGCTATCTCAGGGGTTAGTAGTGCTCTCATATCATCTCCACGTCAGGCAGCTGCACGAAAACGACGGATAGTGATTTCTACTTTCCCTTTCTTCACGATGTTCCCCCACTCCACCAGCATGCGCTTAACCTGACTGTCGTCTTCCCAGACGCCTGTTAGAGTCAGTGCATCGAACAGCGCTTTGTTGTAGTTATCGATATCCCGACGGCGCTGATCCGGCGGATACAACACTATGTGAACCTCGGCCAGATCAGAGGATGGCCGGGGAACGGCCCGCAGTTGCTCAATAATCGCCGCTCTCGCTGCCTGCTGGAACTTGCGCCCTGTCTCGCTTACCAGATGCCTGCCTTTCAGCGGTCCCTTGCTCGGGGCGCGCCAGTAACTATTTACGCTCGGTGGAAATGGTAAAGTCAGTTTCATTTAGCCCCCTTAAAGGATCGCTACAACGTCTTTTGCGACTTCCCGCGTACTGCTTTTGCAGGAGATCGAACGGCGCGCGTTGATGAATTGCAGGTTAAAACCATGCTCCCGGTACAGGTCGAGAACCTTCGGTGCGGATGAGTTAGAAATCACTACCCGAGCGCCACGGTGAAAGGCAGATACACATTGCTTCGCCAGGTCCACCTGGTTATCCCAGCTAAAACCACCAGCGGCGTAGGCGGTGAATCCGGTTGTTCCCGGCATCGGTTCGTAAGGCGGATCGCAGTAAACCACATCCCCTTTACCGGCCAGGCTGATTGTCCGGCGGTAATCAGCGGTCATGAATACGCAGTTATGCGCCATACCCGCGAAGGCTTTCATCTCATCCATCGGGTAATACGGGGCCTTGTAGCCTCCCCAACCCACATTGAACTTGTTCGCCTGGTTGTAGCGCATCAGGCCATTGAAGCAATGCCGGTTGAGATACAGGAATGCAGCTGCGCGTTCAGTAGCATCCAGCGTCTGAGCGTTGAACTCGGAACGGATCAGCTCATAGCCATCTGGTGACCGCATGTGCTCAAACATCCAGCGGGCCTTTAGTTCCACTTCATCCGGCACCACCGCTAACATCTGATACAGATTAATCAGGTCCGGGTTAACGTCCGCCAGCAGGTAATCTGCGTGCTTTTCGCTGTTCAGGAACACAGATCCACCACCAACGAATGGCTCTATCAGGCGTTTCCCTGCAGGGATATGCACGAACAGGTCAGCCAGCTGGGAATACTTTCCACCAGCCCATTTCAGAAATGGCTTGCTCATGAACGAAACCCCGCAGGGACTGAATAATCCACGTCGGAATAACTGGACTTGAACGCCGTGTCTTGTTTAACCCACTTTCCTCCAGTCCAGGCTGGGCGTCCGGCTGCTTCCCATTTTTTGGCCTTGTCGAAATACTCGACACAGTTCTCGGGAGCAAACAGCGTTTTGGGCCGCAGGTAGTCGCTCATCTTCGGATCCTGAGCCCATTTCTCGTTCAGGTAGTCAACCACCAGCATCAGGTCTTCAGGGCTGTAATCTTCGGCCAGGCGTCCCCGGATATAACCCAGCGTCGTTTTGGTTCGTCCCCCCTTGCCATAGGTCGAGTTGGTTACCCGATTGAAATGATCGAGAACGAGATCTGCCGGATCGGTCTGGTCTGGTTGCAGCGCAACCGGACAAGAGTCTTTACCTGTAATCTCTGTAGTACTCTCTGTTGTATTCTCTGTAAGATCATCGTGCCAATTTGACCTGATGACAGCGGTTCGTTTTGACCCGGTGGAGCGTTTCACATTGACCTCTTCCATCGTGTCATTTTGACCTGATGGAACGGAGCATTTTGACTTCTTCGATTTGGTCACTTTGACCTCATCTAAAAGCTCGCTTTCGTAGTTGATCGTGTAGTAGTTCGTCATGTCGCGCTGGGACTTGTTCAGCTGCTCAACTTTAAGCACGCCCAGGCTCTTCAGCCGGGTGAAGGTGCGCTTCAGAGTGGATTCAGACCAGAACGGGAATTGCTCCAGCCATTGCTCTGTCGTGTTGTAGATCCAGCGTACGCCGTCACGCTCCAGCCCTGAGTTAGTCTCCTGCAGCCAGTAGTTAAGCTGCTGCAGCGCAATGGCTTCATTCAGGCCGATGCTATAGGCAAGGTCAGGATTGATGACTATCGGCCTTGATGGCATTAACAGGCTCATAAGACCCCTCTATTTCCCTGAATTTTCGTTTGAACTGTTCAAGTGGGCTGAAACATTCGTGCTTATACCCTTCGCGCAGGTATATAACGCGCTGTGTTTGGGGCTCCCAGCGTATGACCCTGACCGGGACGCCGTAGTGATCTCTGAACCATCGGTTAAGTTCTCGCATACGCTTTCCGCCTGACTTCTAAAGTCATCTACCGCCCATTGAGCAAACTGGTAGCAGACAGGTTCTATCCCACCGGGTACTCTTACCCCATACACGAACTGCACCGGCCCCTCTCCTCCAGGGACCGGCCGCGCCACAAGTTGCGACCTGCGGTACTGTGTTGGTAGACTGTTCATGCGTTAGTAATCTCCACTGATAACGACACGCCACGACGCCAGGAGCTGCAACTCGCTGGCGTCACTTCTTTTTGCGTGAAAATAACGTGATAATTGCGGCAATCTCTTCTTCCCGAGCTGCCAGATGGCGGCGGTGATGCACCATGATTTCTTCGGCCTCATGCCTTTCAATAACGCCATCTTCAAGCGCCTGTTCGATAATCTGATCAACCTGTCCCCTGGCAGCAGAGGTACGCATTGCACGACTAAACAGGTCCACGCGATCGAGTTCTTCCAGGTGCGGCACATCCACCAGCAGGGCCCCACGACGGCGGGCGAAGTAGTCTGCCAGCAGCGACGTGTTGGAAATGTCTTCCATCGCTTCCAGCTCCGATACTTCAAAAAATCGACAGCCGTTTTTCTCGTAGAGGTTGTTGTTGAACTGCGTCACGGTCATACCCAAGGCGCCAGCCATTGCTTCGCGGCCACCCGGATATGATTTGCACATACCTTTCACGACTTCTTTCAAGTTCATACCTACCCTTTTTGCTTACAATTAGTAGTAACGGTTAAGCTGCTGTTTGATTAGCCTTTAAATACAACTCCGGGTTAACTTTCAGCTTCATTTCTGTTAGAGCTTGGATTTCAAATGCTCGCCCTTTTGGAATGACCTCCCCCCAACCGGATACAGAGGCATGAGATATACCCAGCGCTTTTGCCACATTACCGACGGAGCCAAAGTAAGTAATCACGTCAACTTTTTTCATTTTTTCCTCATATGTAAGGGAAGCAGACAAACAAATGGTAGGATATCTTACACTCAAAGGTCAAGGATTCCTACATTACAAAATGGTAGGATTGCCTACATGAAAATGAATGAACGCATCCGTGCAAGACGTAAAGAGCTGAAACTAACCCAAGCGGTCTTAGCCAAATTAGTGGGCGTTAACCGTGTGACTGTTACTGGGTGGGAGTCAGGAGATTATGAGCCAGGGGGTTCTAACCTTCAGGCGCTTGCTGCTGCGTTAAAAACGAATCCTCAATGGATAATTCATGGTATTGGAGATCCTGTATCGGAGGCACCAACCTATAAGCCTACCGAACGTTTTGGCGTGAAAAGGATTCCAGTCTTATCTTGGGTTCAGGCTGGTGAATGGACCGAAAGCGGCGCGCCAGTTACCGAAAATGATGTTTCAGAATGGATTTACACAACCGCAAATCTTTGTGATGAAGGATTCGCTCTGAAAGTACGTGGTGATTCAATGACTAACCCTAACGGTGCCCCAAGCATACCTGAGGGCTCAATCGTTGTTGTTGACCCAGACTACGGCAGTATTTACGAAGTAAACGGTAAGATTGTCGTTGCCCAAGTGATGGGCTCAGCAGAGGCAACGCTGAAAAAATTTGTAATTGATGGACCTATAAAATATTTGGTTCCTCTTAATCCGAACTATCGTGTGATGGAAGTAAATGGCAACTGTAAGATCGTTGGTGTTGTCAGGCAGGTTGTCACGGACCTCTGATTTTTGAAGAACAATGAAACCGGCATCAAAGCCGGTTTTTTTTACACCTGAATGTAAGTTTTCCTACAAACAGCATTGACACCATAAGGTAAGTTATCCTACATTAATGTCGTAAGGAATAGGTGAATAGCACACAACACGAAAGCGCATTCCTCTTCTTCCGGTGGGGATCGGTTTGTAACTGAAGGAGTGCGCTTCCAGTTGTGTGGAGAACTAACGTGCCGCCATTGCAGTGGCGGCTAACCCATCAGCAAGAAATTCTAACCAGCTATTCACCCACTTTCATGGGTTGGGTTGCTGCACCCTAAATTCACGCGTTGCAGCGCGTCAGATGGAGAATAAGAGATGGCTAAGACAGCAAATCAACTAATTAAAGAGGCATACGAAATTGCCAGAGATATGCCACCAGCTCAGGGAACGATCGTCAAAGAACTGGCGGCTATCCTCGATGTTTCGAACGTAGCTCTTCGCCAGGTTCGTATCGAACGAGACGCTCTTCTCATCGAAGTCAAATCATGGGCGAAGGAGTGTGATCGTATTACTGAGCGACATACCAAGAAACGCACAAATCTGCATGTCCTCGAAGCAATGCGCGATTTGAAAGCAATTTGCCCCACCAGCTTCCGTAACGTGGAGGCTCTCTGATGGCTAAAGACTCAAAGCTTGTATACGGCGCCAACGGCAAAACCAACGTTCTGATGTTCGAACCGGAAAAGCTGCATCTTGTTACCGACAAAACCCATCTTCTCTACGATGAACGTATCAACCTGCCGATCGACGAAGGGATGGTACTGAACATCAAGGAGCTGGGTGTACTGGAGCCGATTATTGTCTGGAAAGACCCTGAAATTGGGCTCACCTGCGTAGTTGCAGGCCGTCAGCGCGTTAAACATACGCTGGAGGCAAATAAGCTTCTTTTGAAAGAGGGCAAAGACCCACTGCTTGTTCCCGGAGTCGTTAAGCGTGGTTCGGCAAATCAGATGGCTAAATACATGGTCAGCGAAAACGAAATTCGCCGACCCGATACGCCGCTGGGCCGGGCTAAAAAAATGTCAGACGCGCTCGACCGCGGGCTCGATGAGGACGACATTGCGGTGTTGTTTGGCTGCAGCGTTCAGACCGTACGCGCAACGCTGTCACTGCTGGATGCCACCCAGGCTGTTCGCGATGCAGTGGAGTCCGGAACGGTCACCGTTACCCAGGCGCGTCAGCTTAGTGCGCTCCCACCTGAAGAACAGCGTGCAAAAGTGTCAGCAATCGAGCTGGCGACAGCTGGCACAACCGGCCATGAAAAAGCCCGGCGTCAGCGTAAGATTCTCGGCGAGCAAAAGCCGCGTCTGAAAACCCGCAAAGAAATTACTAAAGCCCTGGAATCTGCCGAAGGTGAGTATGCGAGCGCACTCCGTTGGGTGCTTGGGGAGGCGAAATGAATATTGATCCTGAGAATTACAGCAAATACACCCTGTGTCGGTTCGCCGCCCTGTTCGATGTGATCTGCTGGGTGCTGGTTGCCGTAGTAACCGTTGTTATCTGCATGTTTATTGAATGGTGGACAGCATGAACATAAAAGAGATCGGAGACGTGTTTCACTTTGATTGCGGCTTTTCCTGGTCGCGCAGTAAAAACGGTAACCATAATTGCCCTGATGGTTTGCCTGAAAAGGTACGGCAGCTGGCTGCGGAGAATGTGGCGCTGAAAATTCATTCAGCCTGAGTGCTTTGTGGGTCATGTCGAGGTTGAAACTTTCTATGATGTAGAAGTTACTCGCTACGTCAATGCTGATGGCTATGAACCAAAGACTTGATGCTATGGCGCAATTTGCAATTGAGCAACTAAGAATTGTTGAAGGATGAGGGGAAAAATGATGAACTTGAATCACTAACTGTGCATAGTATAGTTCTTGAAGAAGAAGATGAAATATTGAGCGAACAGAAGCTAGAAAAGATCATGTAAATCGCCTGAAAGTCAAAAAAACTTTTAAAATCAGTTGCATATCATTTTATCAGAAAGTCAACAAATGGAGTATATAATGAATCAAAATCCATTTTCATTTTATGATTTCTTAGGTTATTTAATACCAGGAGGTTTATTCCTTTACTTACTTTATTTCGTAGGAGTTACATACGAGTTAGAACCTGCTATGCAGATAGTTAAATTCATAAACACACAACCTAATGCTTTTAGTCTATTAGGTTACGCTTCATTAATAGTATCATCATATATCTCTGGTCACTTTGTATCTATTCTATCAGCTTTCTTTATTGAGAAATACATGAATGAATCACTCAATTATCCATCTATTTATTTATTTGAAAATATAAATGATAAATATACTGAGAAAAGAAAAATCGATAAAACGAAAAAAATAAGAAACTTTATTATCAAGGTAATTACTTCACCGATCATGTTTCTTGACCTGTGTACATTTAAGTTTTGCTACTCCAGAGGATTGCCAAAAAAACTAGCAGAGAACCTGTGGAAAAAAGTTAGTGAATCGTATGAACATAACCTAGGCATAAGCTTACATAAAAGCAAATACTTAGATGGTGATCTGTTCAGATTCGCCTATCATTCTGCATATGAGTTTTCTCAAACCCATCAGAGTAAAATACAAAATTACGTTGCTCTTTATGGATTTTGCCGAAATGTTTGCTTCATTTTCTTGCTTAATTTTTGGATTTCAGTTTTAGCGTTAGCCTTGACTTTCTTTGATAATGACACTCATAAATACAATTACTTATCAATATTCATAACTCTATTTATTCTTTACGTGTTCTACTGTGGATTTGTTAAGTTTTATAGAAGATATAGTCTAGAAGTTCTCATGGCTTTTAGTCTCATTAAATTAAAATCGCAGTAATAAATAACCGGTTGCAGCTGGTTCAGTGGAGAACAACTCATGAGCGATCGCTTCCTGACTGATGAAGAACTGACAGAGGCCACGGGTTCGCCCCAAAAGTCACTGCAGAAAGAGGTATTAACGCAGAACGGGATCTTTTTTATTGAACGCCGGGACGGAGCAATCAAAACGACCTGGTTTCATATTAACCATCCCGTACAACGCATACTTCCACCAGCAGGCCATATGCCTACTCCAGGCATGAACTTTGACGCTGTAGAGAGATAATATGGGCCGCAAAAGAGCGCCTGGTAATGAGTGGATGCCGAAGGGTGTGTTTTTCCGCCCTTCCGGTTACTACTGGAAGCCAGGAGGTACTACCGAGAATCTAGCCCCAGCAAACGCTTCTAAAGCGGAGGTTTGGTTAGCTTACGAGAAAGTCGTTGAAGGTCGAAAGAAACTACTCACCTTTCAACAATTGTGGAAAAAATTTTTAAATAGTGCTGACTATGCAGACCTTGCCCCCAGGACACAAAAAGATTACCTGGCACATGAAAAATACTTGTTAGCGGTTTTCGGCGATGCAGAAGCAAAGGCCATTAAACCTGAACACGTCCGGCGCTACATGGATGCACGTGGTAAAAGAAGCCGTGTTCAGGCTAATCACGAGCATAGTTCAATGTCTCGTGTATACCGCTGGGGGTATCAGCGTGGTTATGTACCAGGTAATCCGTGTGTTGGTGTCGATAAGTTTCCTAAACCCCAGCGCGACCGCTACATAACCGATGAAGAGTACATTGCTATCTTCACTCATGCGACTCCTGCAGTTAAAGCCGCGATGGAAATTGCGTATCTTTGCGCTGCAAGGGTATCTGATGTTCTTAAAATGAACTGGAATCAGATTCTTGATAAAGGAATTTTCATACAGCAAGGTAAAACTGGTATTAAACAGATCAAAGCCTGGACTGAGCGTCTCAATGCGGCTGTTGATATTTGTAGGGAATGGGGACAGGATGGCCCTGTTATCAGGACAATGTATGGTGAGCGTTATTCATATAAGGGATTTAATGAAGCATGGCGTAAGGCTAGGAGATTGGCCTCTGAACAACTCGAGAGGCCTCTTGATTGTACATTTCATGATCTTAAAGCAAAAGGTATATCAGACTATGAGGGCTCTTCCAAAGATAAACAGATTTTTAGTGGCCATAAAACTGAATCGCAAGTATTAGTTTATGACCGGTCAATTAAAATCACACCGACATTAAAGAAAACTTAATAAGAACTGAGTTTTCTATACCAATTATCCAAATCCACATAGTGTGTTGGAGGATATTTATCATGAAATGAAGTCATTAATCCAGTGATAATCTCCATAGCCTCAGCATTTATTTCATTTGCTCGTAATGTTCTCTGCTGAGGCTCCATATCTAATACTGAATCACAATCTAAAGTTAAGGTATTAATTAATTTATTAAGGTTGGCGTCAGCTTCAACCCCCCTTGCCTGAATAAATATAATCAGTTGAGAAATCAAGGTTATGTTAGACATAATCATAGACGTATAATGCTCATGATTAGTATAATCTGATCCCTGATTAAACCAGAATTTCATTCCTTTCTCGGAAACTTCATTTAATGTTTTAACTATTGTATCTACTATAGATTTTATTTCAGAGCGAGTAGAAATATTCTTAGCATTAAGAAAAACTACAATCCACCCAACAAAAACCAATAAATTACCTACAAGGCCAAAAACCCAAGTGAATTCCTTCATTGAAATCAACCCTTTACTGACGCAGCTTGTTCAATAAAAGCCTTAACTCTACCTTCATAAATAGGTAATTTACTTTTGATTACCAAACGTTCACGAATATCTTTCAGAGGAACTGATTGGCTCCTTACAAGTCCACCAAACACCTCTTCCAAGAAAGAGGAACCTAGACCGACCATCACACCAGAGAAATCGACAACAATTTGCTCATTGGGGTTATTGATGAATGCAGGTATCAGTACTTCATCACGAAATTTTTGAGCACTAAACGGGCTGTCGCCTTCGTAACGACCAAAAGGTGTTTTAGAAAAGTCTCTCGCCACATGAATAATCATAACTCCCCCCGTTTAGGTACCAAACTCCATTGGACTAATGTACCCGGTACTTCATCTACAGTATAGTCACAAGTTACTTTGTTATCGCGTGAACTCTTGACGTACTTAGCATGACCAGAAAAAATCAGAAGTGTCTCGTTTTCAGTACAGCCTGCCCCCACTGGGCTTTTGATGTCTTCCGACCCATTTCCGCGACCTGATGCCCCTGTACGAGTTGCCCCTAATGTCCATGCATCAGACAATACTGCTGCCTGTAAAAAGGGTTGCAAATCATCACCATGGTAGGATCTAGGTATCCCCATTCCCAAATCATAGATTATGAATGTTACTTTATTTCTATCTGGATCAAACCAGGCGCACTGCCACCACCGTTTACCACCTAGCATTGTGGTTAACTCGTTGTATTGTGGAGCATCATAGGCATGATGAGAAACATTGAGCATTGCTTCACTTATACCCGATTCTAGCAGAGCAAACTGCTCCTCCGAGAAAACAGATAATGCTCTATTGTTAAGCATCTGCGCCGTGGTAGCGTGATGACTATAAGGATCTACCGAGGATTGGTAAAAACGCTTACTTTGGGTGAGCTCATCAAGCTTAGAAATATTTGAAGCAAGCAGTGCCTTTGCCAGGCCGGTTGAAACTATCCAACGGTACCCTTCAGGATTCCCCTTTCTAGTAGGAAGGGTTACCTTAATCGTTTGAGATTCTCTAATGCACAACTGAGCACGATTTACTATCGCAAACAAAAGTAAAGAGGCAGCTGCACTGACGAAAGGTGTGTTAGAAAGATCAACTTCTACGCTATTACCAAAGCGGTAAATTGCGTCGTTGAGTTTCCTCAGTGTAGACATTGTTTGAGAAAAATACCTATCTCTGTACAAACAGAGAGGTTGTTCGAAAGTGATTTTTACCTCAGGATTTTTTCTCATTTTTCCTTTTAGAGAGGATAGTCACTGACGACATGACATATAAGTGTTTGAATAGTGGCGGAGAGAGGGGGATTTGAACCCCCGGTAGAGTTGCCCCTACTCCGGTTTTCGAGACCGGTCCGTTCAGCCGCTCCGGCATCTCTCCGCTGTTGTGGTTGCTATAATGCCAGGATCTTTGGCATTTTAATAGCTCCCGTTTCGGTAATCGTGTTCAAGTGACGACTTTGCGAGCAATATGATGTTTAAATGGCCCTGGAAAGCAGATGATGAGTCCGGCAACGCAGAGATGCCCTGGGAGCAAGCGCTTGCCATTCCGGTTTTAGCCCACCTTTCGCCCGCTGAACAACACAAGCTGACGCAGATGGCTGCCCGTTTCGTACAGCAAAAACGTCTGGTGGCGCTTCAGGGGCTGGAGCTGACTCCGTTGCACCAGGCGCGGATAGCTATGCTCTTCTGCCTGCCGGTACTTGAGCTGGGGATTGAGTGGCTGGACGGTTTTCACGAAGTGCTGATCTACCCTGCCCCGTTTGTCGTGGATGATGAATGGGAGGATGATATTGGTCTGGTCCACAACCAGCGGGTAGTGCAGTCGGGGCAAAGCTGGCAGCAGGGTCCTGTAGTGCTGAACTGGCTGGATATTCAGGACTCCTTTGATGCGTCAGGCTTTAACCTTGTGGTACATGAGGTGGCGCATAAGCTTGATGCGCGGAATGGCGATCGGGCCAGCGGGGTGCCGCTGATCCCACTGCGCGAAGTCGCCGGCTGGGAGCACGATCTCCACGCGGCGATGAACAACATTCAGGATGAGATAGATCTGGTAGGGGAAAGCGCCGCCAGCATTGACGCCTATGCCGCCACCGATCCCGCGGAATGCTTCGCCGTCCTTTCGGAATATTTTTTCAGCGCGCCTGAACTATTCGCGCCCCGCTTCCCGGCCCTGTGGCAACGTTTTTGCCATTTTTACCGCCAGGATCCGCTGGCGCGCAGACGTGAAAATGGCCTGCAGGACGAAGACGAGCGGCGCATTGTTCACTAAAACAACGTGTTGAGCTAAATTTAGCCATTTGAATCAGCAGGTTAATTTTAGTGTTGACACAAAAATGCCGGGCCAGTAGTATGCGCCTCGTTCACACGATTCCTCTGTAGTTCAGTCGGTAGAACGGCGGACTGTTAATCCGTATGTCACTGGTTCGAGTCCAGTCAGAGGAGCCAAATTTAAAAAGCCCGCTCAGGGAAACCTGAGCGGGCTTTTTGCTTTCCGTGAGCCCCACGCCAGCGGGTATAAGCAGCATCGTACCGTTGGTACCGTCCAACGTTCCGTATGCGATCCCCGCAGGTGAAAAGCAGCGCCGCTGCTCCCAACCTTATGGCTACAGACTTTCGATCCGACGGTAACCACTGGGTCTACTGCTGGGTAGCAGACGATCCCGATTCGGCAGTTACCACTGCAGACAGCGCGGACTGCCCAACTGGCGGAAAGACCCGTAACGCTTAGGGTAGCCTGGCAATAACCTTAATCTCGAACTTAAATCCATAAAGCCACGTCACGCCGATCCCGGTCAGCGTAGGGTAAGGCGCTTCTCCCCAATATTCTGGCAGGATACTCCAGATAGCGTCGAGATTTGACTCAGGATCGACGACAAAGAGGGTAACGTCAACCACGTCCCCAAACGTGCAGCCCGCCGCTGCGAGCACAGCATTAAGATTTTTGAACGCCAGCCTGACCTGTGCTTTCAGATCGTGCTCAGGCGAACCATCCTCGTGGCTACCCACCTGCCCAGAAACAAACAAGAAACCATTGGATTTGATGGCCGGTGAATAACGATTGCGCTCATAGAGCGCCTGCCGACCGAGGGGAAAAACGGCTTCGCGTGCTGTCATGTTTGTACCTTTATGCTGGGGCGAATTCAGCCCGGTGAATGTAAAGACACTGTACAACGGCAAGATCGGGCGGATAAACAAGCGACTTTGTCGCTCATTGTTTGTAATATCCAAACAATCGATGAAAGACAGGATAAGAAATGGATCGTTTCGATGCGATGCGCGCCTTTGCTCGGGTGGTGGAGGCAGGGAGCTTCACGAAGGCTGCCCAAACGCTTCATATGAGCAAAACCACGGTGACGCAACTTATTCAGCAACTGGAAGCGCGACTGCGCGTCAAATTGCTCCATCGCACCACCCGCAAGCTTGGGGTGACTCCCGATGGCGCGGTCTACTACGAGCGCATCATCCGCCTGCTGGCGGACATGGAGGATGCTGAAAACAGCCTGTCCAGTGCGGCGATGACGCCCAGGGGACGGCTACGGGTGGATGTGCCCAGTCCGCTAGCCCGCCTCATCCTGGTGCCGGCGCTACCGGCTTTCCACGCCCGCTACCCTGATATCCAGTTCGACATGGGCGTGAGCGACCGGAAGGTAGATCTGATCGGCGACAACGTGGATTGCGTCCTGCGCGGTGGCGAAATCACCGACCAGTCCCTAATCGCACGCCATGTCGGCGATTTGCCAATCGGCGTCTACGTCGCCCCCCGTTATGTGGAACGCCTTGGCGCTCCCGCACACCCGCGAGAGCTGCAAAATACTGACCATTGCATAGTGGGATTCTTGTCCTCACGCACCAGTAAGATTGATTCTTTGGTACTGCGCAGTGAGAATGAAGGTATTGAAATCACGGGCAACTACGTCCTTGCCGTGGATGATGGCAATGCTTACCTCGAAGCTGGGTTAGCTGGCTTAGGCGTGATTGCGCTGCCCAACTATATGGCGGCAGCGCATCAGGCCGTTGGCGCTTTGATCCCGTTATTTACACAATGGCGGATTAGCCCAATGCCTCTGTACCTGGCGTTTCCACCGAACCGCCATGTCAACGCCAAGCTGCGCGTTTTTATTGACTGGATCGTTGAAGTGATGCAGCAGCATGTCCCGATTGCCAACAATAAATAACGACATCCCAGCCCCCTGATTCGCTTATCAACGACGATGGGGGTCAGTAGTAGTCACTGTGGTCAGGCGTGTTTTGACAATAAGGATTCAGCAGAACTCATCCGTCTTATATTGTGGATAATGGCTATCATAACGGGGATCTTCGCTTTCATGGACAATGGCAGCCAAAAAAAAGATCCTCAGTAACAATATTAAGTCCATAGATATATTTGCAGACTTTATCATCTCCGCCTGAGCCTCTCCTGGCGCCCTCATTAACACGCCATCACCGCCACTGTTGATAAGTTAAGGATCGGTTTCCCGATCCTTATCCCCAACAACGTTGAATGCATCGACAGCACAAGAGCCTTCTTACAATAGCCGTTAATGAGGCTAAACGACCCGCTACAAACTCCCCTGCGCCGCTGTGGCGCTGATATTCACCGGCATGCCGGAGCGGCGCTGCAGGGTTTGCTCGGCCTGCGAAGGACTCACTCCCGGCCCCTGAGTAAATTCGCGCAGCGCCGAGGTCATCGGCAAGGGGACTTTTCTGTCGGATTCAAATTCCGCCCGGTTGCGCGACAGCGGCTCGTGCACCTCCAGCCAGTGGCTGCCATCCGGTTCCACGGTGTACTTCACCGGCTGATCGATCAGCTGGACGCGCGTCCCCACCGGTACGTTATCAAACAGGAATTTAATGTCGTCATTGCGCAGGCGGATGCATCCCTGGCTGACGCGCAGCCCGATGCCAAAGTTGGCATTGGTGCCGTGGATGGCGTACAGCCTGCCGATATAGATCGCATACAGCCCCATCGGATTATCGGGGCCGGGCGGCACCATCGCCGGCAGGGTTTTGCCCTCTTTCGCATATTCACGGCGGGTATTGGCGGTTGGTACCCAGGTGGGCCCTTCCTGCTTGCGCTCTACCGCCGTCACCCAGTTACGCGGCGTTTCGCGTCCCGCCTGGCCAATGCCGATTGGCAGGACTTCCACGCTATTGCCCAGCGGCGGGTAATAATAGAGGCGCATCTCGGCGACGTTGATAACGATCCCCTCACGCACGGTGTCAGGCAGGATCAGCTGCTGCGGAATGGTCAGCGTCGAACCGGAGTGCGGCAAATAAACATCTACGCCGGGGTTCGCCTCCAGCATATTGCTCAACCCCTGGCCGTACTGGGCGGCAAAGCTTTCCAGTGGTTGAGTGTTGTTCTCCGGCACGGCAATGGTAAAAGCGCTGCCCACCAGACGGCTCCCCTCCGGCGGCAGCGGATAGCTGACGGCCAGCGCGCTGTGGCTGGCGAACAGCATCAGCGCCGAACAGAGTAATGTCACACGCCGCATCGTCATTTTCCCTTCCTCAGTCGCGACTCTCGTGTGTGAATTATAGCGGCATTTCCTCTCCCCGATCCGCTGGCCAGCATTTCCTTAAATCTGATAGTCGATAGCGGCCTCTTCCGGCTCCATCGCCTGGCGCTTGATCTCATCCAGCGACAGTCCGGCATTGCACAATTCGATAAAGCGCCAGACGTAATTACGCTGCAGCTGACCCCGCTTCAGTCCCAGCCATACGGTATTGGCATCAAACAGATGGCGGGTATCGAGCCGCGTAAAGGTGTCCGCTTCGCGGGCATCCCCGGACTGCTCGGCAACCAGCCCGACGCCCAGCCCCAGCTCGACGTAGGTCTTGATCACATCGGAATCCTGGGCGCTCAGCACAATATCCGGCATCAGCCCTTTGCGGTTGAAGGCCTCATCGATCCGCGAACGGCCGGTGATCCCCTGGCGATAGGTGATTAACGGCCAACGGGCAATCGCCTCCAGCGTCAAAGGAGACACCTGGGTCAGGGGATGGTCTTTGGGTACCAGCAGGCTGTGATGCCAGCGGAACCAGGGGAAAGCCGCCAGCGTCGGGTCGTTGCTCAGACGCTCGCTGGCGATGCCGATATCCGCCCCGCCGTTATGCAGCAGCGCTTCGATTTCCTGCGGGGTGCCCTGCACCAGCTCGACGCGAACGTCGGAGAACAGCTCGCGGAAAGCTTTAATCACCGGGGGCAGGCTGTAGCGCGCCTGGGTATGGGTGGTGGCGATGGTTAAGACGCCGGAGGCATCGTTAGTGAAGAGATCCGCCAGCCGCCGGACGTTGCTGGCTTCATTGAGGATCCGCTCAGCAATGGATAACAGCGCTTTACCCGGCTCGGTCATGCCTAACAGGCGTTTGCCGCGACGGATAAAGATCTCAATCCCCAGCTCCTCTTCCAGTTCCCGGATATGGCGGCTGACGCCTGACTGCGAGGTATAGAGCATATTCGCGACTTCCGTCAGGTTGTAATCCTGACGGGCCGCCTCACGGATAATTTTCAGTTGCTGGAAGTTCACCCTTTCCTCCGGGCCAATGGACTTAACGTATCTGCTATTGTTAAAGTCTGTTGTCCCGGGTAACAAATAATAAAAACCAGCAACTTATTCCTTAAGAGAATATAGCTTAACTAACCAGCTGCAGTTCGCGGTTCTCCAGCGACGGACGGCTCACCAGAGACAGCAGGATCTCCTTCACCGCCTGCGCCTGCGGCGACAAACCGCCGCGCGCCGACATGTTCAGCGACAGCGACAGGCTCATTGACGGCGTGCTAATCCGCGCCATCCAGCCGTTCGCCGCGCCGCACAGGGAGCGGGCAGCGGATTCCGGCAGGACCGTCGCCCCCATGCCGCTGGCGATGGCCGCGGTCAGGGTGGTAATGGATTCGATCTCGCCGATAATTTTCGCCGACAGACGACGCAGGGTGAACGCCTCGGTGACCCGCGCCCGTACCGCGCTGTAATCTCGCGGCAGGAACAGGTTCATCTCCGCCACCGCCGTAAGGTCCACGCTCTGCCCCGGGCAGTCGCGGGTGCCGACCAGGTAGAGGTCTTCTTTCAGCAGCGGCTGACTGACGATGCCGGCCACCGGCGAACGCTCATACAGCACCGCCATATCCAGCTGGCCCGCCAGCAGCTTGTCATTCAGCGCAGTGCCGCTGCTTTCCTGCAGATAGACCATCACCTCGGGCAGCTCATTACGCACCGTCTGCAGCAACGGCATGGTAATGGCGGAGGCCGCTGTGCCCGGCGCCAGGCCGATCGAGACCTGGCCACGCAACGTCTGGCCGACGTTATTGACCGCCAGCTGCGCCTGCTCACACTGGCGCAGGATGGTCCGCGCATGGGTATAAAGGATTTTACCGGCTTCCGTTGGCGTGACCCCTCGCTTGGTGCGTATCAGCAGCTGCTGGTCCATTTCACCTTCCAGGGTCGCGACCTGCTGGCTGAGGGCCGGTTGGGCGATGTGCAAGACTTCAGCGGCCTGGGTCAGACTGCCGATATCGACGATTTTCACAAAATATTTCAGTCGTCTTAAGTTCATTTTGCCTCCTGTAAGGAACGCCAGCGTCAACGCTGGAAGTATGATGAAACTGGTTTTGCAATTTGCTTGCCAGCTTTTCATTTCCGCTGCCGTTGCCCGCCACAGGCGGTGTTATAAGGGATAGTGATAGCAATCCGGTTTTTATTTGCCCGGTAAGCAGATTGTGGTATGCCCCATTAGGGGTACATTCGCACTACAACGGTGCAATCTGGTGAAAAAAACAGCGCATGCGCGGGGGTTGCTGAAATTGTCAGCAGTCGAACGCAATTCTTTGAATCAGGCTTTGACAAGGCCGGGTGGCATCGTTAATATGCGCCCCGTTCACACGATTCCTCTGTAGTTCAGTCGGTAGAACGGCGGACTGTTAATCCGTATGTCACTGGTTCGAGTCCAGTCAGAGGAGCCAAATTTAAAAAGCCTGCTTTCGAGCAGGCTTTTTGCTTTTCCGCGCCAGCTGCGCTGCCGGAAGGCGAAGGATCCCCCCTCCGGCGATGGCGCCCCTAGCGCAAGCTCTCTTCCTTCAGGTCTATCTCTCGCAGCACCTCATAAAAGGTGATATCGCTAATGTTGTGGGCGCGACGCAGCCGGAACAGCTCCTGACGCTGGGCGATAATGACCTCTCTTTGCATATATTTCTCCAGCCTGGCGCGCTTAGCCAGCTCCAGCCCGACGTCCTGCCCTTCGTCATTGTCGTTATAGTGCAGCCGCCGCTGGTAGGTTTCCAGCAGCATATTGCCGGCATCAGCTCGCAGGGCCTGCTCAGTCGGATCCTCCACCGGCTCGTCGAGTAGCGCATTCAGCCGGTTGATAGCCACTTCGGTCATGACGGCGCCAATATCGTCTTTGCCGGTGTCATGGGGTAAATCATCGGCAAGATAGCGGGTCATAAACGGCAGACCGATAGCCGCCACCACCAGCGACATCAGGATCACCGCCATTGAGAGAAAGATCAGCAGTTCGCGGCCCGGGAATGGTGAACCATCCGCCAGCACCGCCGGCAGCGTCAGAATACCGGCGAGCGTCACGGAGCCTTTGACCCCCGCCAGCGCCATGACGGCGAGGATGCTGAATCGCGGACGGACGGTGATGGCTTTGCCCCGGCGTTTGCGGCGAAAAATGGTCAGCGTCATCGACAGCCATACCCAGGCGAAACGCATCAGACCGAGCGCGAGAGTGATGGCCACGGCGTACAGCAGCAGATACCAGGGCGAAGGGACGCCGGCCTGGCTGGCTACCGCCGGCAACGTCCTGAGCATGCGGGGCAACTGCTCGCCCAGCATCAGGAAGATCATCCCGTTGAGGGTAGTCTGCAGCATGGACCACACCGCGCTGCTTTTCATGCGCGTCGCGGGTAGCCGGGGCCCCGACAGCTGTTCATAGTGCATCGCAATGCCGGCGGCGACGGCGGCAAGAATGCCGGAGACTTGGAACGCCTCGGCCAGCAGGTAGGCGGCGAAGGGGATAAGCAGGCTGATCAGGATCTGGATGGCCGGCTCCTCGCGGGTGCGCCGCACCAGAAAGTTATTACATTTGCCGGTGACCCACACCACCACGAGCCCACTGAGGATGCCCCCGAACGCCATCAGGAAAAACTTCATCACCGCCTCTCCCGGGGAGAAGCTGCCGGTCAGCACCGCGGCGATGGCGAAATTAAAAGCGACGAGGCCCGAAGCATCGTTTAACAGCGATTCCCCTTCGAGGATATGCGCCATCCGGGAAGGCAGCGGCGAGCTGGCGGTCATTGCCGATACCGCCACCGGATCGGTGGGTGACAGAATCGCCGCCAGGGCAAACCCCGCCGCCACGGTGATCGCCGGAATAAGCCAGTGAATAAACAGGCCAATGCCGAGGATAGTGACCATCACCAGGCCTATCGCCAGCGACAGAATCGGCTTCATATCGCGGAAAAACGCGTCTTTCGGGATCCGCCAGCCATCAAGGAAAAGCAGCGGCGGGATAAACAACAGCAAAAAGATGTGCGGATCGAAATCGACCTGAAAACCTCCGGCGGCCAGCGCGGCGCCCGCAGCGATCTGGATCAGCGGCAGCGGCACTTTAACGGGCAGAAGATGGGAAATGAACACCGTCACCACGATGGCCATCATAAAGACCAGCACAATAGCGATTAGCGACATTCATCCCCTCCTTTGACGGCAATATTCATTCTGTACATCAGGCTGTTATTCCTTTTTCGCAGGTGTGGTTTCGGCGGCGGGTTATTTATCCAGACGCCGATAATAAAGGACAGGCTTTCCTGTGTTGCGGCGTTATTATTTAAACTGAGGTGGCAACCGGCGCCCCTTCAGGGGGGACAATGTGTTTTATCATGCCGGAGTTGTCAATCCGCCAGAGTCTGCAAATCATCGCCAGCCCGGCAATATAATCGCCACCATCATACTTATCATTCCGTGGCGACCAGAGAGATATATGGTCAGCGGAATAGCCTCAGCGGATTGATATTCTCTATCGTAACGGCCCGATATCCATGCATTAGCCATTATTGATAATCCGCGTCGCCTTCATAAGTCGACTGCCTCAAATTCCCGCCCTTCTCTGCCATACATGGCTTGCCCCCCACCGGGATTGAGGGTACCCTGACAAACAATTAAACCATACGGTCTAAATGATGAATCCCGCTACCTCCGCCAACCAGAAGCCCCGCCGCGGCCGACCGCCCAAGGCCGATCGCCAGTTTGTCGACACGCGACAGGCGCTGATTCGCTCGGGCCTGGAGGTGCTGACCGAAACGGGCTATCTCGCAGCGGGTATTGATGCGGTGATCAAGAACATCGCCGTGCCGAAGGGGTCGTTTTACCACTGTTTCAAAAGCAAGGAGGCCTTTGGCCTCGCCGTGCTTGCCGCCTATGGCGACTACTTTGCGCATAAATTAGATAAATTCCTGCTGGACGACGCCGTGCCGCCGCTGGAACGGATGGCGGCCTTCGTGCGTGATGCCGGTCAGGGAATGGAGAAATACCAGTTTCGTCGCGGCTGCCTGGTAGGCAACCTGCTGCAGGAAGCTCCCCTGTTGCCCGAGGCATTTCCCCAGCGGTTGCAGACCATCCTGGCGGCATGGGAGGCGCGCGTGGCCCGCTGCCTGCACGAGGCGCGGGCTGCCGGGACGATCGCCAGCGACACCTCACCGGAGGCGCTGGCCCAGGTGTTCTGGATCGGCTGGGAAGGCGCGGTGATGCGCGCCAGGCTGGTCCAGTCCGCCGCTCCCCTTAACCAGTACTGGGATTTCTTTGCGCACACTATGATGACAATAACACCTGCACAGGACGGCGATAGCGCCGATAACTCCCTTCAGACGAGGAATACTCAGTCATGAAAGCATTAGTTCTGGACCAGATTGACAACCGCACCGTGGCCGCCGTCAAAGCGATTGACCTGCCCGCCCTTACCGAAGGCGACGTGCGGGTCGCCATCGACTGGTCGAGTCTCAACTATAAAGATGCCCTGGCGATCACCGGCAAAGGCAAAATCATCCGCCAGTTCCCGATGGTGCCGGGGATTGATTTTGCCGGCCGGGTAAGTGAAAGCCGCGATCCGCGCTTTGTTCCCGGCCAGGACGTGATCCTCACCGGCTGGGGCGTGGGCGAAAACCACTGGGGCGGCCTGGCCACCGAGGCCTGTGTCAAAGGCGACTGGCTGGTAGCCCTGCCGGAGGCGCTCAGCGCGCGCCAGGCGATGATCATCGGCACCGCCGGCTTCACCGCGATGCTGTGCGTCGATGCCCTCGTCAGCGCGGGCATCACCCCGGAAAGCGGTGATATCCTGGTCACCGGCGCCAGCGGCGGGGTCGGCAGCACCGCGGTGGTACTGCTGAAAGCGCTCGGCTACCGGGTGACGGCCGTATCGGGCCGCGAGTCGACGCACGACTACCTTCGCCAGCTCGGGGCCGACGCCATCCTGCCGCGCAGCGACTTTGCAGAGACCCGCCCGCTGGAGAAACAGCTGTGGGCGGGCGCGGTGGATACCGTTGGCGGCACGATGCTGGCCAAAGTGCTGGCGCAAACGCACTATCGCGGCTGCGTCGCCGCCTGCGGTCTGGCCGGGGGCTTCGATCTGCCAACCACCGTGATGCCGTTTATTCTGCGCAATGTGCGTCTGCAGGGGGTGGATTCGGTGATGGTGCCCACCGCAGAACGCGACGCGGTGTGGCAGCGTCTGGCCCAGCTGCTGCCGGAAAGCTACTACCAACAGGCAGCCACGGAAATCACGCTGGAGCAGGCGCCAGCGTATGCCGCAGATTTCCTCAGCAACAATATTCATGGCCGCACGCTGGTCAACATCGGCCAGTAATCCTCTCCTCCCGGCGCCCCACGGCGCCGGTCCCCGGGGCGATCCTGACATATCATTTCCTTCCCCACGGGATTATGATGACGCGAACGAATGGCTTTGCGAGTGGTAAAGAACGTAAATGGATGTCATAAGCATCATTATGGCGGCGGGCAAATCGTCCGTTGACGTCGCGCTGTATACGCTGTTGCCGATCATGGTGATCATGCTGATTATCATGAAATATCTGGAGGTCCGCGGCATCCTCGATGTGATTGTACGCTGGGTTGCGCCATTGCTGAAGCCCTTCGGCTTAACCGGGATGAGCGCCTTCGCCCTGATCCAGATTAACTTTGTCAGCTTCGCCGCCCCGCTGGCCACGCTGTCGATTATGGACAAACGCGGCGTTTCTGACCGGCAAATGGCCGCCACCCTGGCCATGGTCTTCGCCATGGGGCAAGGCAACGTCTTTTATCCCCTCACCCCTTTCGGCCTGCACTGGCTGGCCTCGATCGTTATCTCAGTGGTCGGCGGCCTGTGCGCGGCGGCGGTCGCCTGGCACGTCACCGGACGGCGCCTATCGGTCGCCGAGAACCCTCGCGCGGAAGCGCTGCCCAACGCCGAGCAGAACAGTCAGGGCATTCTGGCGGTGATCAACAGCGCCGGCTCCGACGCCTGGCGCTCGGCGCGGTGCCGATGCTGATCCTGTCGTTAACCATCGTCGGACTGCTGCAGGGCGCTGGCGTCATCGACCTGCTGCAGCAGCTGCTGAAACCGGTGCTCGGCTGGCTGCATATTCCGCAGAACTTTGTGCTACCGGCGCTGGTGAAGTGCGTCGCCGGGGGCACCGCTTATTTTGGCGTCATTTCCGAGCTGATCCAGCAGGGCAAAGTCACCGTCAGCCAGGTCAACGCCTCGGCAGGCCTGCTGATCCAGACCTTCGATCTGCCCGGGATCGGTATTTTCCTCGGCATCAGCTCACGGTTTGTCCGCCTGTTTCGCTTCGTGGCTCCCGCGGCGATCGTCGGCATTCTGCTGCGCACCGTCCTGCACCTGATCCTCTTTTAACGCCTCCGCGCTGGCCTGCGCCTTCAGGCAGGCCACCACCGCCGCCTGCTCGCCGCAGGCGATATGCTCATCGACGCGGGCCAGCATCCACGGAAAGAAAGGATTGGAGGTGACGCGCATTAACGTCTCCAGCCCCACGCTCAGCGTCCCGGTCTCTCCGCGCAGTGAAATGGTGCCCAGACTAATGCCGTAGCGGTTCTTCTCGTCCGGCTCGCGACCATACAGCGAGTCGCTCAGGGGAAACGGCACTGCCACATGCGACAGGGAGTACATATCCGCCGGCCAGGCAAGGTGTAAGGGATAACGATGCTCTTCCCGCTCCTGCGCCAGCGTGGTACGGGCGATGGTCTGCAGCGTGTGCGCCGTCGCGTTGGTCACCACCGTCGTGGTATAGGCCCGCGGCGCCGGCGGCAACAGCGTATTCACCGCCGCATAGAGCGCGGGACGGAACAGGACCCGGAGATCCGCCGCCTGGTTTATGTCGAACACCACCAGCTCGCTGCCGTTGTCCGGCAGGTAGCGATACAGGGACTCCACCACCGCCCGGGTGCTGACGGTGGAATCCATTACCGACTGAAAGGTGAGGACCGGCGGCAGCGCTTTCAGCGCCCCCTGACGGGACGCGCGAATAATCTGCTGCTGCAGCGCCTGGCTCAACAGCCAGGACTGTCTCGCCGCTTTTACCGGAAACGAGTTGTACTTGAACGGATTAAACTCAGGCGCCACGTTCAGCCAGGCCGCGCGGGCAAACGCCGGGAAGATGGACGGCAGCCCGGCGAGACCGGCGAAACGGGCAAACGCCGTCACGCCGATCATCGGCGACAACAGGATAATCTGCTGCGGCTGGCGCAAGTGGCTGTCCTCCAGGCTATCGAGGGCATACTTGAGCGCCAGCGCGCCGCCGTTAGAGTAGCCGACCAGATGCAGCGGCACGTCCGCCCCGGCCAGGCGCGTCGCTTCCCGCACTGCCAAACGCGTTGCCGCCAGCCAGGTCTCCCAGTCAACGGCGGTTAACGCTCCCGGCGCGGTGCCGTGGCCCGGCAAACGCGGCGCCACCGCCACATAGCCCCGCTGCCGCCAGAGTTGCGCCAGATAGCGCACGCTGTAGGGCGAATCGGTCAGGCCATGGAGCAGCACCACGCTGCCGCGCGGCTTGCCCTGCGGCAACAGTATAAAAGAACGGTTCCAGTCCTGCGTAAACTGTCCCGGCCAGACGCGGCTGTGGCGATAAAAGCGGTTGACGGGGGTTTTATCTTCCTCCGGTAAAGCATCCGTCACCTCGCGCTGAAGATCGGCGAAAATGGTTTTCTCCCGCGCCAGATATTGGGCAAAGGTCGCCTGGTCGATCTCTTTGGCCGCCATCTCGTTGCCGCGCCAGGTATGCCAGCGATGCAGCGCCGGGCCGCGCTGCGACTCATAGATCCGTCCGGCGAGAAACACCACCAGCAGCGCCAGCACCGCAATGCTCCCTTTTTTCAGCAGTGAGCCGATAACGGCGCCCGACGTTCGCCAGTGTCGTAATAGATGCTTCATAACGCTCTCTCTGATATTTATTGCGTAGCCGAACGCGTTCTGCCCTATTCCTGACAGGCGCTTCTCACGGTCTGCTTTTCAGCATAGTCATCGCTTCCGGCAAATTAAACCCGGCAGATCATTCCCTGCCGGCGAAAAAAAACCTACCGCTGAGATCAACGTTTGGTCGCCTGTTTTTAAACACTGCATAAACCAGCGGGATAATCTTATTGTCAGATTTTTAAGAAACATGAATTATCGGCGGATGTGTCACCAGGAGAGGAAAAAAACAGATGGAGTGGTGGGTAAAAAAAGTCCAGGATAATTCTCCGTCCAGCCCCTGCCGCGTCGTGCTCCAGAGCGGCGCACTGGAGATGATCGCTGAGATTGAAGCCTGTCGCCTCCGCCTGCGGGAAGGGGATAAACTCACACCGCTGGCCGATGCGCGCTATTGTCTGAATAATAATCCGGCGCAGACATTGAAGATCCGCAACGCCAGCCATTATAGCAGCGCGCGCTGGGCAAACGCCGGTAAATAAATCGAGTCCGGCCCCTGTGCCGGTATTGATCTGAGTATCTTCGCAACTGACAGATAAATTCCCCTTCGCCCTTTTCCCGCTGTGACATACTATCGGGAATGTCAGCAGACCTGAAACAAGGAGCGAATCATGAATAACAAGGCCGCCAGTCTGACCCCGGAACAAGCGCTTGCCGAGCTGGAAGCGCGTTATGAAGCCTCGGTCACGGCGTTGCGCAAAGCCATCGGCGACTATATTGACCATCATACGCTCCCTGATACCGAAGCCCGCGCGGAAGGCCTTTTTGTCTATCCGCAGCTGTCGGTCTCCTGGGACGGCGCCGATCATAAAGCCCTTAAAACGCGCGCCTGGGGACGTTTCACCCATGCCGGGTGCTATACCACTACCATCACCAACCCGAAACTGTTCCGCCACTATTTGCTCGAACAGCTGACCCTGCTGTTTCAGGACTATGGCGCCCATATTAGCGTCGAGCTGTCACAGCATGAAATCCCCTACCCTTACGTGATAGACGGTTCCACCCTGACCCTTGACCGTTCGATGAGCGCCGGTCTGACGCGCTATTTCCCCACCACCGAGCTGTCGCAGATTGGCGATGAGACCGCGGACGGCCTGTTCCATCCTACCGAGTTCTATCCGCTGTCGCACTTTGACGCCCGGCGCGTCGATTTTTCGCTGGCGCGTCTGCGGCACTATACCGGCACCCCGGCGGAACACTTCCAGCCCTACGTGCTGTTCACCAATTATACCCGCTACGTGGATGAGTTTGTCAGCTGGGGCTGCAGCCAGATCCTCGATCCTGACAGCCCCTATATCGCCCTCTCCTGCGCCGGCGGGATCTGGATCACCGCCGAAACCGAAGCGCCGGAGCAGGCCATTTCCGATCTGGCGTGGAAGAAGCACCAGATGCCGGCCTGGCATCTGATCACCCACGACGGCAAAGGGATCACCCTGATTAACATTGGCGTCGGCCCGGCCAACGCCAAAACCATCTGCGACCACCTGGCGGTGCTGCGCCCGGATGTCTGGCTGATGATCGGCCACTGCGGCGGCCTGCGTGAAAGCCAGGCCATCGGCGACTATGTGCTGGCCCACGCCTATCTGCGCGACGACCATGTACTGGATGCGGTGCTACCGCCGGATATTCCCATCCCCAGCATTGCCGAAGTGCAGCGCGCCCTGTACGACGCCACCAAGCAGGTGAGCGGGATGCCGGGCGAGGAAGTGAAGCAGCGGCTGCGTACCGGGACGGTGGTCACCACCGACGACCGTAACTGGGAGCTGCGCTATTCCGCTTCCGCGCTGCGCTTTAATCTCAGCCGCGCGGTGGCTATCGATATGGAGAGCGCGACCATCGCCGCCCAGGGCTATCGCTTCCGCGTCCCCTACGGCACGCTGCTCTGCGTCTCGGACAAGCCGCTGCACGGTGAGATCAAGCTCCCCGGTCAGGCCAACCGCTTCTATGAGGGGGCCATCTCTGAGCATCTGCAGATCGGCATTCGGGCCATCGACCTGCTGCGCGCCGAGGGGGATCACATGCACTCGCGTAAGCTACGCACCTTCAACGAACCGCCGTTCCGCTAACCGGCGACGGGGGAAGAGAGAGGAAAACGCTGGCGTTCCCCGCAGGGGAGCGTCAGTGCCCGGGTGAGCGAAACAAACGTCCCGGCGGTGGCTGCGGATGTTGAGTCCGCAAGGAAACGGACAGACAGAAAAGCAAAAAGCCTGCTCGAAAGCAGGCTTTTTTAAATTTGGCTCCTCTGACTGGACTCGAACCAGTGACATACGGATTAACAGTCCGCCGTTCTACCGACTGAACTACAGAGGAATCGTGTGAACGGGGCGCATATTAACGATGACGCCGGACGCTGTAAAGCCTGTTTTTAATAAAATGAATCGTTTGCCGAATTATTCCTCACTTTGCGCAAAAAATGGCGTTTATCCGGCAAACGGATCAGGTATCCGGCGTTGAGGCCTTCACCCGCGGGTACTTCCACAGCCAGCGACCGCTCACCATGCGGAAGTAAAACAGCGCGCCGCGCACTGCCCAGTCGAGCACCATCCCTAACCAGACGCCGATCACGCCCATCCCCAGCACGATACCCAGCGTATAGCCCGCCACCACCCGGCAGCCCCACATGCCGAGCATCGACACCCACATGGTATAACGTACGTCACGGGCGCCTTTGAAGGCGCAGGGTAAAGTCCACGACAGCGACCAGATCGGCATAAACAGGGCGTTGAGCCACAGCAGCTGCTTCACCACCTCTTTTACGTCTTCTTCATGGGTATAGAACGAGGCGATAAAGCCCGCGAACGGGGCGCTGCCCCAGGCAATCAGCGTCAGAATAATGGTCGACAGCCAGAACACATGCCAGGCCTGGAATTCCGCCTGGCCAATCTGCCCTTTCCCCAGCCGCTTGCCGGTAATGATCGTCGAGGCGGAGCCGAGGGCGTTGCCCGGCAGGTTAATCAGCGAGGCCACCGAAAAAGCAATGAAATTGCCGGCGATAACGTTGGTGCCCATCCCGGCGACAAACATCTGGGTCAGCAGCTTACCGCCATTGAACAGAACCGATTCGATACTGGCCGGGATGCCGATCCCCATCACCTCCCAGATAATGGCGAAGTTAAAGGGTTTGAAGTAGCCCTTCAGCGACAGCCGCAGCGCGGGATTGAGGCCCACCATCAGCACCCAGATAGTGGCGATGGCGCCAATATAGCGGGCAATGGTCAGCCCGAGACCGGCGCCGACAAAGCCCAGCCCCGGCCAGGAGAAGAGGCCATAGATGAGCACGCTGCTGATTAGGATATTGAGGATGTTCATCCCGCCGTTGATCAACAGCGGGATTTTGGTGGTCCCGGCGCCGCGCAGCGCCCCGCTGCCGATTAGCGCAATCGCCGCCGCCGGATAGCTCAGCACCGTCAGCTCGAGATAGGTCAGCGCCAGGTCCTTCACCTGCGGGGTGGCATCGCCGGCGACAAAATTAATAATCTCCTGACCAAAAGCGTGGATCACTCCCGCCAGCACAATGGAAAACAGAGTCATAATGGCCAGCGACTGGCGCGCGGCCGCTCTCGCCCGCCGCCGATCTCGCTTGCCGAGGCTAAAGGCCACCACCACCGTGGTACCCAGATCGATAGCGGCAAAAAACGACATGATCACCATGTTAAAGCTATCGGCCAGGCCCACCCCGGCCATGGCCTCTTTGCCCAGCCAGCTGACAAGGAAGGTGCTCAACACCCCCATCAACAGCACACAGGCATTTTCCAGCAGAATGGGCACAGCGAGGGGGCTGATTTCGCGCCAGTACAGCACACGATAACGCTGACGTTTTTTAAACCAGGATGTCCGTTCGACGGCCTGGCGTACGGCGGAGGTGACGTTCAAGAGAGACCTTAGTGAGAGATGTTGAAACAACATTTCAAATGATGATCGAGAAATGGATATCCTGCAAAGTATTTTTCCGTAATCATTGTCGGAAATGACAACAAATTGTTGATGGAAGCGGCAGTTGCACCTGAACGGGCGAATTGATGTTTGACAAAAGATTTTTCGCCGCTAAGATACGACTCCACACGATTCCTCTGTAGTTCAGTCGGTAGAACGGCGGACTGTTAATCCGTATGTCACTGGTTCGAGTCCAGTCAGAGGAGCCAAATTTAAAAAGCCTGCTTTCGAGCAGGCTTTTTGCTTTCTTGCGTCTCTGGCGTTAACTCTGAATCGCACCCAGCCTGGCAAACACCTCATTGACAACGGCGTCAGGGCCGCCGCCCTACGCCCCAGGTATCCTCCATGAACGCGCCACCGCTCAGCCTGAAAAAGCGCCTGGCGGTAGGATGATTTTGCTGACGCTTGCGGGTGAGATAGCGTGAATGAATCACTCTGTCCCATGTCTTTTAAGGAGGCGCCATGAACCTCAGACAACAGCAGCAGCAGGCGTTCGATCGCAGCGGAGAACCTCTTATCGTCGGCGACGTCAATCACTGTCCACTGCCGCCGGAGACCCTCGCCGCGCTGGCTGCGGATTCACCCTATGTGGTGCAGGTATACGGTTCGGGGCTGACCGGCGAGGTTTACCGGCTGCGCATCGCCGGCAAGGAGTACAATTTAAAGAAACGACGCGCCGTCGCCGGCGTTGCCAACCTTAACGGGCAGCTGTCGTTTTTAAACGAGGTACAGCGCCGGCAGGCGCTGCAACGGCTGAAGGATGACCCAAATACCGCGCCGCGCTTCACCCACATCGTCCCGACGCTGTATGCCGATTATCGCCTCGGCATCCTCCTCTCCCCCTGGATCGATGGCGAGCCGATTCACCAGCTGACCCCGCCGCTGATCGCTCAGCTGTTCACCACGCTGGAAGCCTGTGAGGAGCAGGGGCTGATGGAGTGGGATCTCTGTAGCGGGAACCTGCTGGTGGACCGGGAGGAGCAGCTGTGGCTGTTCGATTTTGGCTATATGTATCCCTTCGACCCGCTGAGAGAATTCAACAGCAACGGTCTGGCCGATCCCCTGTTTCACTTTGTCGAGCGCTTTGAGACCCGCTTCTTTTTTAGCTGGCTGATGACCCGGGTGCCCGATGCCGAACAGCAGCTGGCGCAATATCGCGAGATGAAGCGGCTGGCGGTCGAAAGCTACCGGCGCAAGCTGGTCTGGCTTCGCGCCCGGCGGGCATCTCCGCAGGTGCAGGCTCATTTTCAGCAGATAACGGCGCGCTGGGAAACGGCGCTGGCGGACCCTGCCGCGCTGAGCCGGTTATTTGCCCTGGAGGCCTTCCGCTCACACGTGCTGGATATTGAAGACGACCTGCATGGCCAGTCCTGCACCTTGCTCACCCTGCAACGTATCGACTGGGTGATAGGCCAGCTGGAACAGCATTATGACTTTATCGCCGATCAGGGCGGCCTGTTTTATGACAACGCGGGGAAATCGCAGCAGGCGCTGCTCGGTGACTATGCGCAGAAGCGGCAGCAGGCGCAGGAGTACCTGCTGAATGCCGCCGCCGCAAAGGATTAACGGCGCTCGCGCCCCTGTTTCTGCTTCGCCTGATACATCAGGCGGTCGGCAGTGGCCACCAGCGCGTTGAGACTGGGGTGGCTGGCGGGATCGTACTCCACGCAGCCCCAGGAGAACGCCAGCTGCCAGGGGTGAGCCGCCTGCTGGTTGAAACGCGCCACGTTGTGGCTGAGCGTCTCCATCGCCGCCGCGGCATCGTGGCGGCTGGTATTGGCGAACAGAATAATAAACTCATCGCCCCCCTGCCTGGCGAGGATATCGGATTCACGGAAGGCGGCTTTCATCAAATCGGCGATGGCGATCAGCGCGCGATCGCCCTCTTCATGCCCCCAGGTATCGTTGATGTGCTTAAAGCGATCGAGGTCGACAAACGCCAGGCTGACCGGCTCATGACGGCGCTGGGCCGTCAGCAGGGCATACTCGGCCAGGGTGAGGAATCCCCGGCGGTTAAACAGTCCCGTCAGCTCATCAGAGGTTGCCGCATCCAGCACCTTGAACTCATCCTCCACGATCGCCGCCAGATCGCTTAAGATCTGCATTTCATGCGCGGAAAACGAACGCGGCTGATGGTCCATCAGGCAAAAAGACCCCACCGTCGCGCCATCCGGCAGCTGCACCGGGTACCCGGCGTAAAAGCGGATAAACGGCGCCTGGATCACCAGCGGGTTGTCGTGAAAACGCTCGTCCTGCTGCATGTCGTTAACGATAAGCGGGTCGGTTTGCAAAATGGTATGGGCGCAAAATGAAATGTCTCTCGGCACCGTGTCCACATCCAGACCGGCACAGGATTTGATATGCAGCAGATCTTCCCCTACCAGGCTGATGGACGCCACCGGCAGGTTATACAGCGAACGGGCAAGCCTGGTCAGGCGATCAAAGCGTTCTTCTTTTCCGCTATTCAACAGCCCGGAAGAGCGAAGCGATTGCAGGCGACGCTGCTCGTCGGGATGAAGTCCGGCTAATTTCATTGTCTCTCTCTTGTCTCTTGCGCAGAATTCCACCGGGCTTCCCGCGGGAAACCCGGCGTTTTATCCTGCCAGGGGAAAAATAGTCGTCAGGTATTCCATGAGTTAAGCAGATTTCCCCTGCTCGTCAACCGGCGCGCCCCGGCGACGGGCGGCCGGGGCGCTGGCGGAAGGCCATTGCGGCATTCCGCACGGCGAAAGGGAAGATCAGGCGCGGATAAACGCCAGCAGATCGGCGTTGATGGTATCGGCGTGGGAAGTGTGCATCCCGTGCGGGAAGCCAGGGTAAACGATCAGCTGGCTGTTGGGCAGCAGCTGGTCCTGCAGGATAGCGGCATTTTTATAGGGAACCACCTGATCGTCATCGCCCTGCATGACCAGCACCGGCAGCGTAATCGACTTAAGATCTTCGGTCTGATCCGTTTCTGAAAACGCCTTAATACCTTCATAATGGGCTTTGGCGCTGCCGATCATCCCCTGTCGCCACCAGTTCTGGATCGTCCCCTGCGACACCTCCGCTCCGTCACGATTAAAGCCATAGAACGGGCCAGAGGCGACGTCGAGATAGAACTGGGCGCGGTTAGCCGCCAGCGCTTTGCGGAAACCGTCAAACACCTCGATCGGCGTGCCGCCAGGATTCTGTTCGGTTTTGACCATCAGCGGCGGAACGGCGCTGATGAGCACCGCCTTCGCCACCCGCCCCTGCGGCTGGCCGTAGCGGGCCACGTAGCGGGCGACCTGGCCGCCGCCGGTGGAGTGCCCGACGTGGACCGCATTGTGCAGATCCAGATGCTCCACTACCGCCGAGACGTCTGCCGCATAATGGTCCATATCATGCCCCTCGCTGACCTGATCGGAGCGGCCATGGCCCCGGCGGTCGATGGCGATGACCCGAAAGCCTTCGGCAAGGAAAAACAACATCTGGTTATCCCAGTCGTCGGCGCTTAACGGCCAGCCGTGATGAAAAACAATCGGCTGAGCTTCCTTTGGACCCCAGTCTTTGAAGTAAATATTGACGCCGTCTTGGGTGGTGACAAATGCCATGTTACAGACTCCTCTTTCAGGATAACCAGCCTGCAGGCCCGTGCCTGGACTGAATGCCGACGGCGGCCGGCTGAGATGCCAGCCGCGCAGGAATGTGATGCCAGTAACAGTGTAGAAGAAATTTATCACCCCGCCGGACGACTTATCCCGTTTCGCTTGATCGGCTCGCCTGAACCCGGCAAGCGGCGGCTACTACGCCGCACTCTCCTGCTGGCGGATGCGCACAATCAGCGCGCCGAGCAGCGCCCAGTCCAGCAGCACGGCGAAGGCAAAGTTCACGCCGCCGCGTCCTGCCCCGGCGGTGTGCCAGGTCAGCAGCGTCGCCGCGATAGCGACAGCCACGCTCAGCGCCGTGGCGCCGCAGACGCGGCGACCCGACAGTGCCGCCCGTCCCGCGGCAACGCGCCAGGCGACAGCCGCCCCCGCGCTGCCGAACATCACGCCGGGGAGCAGCGACGGCCAGGCCTGGCCGCCATACCAGGCCACCAGCGCCAGCAGCCAGCCGGCCGCCGACACCAGGAAGGCCCAGCGCGTCGCCGTCAGGGGCGCCCGATAGAGCCAGGGCTGCGCGCGCGCGAATCCCCATCCGGCGCCGAAGGCCGCGATCAGGAGCGCCAGCAGACCCAGCGTGCCGCTCGCCCCGATAACGGGGGCCATGATGAACAGCAAGGCCCCGGCGGCGAAGACTACGCTGAGGGCGATGGCGCGGCCGCGCGGGTCGATGGTTCCCGCCGCGTTCGCGGCGGCATGGTGGTGTAAAACGTGCATATTCAGCTCCTGACACATTAAACGGCATGAAAATAACTCATGTCATCGTCTTTACATGCCCGTAGCCTATCGCCACTATACAGGGACACACAAACGCATAGTTTTCAGCCATAGATGAGAAAAACTCAGCCATGAGAACCCCCCGCCTGCCGCCGCTGGGCACCCTGCGCGCCTTTCACGCCGTCGCCCGCCAGCGTAGTTTTAAACTGGCCGCCGGAGCGCTCGGCGTCAGCGCGACGGCGGTCAGCCATCAGATTAAACTGCTGGAATCGGTCCTGGAGTGCCGGGTCTGTGAACGCAGCGCGCAGGGCGTCAGCCTGACCGCCGATGGCGAGATCCTCTACGCCGCTACCCAGCGCGCCTTCAGCGCCCTGGAGCAGGCCGTCGTCCAGATAGCCCAGGCCCGCCAGCCGCCATCCTTAACCGTCACCACCACCTCCAATTTTCTCACCCACTGGCTAGTGCCACGGCTGGCGGACTTCACCGCCCGCTTTCCGGCTATCGACCTGCGTCTGCACACCAGCGTCGAACGGGTGGATCTGCATCTGGGCACCGTGGACGCCGCGATTCGCTATCGCGAAATGCCCGAACCGGATCTGTGCTGTACCCTGCTGCATGAGGATCGCTTTATCGTGGTCGCCAGCCCGACGCTGGCCCTCAGCCGGCCTGACGATCTGGCGCAGGTGACGCTGTTTCACGTCGCCAACCGGCACGTACCGGCCGATTCGCCGAGCTGGGAGAACTGGCGTCGCCGCTATGGACCGCCGACGCTGAATATTGACGCGGGGTTAACCTTTAGCGATGAAACCCATGCCCTGCAGGCGGCGGTGGCCGGCCAGGGGGCGGTGATCGCCAGCGAACTGCTGGCGCGGGATCTGCTGCAGCGCGGGGTGTTATCCGCGCCATTCAGCGGCGCATTGCCGGGCGCCAGCTACTATCTGGTCACCACCGAAGCGGCAGCGCAGCGGGCGGATATTATCGCGCTGCGGGAGTGGCTGGTGGGTCAGATGGCCCTGGTCGACAGCGGCCAGCCGGCAGCGGGATAGCGGCCTTACCAGCCGCAAACGTTGGTCTCTTCGTCGGACTCATAGCCGCGGACGATATTGATCAGCTCCTTCACCGCATCGGCCGCGGTAAGCGGGTCGCGCAGCGCCGCCAGCGAGGAAAAGCTTTTATCGACCGAGACGCCGTTATTGTTATTGGTGACCGTCAGCACAAACTCCCCCTCTAAATTGTCGTCCGGCAGATCGCTCAGCAGCCCATTAACGGCCTCTACCGCCTGCTGCGGAATATACAAGACCATCGGTTTGAGGAATATTTTTTCTTGTTTCCGCTGAAGCCGGCCATTCTCTACCGCTAAGGTATAACCTTTATTTTCACTGTTCATAATTTTATCCCTCGATGAGAATTTTCGGATCAACATAGAAGTCGACATTAAATACCGTGTCCTCCGAGAGGGCCTCAATGCAGTGCCATTTTTCCGGCGGAAAAACGCCAAACTGGCCGGCTTCAATGGTCAGCGTTTCAACCGGTTCGGGGCTGGTTTCATCGGCATAGCCGAGATAGCGGATCGCCCCCTGCATCACCGACAGCCGGGGATAGACCCCCTGGCGGGTGCCAGCGTCCAGATGGCGGCGCCAGATAGAGGCCGGAGCGGTCTCCTTAGTCCACAGCGGCGTGCTGCGGGTATGAACGTAATGGGTGGGAATAATAATTCGCTGCATGATTGCGCCTCACTTTACCGTCGCAAAGGATACGGTCAGAAATAGCCTATATGATTCATATCATATACCTCTTTCAAAGGTGAAGGATATTATTTTCCTGGCGAATTTTATCTCTACTCCTTTTTATACCCCTCTGGGATTAGCGCTAAGAGAAAATAAAAAAGGCGATTCCAGCTTGCTGAAATCGCCCGGAATAATATCTTTAAGGGCCTTCATATTTCATTTAGCGCAGAGGACTCGGTTTGCCGATTAAATAGCCCTGCACCAGGTCGCAGCCCAGCGCCTGCAGCGAGGCCAACTGCTCTTCGGTCTCTACGCCTTCAGCCACAATGCGCATATGCAGGCTCTTTCCCATGCTGATAATCAGGCGCACGATATCCAGATCGTCTTTTTGCTCCGGAATATTGATAACAAACGAGCGGTCGATTTTGATTTTATCGAACGGGAAGTAGCTTAAACGCGACAACGAAGAATAGCCGGTACCAAAGTCATCGATGGAGATTTGAATGCCCTGCTCGCGCAGCTGGCTGAGAATTTCCAGCGAACGGGTGTTCTCATTGAACACATCCGACTCGGTGATCTCCAGATCCAGCCGTCGCGGGTCGAGGCCAGTCTGCTGTAA
Organism: Klebsiella sp. JN_Kp127; assembly: GCF_040062505.1. NCBI lineage: Bacteria > Pseudomonadati > Pseudomonadota > Gammaproteobacteria > Enterobacterales > Enterobacteriaceae > Klebsiella > Klebsiella sp. JN_Kp127. The sequence goes on from NZ_JBEAHS010000009.1 coordinate 56,014, forward strand.
TACGCTGATAATGGTGTCGGTCAGCGAGGTGTTCATCAGCTGAATCGGTGAAACGTTAACCGAGACCTTGAGCGGCGTCGCCCAGCTGGCCGCTTCGGCACAGGCGGTTTTCAGCACCCACTCGCCGAGGGCATTGATAAGGCCGATTTTCTCTGCCACCGGGATAAACACCGTCGGCGGCACGGCGCCGCGCACCGGATGGAACCAGCGAACCAGCGCTTCATAACCGTAGATTTCGCGCGTAACGGTATCGGCGATCGGCTGGTAGTAGACTTTGAATTCGTCATGGGCCAGGGCCTGCAGCAGATCGTCTTCAAACGATTTATTCTCCTGCAGACGCTGCAGCATTCCGGGCCGGAAGATTTGCACATGGCCGCTGCCCTCTTTTTTCGCCTCATACAGGGCGAGGTCGGCGCACTTGTACAGATAATCGGTCCGGCTTTCGCCATCAGAGATCACGATCCCGATGCAGGCGTCGATATTAATCTGCGCATCGTAGATCTGATAGGGCTGGCTGATCTTCTCCCGGATAACATTGGCCCGCTCAAGCGCCATCTCTTCGGTCAGATCGTAAGAGAGCATCGCGAACTCATCGCCGCCGAGACGATACAGCGTCTCTGAGGTTTTACGGAAAAAAGAGAGGCGGCTGGCCAGATCCTGCAGCAGCTTATCGCCGGCGTCATGGCCGAGGGTATCGTTTACATCCTTAAAGCTGTCGAGGTCGAAAAGCATCACCACGGCGCAGCCATTATAGGGGCGCACCTGATTGACGATCTCCTGCAGACGCTGCCAGAAAGAGAGACGGTTTGGCATACCGGTCAGCGAATCATGGTAGGCATCGTACTGCAGTCGACGGTTCTGCACCTGCAGCTTCTCTTTCGAGGCCTGCAGATCGTTGGCCAGGGTTTTCATACGAACGTGGGCGCGCCGCAGGTTATTATTCTGCCGCAGCATCAGCAGACCGAGGGAAATACACATGGCGATCAGCAGAATGGAGATCACCGAGTAGATATAATAGAGATGCTGAATTTTATCATGGGTGATATTAACGATGTTAATATCTTGCGTCAGCGTGGCGGCCGCCATTGAGGTCAGGGGGCCATCCAGCTCGCTTAACACCGGCAGGATCGCTTTAACCTGCGCCGGCGTCATGGTATCAACTTGTTTATCAAGCAAATGGAGATTGCGGATCAGCGTGGCGACCACCGCCTTCCGCTGTTCGCTTTTATTAATAAAGCGACCCAGATCGCCCTCCTGCAGGAGTTCGATCTGGCTCATCATGATCTCGAGGCGCAGGCGCACCTCATCGTGGTCCGCCCCTTCGGCCCCAATCGCCATTCCCGCCAGACGAGACTCCAGTCGCATATATTCCGATACCATCTGCGACATTGACCACGAGTCCGTATAGCGGGTAAATTTTTGTAACTCACTTTGTCGCTCATGCACCAGATAAGTAATATATCCAGTCACAATAAACAACGACAAAATAATAGCCGTGAGTATTCGATTCAAGATCCGACCCTTACTCTATTATAATCTTAGAAACTTGCCAGGCCGATCGGGAATAATAGATCTGGTTCTGTAATTCAGCGCTGCTGTCGTAAGGGTAGACGATAAATAACGGGCCTTTATCCCGAACGCGCATATATTGGCCGTTCATTTTTAACGCCATAATGACCGGGAATTTATAAAAATCGTCCATCGGGATAATGGTGGTGTAGTCGTTGAGCGCCAGCACGCGGACGGATTGACCTTTAGCGCCGACTAAATCCATGAGTTTATTAAGGGGAATGCCGTCAAAACGGACCTTGCCGGTGTACCAGGGGGTGGTGGTTTCCACCGTCTTCATGCCCAGCTTTTCCAGCATCGCGAGATCAAAAACCGCCTTGTCACCGACGTTCGTATTTCCGATTTTGCCGGAAATGGTCAGTACAGGTTTTCCTGTCGGCGCAGGCAGTTTTTCAGCATAAGCAGAAGGCAACATGACAGAACAAAATAAAACTGCAAGAAGTAGACGCATTTAACTCACCATTCCAGAGAAGGAGACATGTTAAGTGTAAACCATTTACGTCAATTCTTAAAAGGTGCTCCTCTTTGTTATCCGTTGATTTAATTAAAAGTATAAGCTTGCTGGCAAATTGCCAGAATGTTGAGTAAAGGGTGTGATTTCGCCCGCCTTTCCGGTCGCTTATTTTTGCACCAGCTCGCCGCTTAGCAGGCAAACTACTTTCCTCCACGGCCGCTGCGCGGTAGTCTCAGTGCAGACGCTACGCGAAAAGCGTCTCATTCCAATAACAACGAATTACGTGACTGACAGGACAGGGTATGGATTCAACAATAAGCGTGCAGCCCGGCGAGGCGCCGGATTCGCTCCATCGGGCCCGGCGGGCGGCATGGGGCAGCTTTGCCGGCGCCGTGGTCGACTGGTACGATTTTCTTCTCTATGGCATTACCGCCGCGCTGGTGTTCAACCGCGAATTTTTCCCGCAAATCAGCCCGGCGATGGGCACCCTTGCCGCGTTTGCCACCTTCGGCGTCGGGTTTCTTTTTCGCCCGCTGGGCGGGATTATCTTTGGCCACTTCGGCGACCGTCTCGGGCGCAAGCGGATGCTGATGATGACCGTCTGGATGATGGGTATCGCCACCGCCTGCATCGGCCTGCTCCCCTCATTCAGCCAGATCGGCTGGTGGGCGCCGGTGCTGCTGGTGTTCCTGCGGGCGGTTCAGGGCTTTGCCGTCGGCGGCGAATGGGGCGGCGCGGCGCTGCTCTCGGTGGAGAACGCGCCGAAGGGAAAAAAGCCTTTTACAGCAGCGGGGTGCAGGTGGGCTACGGCGTCGGCCTGCTGCTCTCCACCGGGCTGGTATCGCTGATCAGCAGCCTGACCACCGACGAGCAGTTCCTCAGCTGGGGCTGGCGCTTACCCTTCCTGTTCAGCGTGGCGCTGGTTCTGATTGCGCTGTGGATCCGTAACGGTATGGCCGAATCGCAGGAGTTTGAAGCCCAGCAGAGCCAGGCCAACGCGCCGCAGGTGAAAAAGCGACTGCCGGTGGTGGAAGCCCTGCTTCGCCATCCCGGGGCGTTTTTACTGATTATTGCCCTGCGGTTGTGCGAACTGCTGACCATGTACATCGTCACCGCCTTCGCCCTCAACTACTCGACGCAAAACCTCGGCCTGCCGCGCGAGCTGTTCCTCAACATCGGCCTGCTGGTGGGCGGCCTCAGCTGTCTGACTATCCCCTGCTTCGCCTGGCTGGCAGACCGCTTTGGCCGTCGGCGGATCTATATTACCGGGGCGCTGATCGGCACGCTGAGCGGTTTTCCGTTCTTTATGGCGCTGGAGAGTCAGTCCGTTTTCTGGATCCTGTTCTTCGCCCTGATGCTGGCCAATATCGCCCATGATATGGTGGTCTGCGTCCAGCAGCCGATGTTTACCGAGCTGTTCGGCGCCAGCTATCGCTACAGCGGCGCCGGCGTCGGCTACCAGGTGGCGAGCGTGGTCGGCGGCGGCTTTACGCCCTTTATCGCCGCGGCGCTGGTCACCTTCTCCGGGGGCTCCTGGCACAGCGTGGCCCTCTATCTGACCGCGGGTTGCCTGCTGTCAGCGCTCACCGCGCTGCTGATGAAAAAGCATACCGTCGACTGACCAGCTTTCGGAGGGCGCGACCCGCGCCCTCCGGTAAGGAGAACGCATGTCTCTGTTGCCCCTGGCCGACTGCTGGCCACGCCGCTTTACCCCCGCCTCGCTGGCGCTGCAGTTTTGCGAGGACCCCACCCAGGCGGAACAACCGCTGTTTGCCAAAGCCGGCGCCGGCGAGGCCGTCGCCCAGCTCTGGCAGGCGCCGCAGGGATTCGTGGTGCCGGGGAGCTATCGTCAGTTTGCGGACCTGCCGGCGGTCAGCGCGCGTTTTGCCGCGCGGGGCTGGCCGGTATGGCTCCGCCGCTCCGGGGGCGGTCTGGTGCCCCAGGGGCCGGGGATTATCAACCTCAGCCTCGCCTGGCCGGTGCAGCAGCCGCTCGGCGAGGCCGCCGAACCCATCTATCACTCCCTGTGCGCTGTGCTGCAGCGCACCCTCGCGCGCTTCGGCGTTGCCAGCCACGCCCGGGCGGTGAGCGGTTCCTTTTGCGATGGCCGGTATAACCTCGCCTGCGGAGAGGGAGAGGAGGCGCGCAAGATTGTCGGTACCGCCCAGTACTGGCGGCCGCAGACGGCGAGCGGCGGCCATGTGGTGCTGGCCCATGCGGTGATCCTTATTGACGCCGACCTTAGCGCGGCGCATCAGGCGGCGAACGCCTTCGAAGCGCAGCTCGGCAGCGGGCGGGTCTACCGCGCCGACAAAACCGTCACCCTGGCGCAGTTGCTTCCCGGCGAGCGCCATCTGCTCCCCCGCTTCAGCGAGGCGCTGGCCCGGGAGCTGGACGCGGCTCGCTGAAGGTCGCTTTCAGGTAGCGGCTAAAGGTCTCCACCGCGCGCGACACCCGCGGAGTATAGGGCCGGATGACGTACAGCCGATCGGCGAACACCTCCACCGGCTGCCACGCCGGCAGCAGCTCCTGCACCAGCCCGCGGCCGATAGCCTCCCGGGCGCTAAAATCCGGCAGCAGCGCCACCCCCAACCCCGCCAGCACCGCATCGCGCAGCGACTCGCTGTTGTTGGTGGCGAACGGCCCCTGCACGTTGATGGTCACCCGCTCATCGGGCGTCTGGCGGGAGGCGAACGTCCACTGCGGGCGCTGGGGCCCACGGGGATAGGTCAGGCACTGGTGTTGACGCAGATCGTCAGGCGTCTCCGGGCGGCCATGGCGGCGAATATAGTCGGCGGATGCGACGATCAGCGTGGCCGTGTGGCACAGCGGCCAGGCGACGTGGGTGTCCGGGAGCGCCTCGCGCCGACAGTGGCGGATGGCGAGGTCGAACCCTTCGCTGCCGAGAGAGACCAGCCGGTCGGTCACCTCCAGCTGCAGATGCAGCTGGGGATGCTGATGCAAAAAGGGCGCGATCGCCGGCACCAGCTGCTGACGGGAAAAGGCCACCGGCGCGGTCAGGCGCAACGTCCCCCGCAGCGGTCCGCCCTCATCGCAGGCGCCGGTGAAAATATCCCGCAGCTGGCCAAACGGCTCACTGAGCTCCGCCACCAGCCGTAGCCCGTCGTCGCTGAGGCTGACGCTGCGAGTGGTGCGATGGACCAGCGTTTTACCGGTCACCCGCTCCAGCTCGCTGATTTTCTGGCTGATGGCCGACTTGCTGATCCCCAGCTTTTCCGCGGCCCGGGTATAGCTTTTCTGCTCTTCCAGCACCGTCAGCCAGTAGAGATGGGCCCAGTAACTCTCCGGACGACTCTCGCTCATATTGATTGTTCACCAGTAAAAACAATGTATTCAACTATAGCGGTTTTTGCCCGCGACGGCATCGGCTAGCATCCATATCAGACAGCGATTATTCCCTAACGATAAGGACCACCTGCATGCCATTACTGACATTTGACCTGATTGAAGGCCGTACGGAACAGGAGATCAGAACCCTGCTGGATGCCGCTCATCGCGCCGTGCTGCGCGCCTTCGAGGTACCGGAACGCGACCGCTACCAGATTGTTCACGAAAACAAAGCCCACCATATGGTGATTGAAGACACCGGCCTCGGACTGACCCGCACGCGGGATCAGGTGGTGGTGCGGGTCTATACCAGCCCGCGCAGCGACGCGCAGAAGCAGCGTTTCTTCGCCATTCTGCAGGAGGAGCTGGCGGAGCACTGCGGCCTGAGCGGGGATGATGTGCTGGTGTCGATTATCAGCAACCAGAAAGGCGACTGGAGTTTTGGCCGCGGGGTCGCGCAGTATCTTACCGGCGATCTCTAACCCGCCGCCGGGAGGGCGCTGTCAGCGGCGGCCTGCCGCCGCGATGCGCTGGCGCGCCTGCTGTTCGATATTTTCCAGCAGTTCCTGGACATCGTCTTCGTCAATGTCGAGGAACTGGCCTTCCAGCAGGGCGGCGTGAATATCTTCCCGGGTAACCGAAATGCCCAGCGGCACCGCACGGGATTTGACCTCCTCCGCCGCCAGCGGATGGGGGTAGCGGCGGCCAACCAGATTGTTAAACACGATGGCCAGCAGCGCCAGCATCAGCGAGTTGAGCAGCACCGGCGTCAGCACAAAGTGATAGCCTTCGCTGTGCACCCCGGCGCCGCCGAGGATCGCCGTCAGGGCCACCGCGCCGCCGGGAGGATGCAGGCAGCGCAGAAAATACATCCCGGCGATGGCCAGCGCCGCCGCCAGCCCGCAGGCCAGCGCCGGGTCGGGCACCAGCATACCCACCGTGACGCCGATCAGCGCCGACAGCACATTGCCGCCGACAATCGACCACGGTTGCGCCAGCGGACTGCTCGGCACGCCAAACAGGAGTACCGCCGATGCGCCCATGGGGGCAATAAACCACAGGTTGACTTCGCCGAGCAGCCAGTGGCTGAACATGCTGGTCACCGCCAGCCCGGTACCGGCGCCGATGGAGCCCAGCACAATATGCCGACGAGCCACCGGCAGCGCGTGCGGCTTCAGCCGCCCAAGGAAAATCCGCAGCCGTGAAAACAGGCCTGCGGGAATAACACTCAACATCGCTTTATCGCTCAGATCATAGGAGTTACTTATATTTTATTTTCTTTTTTTAACCTTACATTAACAACCCTGTATTTAGCAGGGGATCGCGCGGGCGGCGATTTCCGGGCGGCGCAGGGCTGTGAATTCTCGCCCGGGCTGATAGAATCCCTTTTCTGTCAGGGGGATACCCCTTTTGCGAACTGAAGGTCATAACCCAGTGAATAATAAAATCTCTTTAGCGAAAGAAGTGGCATGGGCCAGCCAGAATATGCCGCGTACCCTGCGTCAGGTCGCCGCCCTGCCCGACCTCAGCGGCGTCCGCCTTGCCTGCTGTATGCACCTCGACATGAAAATGATCCCGCTGGTGCAGGGGATCCTCGACAAGGGCGCTCAGGTCTTTTTAACCACCTGTAACCCCACCACCGTGCAGGACGACGTGGTGGCCTGGCTGGTGGAGCGCGGCGCCGAGGCCTGCGCCTGGCGCAATATGAGCGATGCCGACTGGCAACAGTCATGGGAAAAAGCGATCGCCTGGCAGCCCACTCACCTGTGCGAAATGGGGGCCGATATCACCACCCTCCTTCACCAGCGCGGCGAGTTCGGCAACATCGTGGCGGGTCTGGAAGCCACCGGCTCCGGCGTCAATCGACTGGGGGATATTCAGCCCGGCTATCCGATCTTTAACTGGGACGATCTGCCGGTCAAAGAGGGGCTGCATAACCGCCATATGGTCGGACTCACCGCCTGGCACACCTTCTTCCAGACCACTCATCTCACCCTGCATGAGAAAAAAGTGCTGGTGATCGGCTACGGCCTGGTTGGCCAGGGCGTCGCGGCGGCGGCAAAAGCCTTTGGCGGCCAGGTGATGGTGGCGGAGATCGATCCTGCCCGTCGGCTGCAGGCGGCCTATGACGGCTGGCACGTGGTCGATCTCCAGGAGGCTATCGCCTCGGCGGACGTGGTAGCCACCGCGACAGGCGGTAAAAACGTGGTTAATCGCCAGGCGCTGGACCGGGCGAAAGCGGGCGTGTTTATCCTTAACGTCGGCCACGTGGCGGAAGAGATCGACGGCGAGTACCTGCGCCAGTACCCTCAGGAAGAGGTGATGCCGTATATCAACGCCTACCGCATGGCTGACAAAACCGTCTACCTGATGGCCAATGGCTCGATGCTCAACCTGACCGCCGGCTTCGGCGACAGCCTTAACGCCTTTGACGTCACCCTGGCGGTGATGGCCAGCGGTATCGGCCATATTGTCAGCGACGGTATGCGCGCCCCGGCGCAGGTTTACCTGCTGCCGCAGGCGGTCTGGCAGCAGGCGCTGTAAACCCGGCGCACCGTCCCCCATCCTCGAGACGATGCGCTTTATCATCAGGACGCTGGCGCGCTATCGGGCAGCACAATGTTGCTCTGCGCCAGGGTCCCCATCTGGTGGTACATCGCGCTGGCGGCATCCAGCAGGTGCATGGCCAGCGCGGCGCCGCTGCCCTCCCCCAGGCGCATGTCCATATCGAGATACGGGCGCAGACCCAGCGCGTCGAGGGCGATCCGCGCCCCTTTCTCCGCCGACAGGTGCGAAGGGATAAGATACGGGTGCGCCGCCGGGGCCATGCGGCAGGCCGCCAGAGCCGAAGCGTAGGAGAGGAAGCCATCCAGCACCACCGGCAGGCCGCAGGAGGCCGCCCCGAGGATCACCCCGGTCATACCCACCAGATCAAAACCGCCCACCTTCGCCAGCACGTCCAGCCCGTCCGCCGGGTTCGGCTGGTTATGAGCGATCGCCTGGCGCACCACCGCCACCTTATGGCCCCGCTGCGCCAGCGGCAGATTGGCCCCGCAGCCCACCACCGCGTCGGGGTCGCTGCCGGTCAGGACGCTGATCGTCGCAGCGGCCGGGGTGGTATTGGCCATCCCCAGCTCCCCCACGCCAAAGACGTTCACCCCGTCGGCGGCGAGCTGGCGGGCGAAACGCATGCTGGCCAGCAGCACCGTCTCCGCCTGCTGACGGCTCATCGCCGCCGTCCGGGCGATATTCCCGCTACCGCGGGCCACCTTGAGGTTGATCAGGCCCGGCAGCGGCTCGGCGTCGATGCCGACATCCACCACCTCCACTCTCACGCCAGCCTGCGCCGCCAGCACGCAGACGCCGGTATTGCCCCGCACCATATTGCCGGCATGAATGGCCGTCACCGCCTGCGGGGAAGGGGTCACGCCTTCATGCCAGACGCCGTGGTCGGCGCACATGACCACGATGGCTTTTTCAGTCAGCGCCAGCTGCCCCTGCAGCCCCGGCAGACCGGCCAGCTGTACCGCCAGGCTCTCCAGACGGCCAAGGCTGCCGGGCGGCTTTAACAGGCCATCAATATGCTGCTGCGCGCGCGCCATGCCCGTCACATCGGGCTGCGGAATGACAGCCAGTAACGCCGAAAGTGTTTCCATTCTGTTCCTCACCGTTGATGCCAGGCCTTACAGTAGCGCCAGTAAAAAGAGTAATTCACCCAGCTCGATCGCCGCTCCGAGGGTATCCCCGGTCTGCCCGCCGAGGGTTCGCTTCAGCGCCCACCCCAGACCCCAGATCAGCACCAGGGCGATCAGCGCGGCGCACAGCCCATGCAGCCCCAGCAGGGCGGTGGCCAGCGCGATCGCCAGCGCCATCGTCACCAGCGTCTGCTGCAGGCTAATTTTGCCAATAAACAGATTGCCCAGCCCTTTTTCCCGCGCATAGCGATGGCGATACATCAGCAGCACCGCCATTCCGCGACCGACGGCGCAGGCCGCCGCCAGCGCCGCGATGGGGTTGACATCGCGCAGCAGCAGTTCGCCGACCACCAGCACCTTCGCCACCAGCACAAAAATCAGCGCCAGCCCGCCGTGGGTACCCAGCCGGCTGTCGCGCATGATCTCCAGCATTCGATCGCGGGTGCGGGCGGAGAAGATGCCGTCGCAGGTATCGGCTAGCCCGTCAAGGTGAAATCCGCCGGTGAGCAGCGCCAGCGCCAGCGCGCCGAACAGCGCCGCCAGCGGGACGCCGCACCACGGCTGCAGGAGGTACACCACCGCGCCGGCGATGGCGCCGAGCAGTAAACCGACCAGCGGGAAGGTGACGATACTGCGCTGGTACTGTTCGATCTCCAGGCCCTGAGATAACCGCGCCGGGACCGGCAGACGGCTGATAAACGAGAGTGCGGCAAAGAATGACTTAATCACGTGGGGTTGACTCCTGTCGGCGAAAGCAGCGGAAGAGATTCTGTCGCGCCCGGTCAGCACCTGAGTTTGTCTTCTGGCGAATCGATCGTCGGAGAGGTGAGAGGTGTTGAGATATCGCCCTGACGCCGCTGCGTCAGATGCCCGGCCAGGATGAGAGAAACCTTTCCGATATCAATACGTTTTCGCGGGGCAGTATAGCAAAGAGTCGGTGGAGAGAGGCAGTTGCCGGGACAAAGTTTTCGCAGAAAAAGAGACGGGAGGTGGTAGTGCAGAACAGCCCGGCGACGCTGACCGCCGCCGGACAGCTGGGATTAGCCTTCGACTTTGGCTTCACCCATCACTTTCAGTTTTTTAGAGATGTCGCGGCGCTCTTTGGACAGCTCGGCATTCTTGATGATGTAGTCATCAACGCGGTCTTCGTAATCGCTCTTCATGCTGGCGATGATGCCCTGGATGGCTTCCACGCTCATGCCCGGTTTGATGTAGTCGCTGAGGTTGTCCAGCAGCAGAACGCGCTTCTGGTTATCACGGATCTTTTTCTCAACGTCCTGAATTTCACGCTGCAGTTTGTTCTTACGACGGTACAGACGAACAAACTCCAGTACGTCCTGGAAAGAAGGCTTAGTTGTTTCCATTTTTACACCCCTAATAATTGAGATTCGGATTCGTAAAGCGACTGCGTTATAGGGCTAACATAACTGCTAGCAGTCGCTGATGACAATGTTTTTTCCTTTGCGTTTATCATAACCCTAAACGCTGCTGAATCGAAACAACCCGTGCAGTTACCCGGTGCATCTGGTGCTTATTTGCGCAACGCGCGGCAGATCAGATGCGACAGCAGCTCCAGCTGGCGCGCCAGTTCAATAGAGAGCCAAACATAGCCATGGATCGGGGTTTCCGCCAGGCTATCGTCACCCTGCTCTTTCATCAGCTGGCGCAGTTCGAGGACGATCTCATTCAGCTTTTCATTGTTGGCGCGCACAGGCTGAGGGTTCCCTTCATACAAGGCGTGGGCGATGGCCAACAGCGTCTGCTGGGTCATCTGCTGCGTCTCCCGCAGGGTGTGCGCATTGAGCATGACGAAGTGGCCCGGACGGGTTGCCCACCAGGCGTTGATCTGCAGCTCCAGCATGCACACGAGGTTGCGGCTGACGGTCTGGATAGCCTCGAAGATCGCCTTCTGGATGTGTGTCTCTTTGCTGGCGGGGGTGATTAGCCCGCGCATTTTGACGACGTCGTTGAGCGCCTGTTGGAGATGCTTTTCCAGCCGCGGCCGATCCACCAGATTTGGCGAGAAGCCGGCCTGGTAGAGGCGGTTGAAGTTAGTGACATAGCTGGCCATCTGGATGCGCCAGTGGATAAACGCCCGCTGCGGCCAGATACCGGTAAACAGCATCGCCAGCAGCGAGCCGAAGATCACGTCGCCGCTTCGCCACAGGGCGGTATGCATATCGCCCGGCGGCGCCCCGACCACCACCGACAGGGTGATGCCGATCAGCAGCGCCTGATAGGGTTTCTTGCCCAGCGCCAGCCAGCCGCAGAGGAACATCGCCGCCGCGCACCAGAGGACCATCAGCGGCAGGGAGATAAGCTCAAGCTTGAGCGCCACCAGCCCCAGCGCCGAGCCGAGGATCGTGCCGCCGATGCGCTGAAACGCCCGCGGCACGACGTTGCCCCAGAAGGAGATCGGCCCCATCACCACCACCAGGGTGATGAGAGGCCATGTCCCCTCAGGCACGTTCAGCAGCCGCACCAGCAAAAAGGTGAGCACAAAGGCCAGCGCAATCCGCACACCATGCACCACCCGATAATGGCGATACAAACGGATCTCAAATGGCTTGAGTGATTTATCAGCGCGCACAACCCTCTCCGGCAAAACGAAAAGGCCAATTGTAACTGCTTTTTCGCCCGGAGCGTGCCGGGAATGTAAAAATCCTTGTCCGGAACAGGGGTAAATCGCTACGACGCGACGCGGGCGACGGGAACATACATGTCGATATCCCAGTAGCCGTCGTGGTTGCCGTCGTTAAGATAGACCTCAAAGCAGGGCTGGGGGGCGATGCGATACGCCGTGCTCTGCAGCAGGCTGTCGAAAAACTGCCTCCACGGGGTGGCGAAGTCGTGATCCACCACCCGCGCGCGGGCGCAGGCGTAATCCCCGCCGGCAATCGCCGTTATGATCACCCCTTCGCTGTTAGCGGGAATGACGTAATCCTCGTCAACGGCGACCACGGTGGCGCAGCGCAGTTTTTCCGCCGGCACGTCCTCCGGGTTATCGTAGTAGACGGCAAGCCACTCGCGGGCGGGCACCTGCCGGCCCTCAACCCACATCATCAGTTGCTCAAACCCCTGCCTGACGGTTTGATCCCAGGGCCCGACCAGATGGAAACCGGCAATGGTTTTCTTGCCGAGGGGGGTGACGCTGTAGTTCATCTTGCCTCCTTTGGAGATAAATGACTGTATGAATATACAGTTAATTTAACAGGAGATCCCCCCTCAGTATGTGCGCGAATTCACAGAGTCGCCATTGCGGCTGATGAAAAAAACGGCGATGTTGTCACCGCGTCTGCCGGGCGGCAGGCGAAAAAAAACCGCCTGCAAAGAGGCGGTTGGCGTGGTTACAGCTCGTGGTGCAGGTAATCGCTCATTCGCGAGAACACCCCGCCTTTATTAATGCTTTCGAGGGTGACCAGCGGATAGTGGCCCACGACCTTGTCGCCGTCATACAGCGAAATCTCGCCGACCCGCTGGTTGGCGGCGATCGGCGCCTCCAGATCCTTTTTATCCAGCACGTATTTCGCCTTAATCCGCGACACTTCCGCCTTCGGCAGCGCTAACCAGAAATCCTGATCGGTGCCGAGCTTAATCTGCTCTTTATCGCCGTACCAGATGCGCTCGCTGCCGACCTTCTGCCCCTTCTGCAGCACCTGCACGGTGTCGAAGTTTTGCTGCCCCCAGTGCAGCAGTTTCGCGGCCTGCTGCTCGCGGCCTTTCGGGCTGTCGGCACCCATCACCACGGCGATCAACCGACGCTGGCCATCCACCGCCGAGGCGATCAGGTTAAACCCGGCGCCCGACGTGTGGCCGGTTTTCAGGCCATCGACGTTCAGGGTTTTATCCCACAGCAGACCGTTACGGTTTTGCTGGGTAATGCCGTTCCACGTCAGGCTTTTCTGGCTGTACATGTGGTAGACGTCAGGCTCGCCATGGATAATCGCCCGCGACAGCACCGCCAGGTCATAGGCCGAACTATGCTGGCCCGGGGCATCGAGGCCGTGGACGGTTTCGAAATGGGTATCCTGCAGATGCAGTTTTTCGACATACTGATTCATCAGGGCGACAAACTGCGGCTGACCGCCGGCGACATAGTCGGCCAGCGCGACGCAGGCGTCGTTGCCGGAGTCGACAATCAGCCCACGGCTGAGGTCGCGGACGCTGACGCGATCCCCTGGCTTTAAGAACATCAGGGATGACCCGTCGAACACCGGGTTGCCCTTCGCCCAGGCGTCTTTCCCCACGGTGACGATATCGTCAAAGGTGATACGATGGCTGTCGATGGCGCGATCGACCACGTAGCCGGTCATTAATTTGGTCAGGCTGGCAGGATTGCGCTGCTGATGTTCGTTACCCGCGGTCAGTACCTGACCGGTGGTGTAATCCATCAGCACCCAGGAGCCAGCCTGAATGGAAGGCGGCGCGACCGTAGCAGGTAAGTCGACGGCAAATGCGCAGGAAACGCTCGAAGCGAGCAAAGATACAGCAATAAACAAACGGCCTTTCAACGGCATATCCTCTAGATTTACAGATCCGCCGTCCTTTTTACGGAACTTCGCGTTTCATATCAGGGTTTAATTGCAAGAAAATATGACACGGCGGAGGATGTTGCTTGCCGTTACCCTTCTGATGACCGGGCAAATCGTTTACCATACCGGTCGCACGCCACCACGGATAATGAACAGACTATGCAAGACAGCGTCAACCAGCCCGGATTTTTATTCCACGATTATGAAACCTTCGGCACCAGCCCTTCCCTTGACCGGCCGGCGCAGTTCGCCGCCATCCGCACCGACGCGGAGTTAAACGTGCTGGGCGAGCCCGAGGTGTTTTACTGCAAGCCCGCTGACGATTACCTGCCGCAGCCGCAGGCGGTAATGATCACCGGGATCACCCCGCAGGAAGCGCTGGCCAAAGGGGATAACGAGGCCGCGTTTGCCCGCCGCATCCACGATCTGTTCACGGTGCCGCAAACCTGCATCGTCGGCTATAACAACGTGCGCTTTGATGACGAAGTGACGCGGAATATCTTCTATCGCAACTTCTATGACCCTTATGCCTGGAGCTGGCAGCACGATAACTCGCGCTGGGATCTGCTCGACGTGATGCGCGCCTGCTATGCCCTGCGTCCGGAAGGGATCGCCTGGCCGGAAAATGACGAGGGTCTGCCGAGCTTCCGCCTTGAACATTTGACCGTCGCCAACGGTATTGAACACCAGAACGCCCATGACGCGATGGCCGACGTGTACGCCACCATCGCCATGGCGAAGCTGGTGAAAACCCGGCAACCGCGGCTGTTTGACTATCTCTACAGCCACCGCAATAAGCGCAAGCTGGCGACGCTCATCGACGTACCGCAGATGAAGCCGCTGGTGCATGTCTCCGGCATGTTCGGCGCCGCGCGCGGCAACACCAGCCTGGTGGCGCCCCTGGCCTGGCATCCGGAAAACCGCAATGCGGTGATTATGGTCGATCTGGCGGGGGATATGGCGCCGCTGCTGGAGCTGGATGCGGACGCCCTGCGCGAGCGGCTTTACACCCCGCGCGCCGAGCTTGGCGATCTGCCGGCGGCGCCGATCAAGCTGGTGCATCTCAATAAATGTCCGGTGCTGGCTCAGGCCAATACCCTGCGCCCGCAGGATGCCGACCGGCTGGGGCTCTCCATTCAGCGCTGTCTGGAGAATGCCCAACTGCTGCGGGCGAATCCGCAGGTGCGGGAGAAAGTGGTGGCGGTGTATGCCGAAGCCGAGCCGTTCGTGCCGTCCGAAAACGTCGACGCCCAGCTTTACAATGGGTTCTTTAGCGATGCCGACCGCGCGGCGATGAAAATCGTGCTGGAAACGGAACCGCGCAATCTGCCGGCGCTGGATATCACCTTCGCCGACAAGCGCATCGAACGCCTGCTGTTTAACTACCGGGCGCGCAACTTTCCCGGCACGCTCGATGAAGCCGAGCAGCAGCGCTGGTTAGAGCACCGTCGTCAGGTATTTACGCCTGAGTTTTTGCAGGCCTATGCCGATGAACTGCAGATGCTGTATCAGCAGTATGCGGAGGATAAAGAGAAGCTGGCGCAGCTGAAGGCGCTGTGGCAGTACGCGCAGGATATTGTCTGATTGGCTGAAATTCCCGGGTTGCGGCTACCGCCTTACCCGGGCTACAAACTGTATCAGCTGTATGCGGATGATAAAGAGAAGCTGGCGCAGCTGAAGGCGCTGTGGCAGTACGCACAGGATATCGTCTGATTGGCTGAAATTCCCGGGTTGCGGCTAACGCCTTACCCGGGCTACAAACGATGGCTGGACTCGTAGCCCGGGTAAGACGCCTCGCGTCGCACCCGGGAACGTTGCTTAACTTTTCGCGCGGCTGGCGATGATTTCATCCGCTACGTTGCGCGGCGCTTCCGCGTAGTGGTGGAACTCCATGCTATAGGTTGCTCGTCCCTGAGACATCGAGCGCAGCGTGGTGGAATAACCAAACATCTCCGCCAGCGGCACATCGGCGCGGATGATCTGGCTGCCGAAGCGCTCTTCCATCCCCTGCACCATCCCGCGACGGGAAGAGAGATCGCCCATGATATTCCCGGCGTACTCTTCCGGCGTTTCCACCTCCACGTGCATCACCGGCTCAAGGATCACCGGGTCCGCTTTGCGCGCCCCTTCCCGGAAGCCGAAGATCGCCGCCATGCGGAACGCCATCTCCGAGGAGTCCACATCGTGGTACGATCCGAAGGTCAGGGTCGCTTTCACGTCAACCACCGGATAGCCCGCCAGCACGCCCGTGCCCATCGCTTCGCGCAGCCCTTTCTCCACGGAAGGGATGTACTCGCGCGGCACTACCCCGCCTTTGGTGGCGTCCTCGAAGACGAAACCGCTGCCCGGCTCCAGCGGCTCAAGGGTCAGCACGACGTGCCCGTACTGTCCTTTACCGCCGGACTGGCGCACAAATTTGCCCTCCACGTCCGTCACTTTCTTGCGCAGGGTTTCGCGGTAGGTGACCTGCGGACGACCAATGTTGGCCTCGACGTTAAACTCGCGCTTCATCCGGTCGACAATGATCTCCAGATGCAGCTCGCCCATGCCGGAGATAATCGTCTGGCCGGACTCTTCATCGGTATGCAGACGGAACGACGGATCTTCCGCCGCCAGCCGCTGCAGCGCGATGCCCATTTTCTCCTGGTCCGCTTTGGTCTTCGGCTCAATCGCCAGCGAAATCACCGGCTCCGGAAACTCCATCCGCTCAAGGGTAATCACCGCATCCGGGTCGCACAGCGTGTCGCCGGTGGTGACATCCTTCAGGCCGACGCAGGCCGCGATATCCCCGGCGTGCAGTTCGTCCACTTCGTGGCGATCGTTGGCCTGCATCAGGACGATACGCCCGATGCGCTCTTTCTTGCCCTTCACCGGATTCCACACCGCATCGCCTTTCTTCAGCGTCCCGGAGTAGACGCGGATAAAGGTCAACTGGCCGACGTAGGGGTCGGTCATCAGTTTGAACGCCAGCGCCGACAGCGGCTCATCGTCGCTCGGATGGCGCTCCGCCGGCTGGCCTTTCTCATCCACGCCCTGTATCGCCGGAATATCCAGCGGCGACGGCATCAGCTCCACCACCGCGTCGAGCATGCGCTGCACGCCTTTGTTTTTAAAGGCGCTACCGCAGAGCACCGCCTGGATTTCACCCTTCACCGTGCGCTGGCGCAGACCGGCGACGATCTCCGCCTCGTCCAGCTCGCCGGTTTCGAGGTATTTATCCATCAGCGCGTCGCTGGCCTCCGCCGCCGCCGAGACCATTTTCTCCCGCCACTCGCGGGCAGTCGCCAGCAGATCGTCAGGGACCGGCCCGTAGCTGAAGGTCATGCCCTGGGTGGCGTCATCCCACAGGATGGCGCGCATTTTCACCAGGTCGACGACGCCGGTGAAATGCTCTTCGGCGCCAATGGGGATGACAATCGGCACCGGGTTGGCCTTCAGGCGGTCGATCATCATCTGCACCACGCGGAAGAAGTCCGCGCCGGGGCGGTCCATCTTGTTGACGAAGGCCAGCCGCGGGACATGGTATTTATTCGCCTGGCGCCAGACGGTCTCCGACTGGGGCTGCACCCCGCCGACGGAGTCATACACCATCACCGCGCCGTCGAGCACGCGCATGGAACGTTCCACCTCAATGGTGAAATCCACGTGCCCCGGGGTGTCGATGATATTGATCCGGTGCGGCTCGAAGCTGCGGTCCATACCCGGCCAGAAGCAGCTCACCGCCGCCGAGGTAATGGTGATCCCGCGCTCTTGCTCCTGGGCCATCCAGTCGGTGGTTGCCGCGCCATCGTGTACTTCACCCAGCTTATGGCTCATCCCGGTGTAAAACAGGATGCGCTCGGTGGTGGTGGTTTTACCGGCATCGATATGCGCGGAGATACCGATGTTGCGATAACGTTCGAGGGGGATGGGTCGGGGCATGATGCGTCCTTAGTCGTTTTGACTGTCAGTCTGCGGTCGGAATGATCCGCAGTTCATTTCACTGCCGCTTATGATAGTACAATTGTACGAGTATATTCGAACTATTTTTACTATTATTATGATTGGTCAGGTTGCGGCGGCGCGCGTGGCATGCGAACAGGAGTTTGGGTATAGTAGCCGCCAGCCGCCGATACGGGCTGCGACCGCCATGCGCCGCGCCACCGCCGACACAGGATTATTATGATCGCCAATCACCCTGAACGAGAACAAATTCGCCTGGAAAATGTCCTTTCCGCGCTCGGCAACCCGCTGCGACTGGAGATCATCCGCACGCTGGCCGACGGCAGCGAGCAGAGCTGTAACGCTCTGCGTCAGGAAGAGGTGGCCAAGTCCACCATGACCCACCACTGGCGCGTCCTGCGCGACAGCGGTGTGATCTGGCAGCGGCCTCAGGGACGGGAGAATATGATTTCGCTGCGCCGGGAAGATCTGGACGCCCGTTTTCCCGGCCTGCTGGATACGCTGCTGAACGTGATGCAGCAGTCGTGAATCGCTAACCTGCTGCCTGCTACTCCCCCGCCAGCCGCTGGTACTGCCTGAAACGGGCCCGGGCATCCTCCTCCGTTTGCCGGAACAGCGCGTCCGCCAGATCCGGGGTGGTTTTGTGCAGCGCGGCATAGCGCACCTCGCCAAGCAGAAAGTCGCGGAAGCTCTCTTCCGGCTCTTCGGAGTCCAGTATAAACGGCGTTTTGCCCTCGGCTTCGCGCTGTGGATGGTAGCGCCACAGGTGCCAGTATCCCGCCTCCACCGCCCGCTTCGCCTCGCGCTGACTGCAGCGCATCCCGGCTTTCAGGCCGTGGTTGATACAGGCGGCGTAGGCGATCACCAGCGACGGTCCCGGCCAGGCTTCAGCCTCGGCGATGGCCCGCAGGGTCTGATCTTTATCGGCGCCCATGGCGATCTGCGCAACGTAAACATTGCCGTAGCTCATCGCCATCATGCCGAGATCTTTTTTCCGCGTGCGTTTCCCCTGGGCGGCAAACTTGGCGATCGCCGCCACCGGGGTCGATTTGGACGACTGGCCGCCGGTGTTGGAGTAGACCTCGGTATCGAACACCAGAATATTGACGTCTTCCCCGCTGGCCAGCACATGATCGAGACCGCCGAAGCCAATATCGTAGGCCCAGCCGTCGCCGCCGAAAATCCACTGCGAACGCCGGACGAAATAGTCACGGTTCTGCCAGAGCTGCTCCAGCAGCGGAACCCCCTCTTTTTCCGCCGCCAGCAACGCACTGAGGCGGTCTGCACGTTCGCGGGTCCCCTCCCCCTCGTCCTGCTGCGCCAGCCATTGCCGCATCGCGGCGTGAAGCGCGTCGCTGACCGGCAGCGCCAGGGCGCGAGTCATCTCCCCGGCGATCTGTTGGCGGATCGCCTGGCCGCCGAGCATCATGCCCAGCCCGAACTCGGCGTTGTCCTCAAACAGCGAGTTTGCCCAGGCCGGCCCGTGGCCGCGGTGGTTGGTGGTATAGGGCATCGAAGGCGCGCTGGCGCCCCAGATCGAAGAGCAGCCGGTGGCGTTGGCGATCAGCATCCGGTCGCCAAACAGCTGGGTGATCAGCCGGGCATAGGGCGTTTCGCCACAGCCCGCGCAGGCGCCGGAAAACTCCAGCAGCGGCGTTTCGAACTGGCTGCCTTTGACCGTCGTTTTGCGAAACGGGTTATCTTTTGGCGCCAGCCCCAGCGCGTAGTCCCAGACCGGGGCCATCGCGCGCTGGCTGTCGAGGGAGGCCATCTGCAGCGCCTTGCCGCGCGACGGGCAGCTCTCCACGCAGTTGCCGCAGCCGGAGCAGTCCAGCGGCGAGATAGCCAGATGATAGTGGTAGTCTTTGGCCCCCTGGGCCGGTTTGCTCAGCAGCCCGGCGGGCGCCGTATCCTGTTCTTCAGCGTTCAGCAACGCCGGGCGGATCGCCGCATGTGGGCAGACGAAGGCGCACTGGTTACACTGGGTGCAGCCGTCGGGCTGCCAGACCGGCACCTCCAGGGCAATGCCGCGCTTCTCCCAGGCGGCGGTGCCGGAGGGAAAGGTGCCGTCTTCCATCCCGGCGAAGGCGCTCACCGGCAGCAGGTCGCCACGCTGGCGGTTCATGGGCTGCAGAATATCGCGGATGAAGTCCGGCATCAGGGTTGTCGCCTGCGGCGCCGGCGCCTCGAGGGTCGCCCAGTGGGCGGGAACCGTCACCCGACGCAGCGCCGCCATCCCCAGCTCGATCGCCCGCTGGTTCATCTCAATGACGCTCGCCCCTTTGCTGCCATAGCTTTTCTCCACCGCCTGTTTGAGATAGTCCGCCGCGGTTTGCGGATCGATAATCGCCGTCAGCTTAAAGAACGCCGCCTGCATCAGCATGTTAAAGCGCCCGCCGAGGCCCAGCTCGCGGGCGATGTCCACGGCGTTGAGGGTATAAAAGTCGATCTTTTCCTGCGCCAGATAGCGCCGGACGCTGACCGGCAGGTGCTGCTCCAGCTCCGCCTCGGACCAGCTGCAGTTGAGCAAAAAGGTGCCTCCCGGCTTCAGCCCCTCCAGCAGGTCGTAGCGGTCGACATAGGATTGCTGAGAGCAGGCGATAAAATCGGCCCGGTGGATCAGGTAGGGCGAGGTGATTGGCCGGTCGCCAAAGCGCAGGTGCGAGACAGTGATCCCCCCGGACTTTTTCGAGTCGTAGGAAAAGTAGGCCTGAGCATAGAGCGGCGTGTTATCGCCGATGATCTTGATGGCGCTTTTGTTCGCCCCGACGGTGCCATCCGAGCCCATGCCCCAGAATTTGCAGGCGGTGATCCCGGCGTGGGAGACCGCCAGCGGCACCTGCCGGGCGGGCAGCGAGGTAAAGGTGACGTCATCGACAATGCCCAGGGTAAACCCGTCCTTCGGCAGCGGCTGCCGAAGATTGTCAAACACCGCGGCGATATCGTTGGGCAGCACATCCTTACCGCCGAGGGCGTAGCGGCCGCCGACAATCAGCGGCGCATCTTCGCGTTGATAGAAAGCGTTTTTGACGTCGAGGCACAGCGGTTCCGCCTGCGCCCCCGGCTCTTTGGTGCGGTCAAGGACGGCAATGCGCTGCACGCTGGCGGGCAATTGCGCGAAGAAGTGCGCCAGCGAGAACGGCCGATAGAGATGAACGCTGAGCAGCCCCACCTTCTCCCCCGCCGCATTCAGCGCATCCACCACCTCCTGGACGGTGTCGCACACTGAGCCCATGGCGATAATCACCCGCTCGGCGTCCGGCGCGCCGTGGTAATTAAACAGGTGATATTCCCGCCCGGTGAGCGCGGTGATCTTCGCCATATAGCTTTCCACCAGATCGGGCAGCGCGAGGTAGAAGCGGTTACCGGCCTCCCGCTCCTGGAAGTAGATATCCGGGTTTTGCGCGGTGCCGCGGATCACCGGGTGATCCGGATGCAGCGCCTGACGACGAAAGCGCTCCAGCGCCGGGCGGTCCAGCAGCGCCGCCAGTTGCTCATACTCCAGCACCTCGATCTTCTGTATTTCGTGCGAAGTGCGAAAGCCGTCGAAGAAGTTGATAAAGGGTATCCGCCCGGCGATCGCCGCCAGATGCGCCACCGCCGACAGGTCCATCACCTGCTGAACGTTATTCTCCACCAGCATGGCGCAGCCGGTCTGGCGCACCGCCATCACATCCTGATGGTCGCCAAAAATATTCAGCGAATTGGTCGCCAGCGCCCGGGCGCTAACGTGAAAGACGCCCGGCAGCAGCTCCCCGGCAATTTTGTACAAATTGGGGATCATCAGCAGCAGCCCCTGCGACGCGGTGTAGGTGGTGGTGAGCGCCCCCGCCTGCAGCGCGCCGTGCACCGCCCCGGCGGCGCCGGCTTCAGACTGCATCTCCATCAGGCGCACCGGCCGACCAAAGAGGTTCTTTTTCCCCTTAGCGGCCCATTCATCGACATTCTCCGCCATCGGGGTGGAGGGGGTAATGGGATAGATGGCCGCCACGTCGGTAAAGGCGTAGGAGATCCAGGCCGCCGCCGCGTTGCCATCCATTGTTTTCATGTTTCCGGACATCGTTCAATCCTCGAAGGTGAGCGTTCTCTTTACCGCGACAGCCCGCGGCAAACCCTGTTTCCTCTTCAAGCACAGCCTGTGCCAGCTCGCGGATTGCCGCCTGTCGCTTATTAATTCAACAGGTTAAGGGAAGAAAGGCGCAGGTCCGTCCGGCGGAATTGCGGGGAATAAGACACAGGGCGCGACAAGCTGTTGAACAGGCGACAAATCGCCGCGCCGGGCCGGTGGCGGGAAATTGTTCTGTTTCGCACATTTGGTGGCGTTATTGTGCCGTTTGCGCAGGCCCCCGGCGCGGCCGGTTTACAGAAAACACTTATTTATCAAAAGACTGAATAAAAAATCACAGCTGGTATGTTCCCTGCACTTCTCTGCTGGCAAACACTCAACAACAGGAGAAGTCACCATGACCATGCGTCAATGCGCTATCTACGGTAAAGGCGGTATCGGTAAATCCACCACCACCCAGAATCTCGTTGCGGCCCTCGCCGAGATGGGTAAGAAAGTGATGATCGTCGGCTGCGATCCGAAGGCGGACTCCACCCGTCTGATCCTCCACGCGAAAGCCCAGAACACCATTATGGAGATGGCGGCGGAAGTGGGCTCGGTCGAGGATCTGGAGCTCGAAGACGTACTGCAAATCGGCTATGGCGATGTACGTTGCGCCGAATCCGGCGGCCCGGAGCCAGGCGTTGGCTGCGCCGGACGCGGGGTGATCACCGCCATCAACTTCCTCGAAGAAGAAGGCGCCTATGAAGAAGATCTGGATTTCGTCTTCTATGACGTCCTCGGCGACGTGGTCTGCGGCGGCTTCGCCATGCCGATCCGCGAAAACAAAGCCCAGGAGATCTACATCGTCTGCTCCGGGGAGATGATGGCGATGTATGCCGCCAACAATATCTCCAAGGGGATCGTGAAGTACGCCAAATCCGGCAAGGTACGCCTCGGCGGCCTGATCTGTAACTCGCGCAAAACCGACCGCGAAGACGAGCTGATCATCGCCCTGGCGGAAAAGCTCGGCACCCAGATGATCCACTTTGTTCCCCGCGACAACATTGTGCAGCGCGCAGAGATCCGCCGAATGACGGTGATCGAGTACGACCCGACCTGTCAGCAGGCCAACGAATATCGTCAGCTGGCGCAGAAGATCGTCAATAACACCAAAAAAGTGGTGCCGACCCCCTGCACCATGGACGAGCTGGAGTCGCTGCTGATGGAGTTCGGCATCATGGAAGAAGAAGACACCAGCATCATTGGTAAAACCGCCGCTGAAGAAAACGCGGCCTGAGCACAGGATCCTCACCATGACCAACGCAACAGGCGAACGTAACCTTGCGCTCATCCAGGAAGTCCTGGAGGTGTTTCCCGAAACCGCGCGCAAAGAGCGCAGAAAGCACATGATGATCAGCGATCCGCAGATGGAGAGCGTCGGCAAGTGCATTATCTCGAACCGTAAATCGCAGCCCGGGGTGATGACCGTGCGCGGCTGCGCCTACGCCGGCTCGAAAGGGGTGGTGTTTGGGCCGATTAAAGACATGGCCCATATCTCGCACGGCCCCATCGGCTGCGGCCAGTATTCGCGCGCCGGACGGCGCAATTACTATACCGGCGTCAGCGGTGTCGACAGCTTCGGCACCCTGAACTTCACCTCTGATTTTCAGGAGCGCGATATTGTCTTCGGCGGCGATAAAAAGCTGAGCAAACTGATTGAAGAGATGGAGCTACTGTTCCCGCTGACCAAAGGGATCACTATTCAGTCGGAGTGCCCGGTGGGCCTGATCGGAGATGACATCAGCGCCGTGGCCAACGCCAGCAGCAAGGCGCTGGATAAACCGGTGATCCCGGTGCGCTGCGAAGGCTTTCGCGGCGTCTCGCAGTCGCTGGGCCACCATATCGCCAACGACGTGGTGCGCGACTGGGTGCTGAACAACCGCGAAGGGCAGCCGTTTGCCAGCACCCCGTATGATGTCGCCATCATTGGCGATTACAACATCGGCGGCGACGCCTGGGCCTCGCGCATTCTGCTGGAAGAGATGGGGCTGCGCGTAGTGGCGCAGTGGTCCGGCGACGGCACCCTGGTGGAGATGGAGAACACCCCGTTCGTTAAGCTAAACCTCGTCCACTGCTACCGTTCGATGAACTATATCGCCCGCCATATGGAGGAGAAACATCAGATCCCGTGGATGGAATATAACTTCTTCGGCCCGACCAAAATCGCCGAATCGCTGCGCAAGATCGCCGATCAATTTGATGACGCCATTCGCGCCAATGCGGAAGCGGTGATCGCCAAATATGAGGGGCAGATGGCGGCCATCATCGCCAAATATCGCCCGCGGCTGGAGAGGCGCAAAGTGCTGCTGTACATGGGGGGGCTGCGGCCGCGCCACGTCATCGGCGCCTATGAGGATCTCGGGATGGAGATCATCGCCGCCGGCTACGAGTTTGCCCATAACGATGATTACGACCGCACCCTGCCGGACCTGAAAGAGGGCACTCTGCTGTTTGACGATGCCAGCAGCTATGAGCTGGAGGCCTTCGTCAAAGCGCTGAAGCCCGACCTCATCGGCTCCGGGATCAAAGAGAAATATATCTTCCAGAAAATGGGGGTGCCGTTCCGCCAGATGCACTCCTGGGACTATTCCGGCCCCTATCACGGCTATGACGGCTTCGCCATCTTTGCCCGCGATATGGATATGACCCTGAACAATCCGGCGTGGAACGAACTGACTGCCCCGTGGCTGAAGTCTGCGTGATTGCCCCTTCACTGTCCCGTCAGTCCACCGATTTGTGGCGCGGGAGGAGAACACCATGAGCCAAACGATCGATAAAATTCACAGCTGTTATCCGCTGTTTGAACAGGATGAATACCAGACCCTGTTCCAGAACAAAAAGAGCCTTGAAGAGGCGCACGACGCGCAGCGCGTCCAGGAGGTATTTGCCTGGACCACCACCGCCGAGTATGAAGCGCTGAACTTCCAGCGCGAGGCTTTGACCGTCGACCCGGCCAAAGCCTGCCAGCCGCTCGGGGCGGTGCTCTGCGCGCTGGGGTTCGCCGGCACCCTGCCCTACGTCCACGGCTCTCAGGGCTGCGTCGCCTATTTCCGCACCTACTTTAACCGCCATTTTAAGGAGCCGGTGGCTTGCGTCTCCGACTCGATGACCGAGGACGCGGCGGTATTCGGCGGCAACAACAACATGAATCTGGGCCTGCAGAATGCCAGCGCGCTGTATAAACCCGAGATTATCGCCGTCTCCACCACCTGCATGGCCGAGGTGATCGGCGACGATCTGCAGGCGTTTATCGCCAACGCCAAAAAAGAGGGATTTGTTGACGACAGTATCGCCATTCCTTACGCCCATACCCCCAGCTTTATCGGCAGCCATGTCACCGGCTGGGACAATATGTTCGAAGGGTTCGCGAAGACCTTTACCGCTGACTACGCCGGGCAGCCGGGCAAACTGCAAAAGCTCAATCTGGTGACCGGATTTGAGACCTATCTCGGCAACTTCCGCGTGCTGAAGCGGATGATGGCGCAGATGGATGTCCCCTGCAGCCTGCTCTCCGACCCTTCAGAGGTGCTCGACACCCCCGCCGACGGCCATTACCGGATGTACGCCGGCGGCACCAGCCAGCAGGAGATCAAAACCGCGCCGGACGCCATTGACACCCTGCTGCTGCAGCCGTGGCAGCTGGTGAAAAGCAAAAAGGTGGTTCAGGAGATGTGGAATCAGCCCGCCACGGAGGTGGCCGTTCCGTTGGGTCTGGCCGCTACCGACGCGCTGCTGATGACCGTCAGTCAACTGACCGGCAAACCGATCGCCGACGCCCTGACCCTTGAGCGCGGCCGGCTGGTGGACATGATGCTGGACTCCCACACCTGGCTGCACGGCAAAAAATTCGGCCTCTACGGCGATCCGGATTTCGTGATGGGCCTGACGCGCTTCCTGCTGGAGCTGGGCTGCGAGCCGACGGTGATCCTCAGCCATAACGCCAATAAACGCTGGCAAAAGGCGATGAAGAAAATGCTCGACGCCTCGCCCTACGGCCAGGACAGCGAAGTGTTCATCAACTGCGACCTGTGGCACTTCCGGTCGCTGATGTTCACCCGTCAGCCGGACTTTATGATCGGTAACTCCTACGGCAAGTTTATCCAGCGCGATACCCTGGCGAAGGGCAAAGCCTTCGAAGTGCCGCTGATCCGTCTCGGCTTTCCGCTGTTCGACCGCCATCATCTGCACCGCCAGACCACCTGGGGCTATGAAGGCGCGATGAACATCGTCACGACGCTGGTGAACGCCGTGCTGGAAAAACTGGACCACGACACCAGCCAGCTGGGCAAAACCGATTACAGCTTCGACCTCGTTCGTTAACCATCAGGCGCCCCGCCGCAGGCGGGGCCAGGAGGGAGTATGCCCATCGTGATTTTCCGTGAGCGCGGCGAGGCGCTGTATGCCTATATCGCCAAACAGGATCTGGAGGCCCGGGTGCTTCAGGTCGAACATGACGAGACGGACCGCTGGGGCGGCGCGATTGCCCTTGAAGGGGGACGTCGCTACTACGTCAATCCGCAGCCGGGGCGGCCGGTCTTTCCGATAAGTCTGCGCGCCACCCGCAGCACGCTGCTATAAGGAGCTGGAAATGTCCGATAACGATACCCTTTTCTGGCGTCTGCTGGCGCTGTTCCAGACGCTGCCGGAGCTGCAGCCGGTGCAAGTCGTCGACTGGCTGGCGCAGGAGTGCGGCGAAACCTTGACCCCGGAACGGTTAACCACCCTGACGCAGCCTCAGCTGGCCGCCAGCTTTCCTTCGGCGACGGCGGTGATGTCCCCGGCCCGCTGGGCGCGGGTCATCGCCTGCCTGCAGGGGGTGCTGCCCGGCCATTTGCGCATCGCCCGGTCACCCCAGCGGACGCCGCAGCTGCGGGTCGCCTTCTGTTCGCAGGATGGCCTGGTCATCAATGGTCATTTTGGCCAGAACCGGCTGTTTTTTATCTATGCCTTCGATGACCAGGGCGGCTGGCTGGCGGATCTGCGCCGCTATGCCTCCCCTTCGGCGACGTCTGACGCCAGCGAGATGCGCGCCAGGCTGCTGGAGGATTGCCATTTGCTGTTTTGCCAGGAGATTGGCGGGCCTGCCGCCGCGAGGTTGATCCGCCATCAGATCCATCCGATGAAAGCGCCGCCGGGCACGACGATCCAGGCCCAGTGCGCCGCGGTGAGCGCGATGCTGGCCGGTCGGCTGCCGCCGTGGCTGGCGAAGCGCCTCAACCGGGATAACCCTCTGGAGGAACGTGTTTTTTAATCGTTGTGTTGTGCTTGTTGCCCGCCGACCCCGCGGGCCTTTTTTTGCCCCTGCAGGTGACATCCTTTCTTTCAGCAAGGCAAGCGCCGCAGGACAGGGACAAAAGTGACAGCGGGGGGTTAGGCGCATCAGGAAAATTGGCGAGAACGCAGGCGCGCATCCAGGACTGGCCGCCAGGACGGCGGCCAGAGGGCGGTCGAGACAAGGATGTCGAGTCCGCCCGTTCCGCCAGATGAAGCCGGAGTGGAGCGGACCGCGCAGCGGCAATTTTCAGCGCCATGCGGGGGGTCATGGGGGGCGGGCGAAACGCCCCCCATGCCGTTCACCCGCAGAGGGCGCGATGAAATAGAGAGGAAGGTTGGTGAACGGAATATTCCACCTTATCGACGCTTCCCGTCATTCGCCAATATGCGGCAATACTGTCGCGGTAAATCCAGTTATCAGCGCGATAAATCATGCCTTACCCCTGTTTGATTGTTGCCTTTGTCGCAAAGCCCACAACCCTTTTTCCTTAAAAATCAACCCCCCTCTCCCTGGAGCGCGAATTGCATCACCTCCCCGGTCTCCCACCGTCAACGAGGTCACTATGAAGGGAAAGGAAATTCTGGCGCTGCTGGACGAACCCGCCTGCGAGCACAACCAGAAGCAAAAATCCGGCTGCAGCGCCCCTAAGCCCGGCGCCACCGCCGGCGGCTGCGCCTTCGACGGCGCGCAGATAACGCTCCTGCCCATCGCCGACGTCGCGCACCTGGTGCACGGCCCTATCGGCTGCGCGGGAAGCTCGTGGGATAACCGCGGCAGCGTCAGCGCCGGCCCGGCCCTCAACCGGCTCGGCTTTACCACCGATCTCAACGAACAGGATGTGATTATGGGCCGCGGCGAACGCCGCCTGTTCCATGCCGTGCGTCACATCGTCGACCGCTATCGCCCGGCGGCGGTCTTTATCTACAACACCTGCGTACCAGCGATGGAAGGCGATGACATTGAGGCGGTGTGCCAGGCCGCGCAGACCGCCACCGGCGTCCCGGTCATCGCCATTGACGCCGCCGGCTTCTACGGCAGCAAAAATCTTGGCAACCGGATGGCGGGTGACGTAATGCTCAGGCAGGTGATTGGCCAGCGCGAACCCGCCCCATGGCCGGACAACACGCCCTTTGCCCCGGCCCAGCGCCACGATATCGGCCTGATTGGCGAATTCAATATCGCCGGCGAGTTCTGGCAGGTCCAGCCGCTGCTCGACGAGCTGGGGATCCGCGTCCTCGGCAGCCTCTCCGGCGACGGCCGCTTTGCCGAGATCCAGACCCTGCACCGGGCGCAGGCCAATATGCTGGTGTGCTCGCGAGCGCTGATCAACGTCGCCCGGGGGCTGGAGCTACGCTACGGCACGCCGTGGTTTGAGGGCAGCTTCTACGGGATCCGCGCCACCTCCGACGCCTTGCGCCAGCTGGCGGCGCTGCTGGGGGATGACGACCTGTGCCGCCGCACCGAGGCACTGATCGCCCGCGAGGAGCGAGCAGCGGAGCAGGCGCTAGCGCCGTGGCGCGAGCAGCTCCGCGGGCGCAAAGTGCTGCTCTATACCGGCGGCGTGAAATCCTGGTCGGTGGTCTCGGCCCTGCAGGATCTCGGCATGACCGTGGTGGCCACCGGCACGCGGAAATCCACCGAGGAGGACAAACAGCGGATCCGGGAGCTGATGGGCGACGAGGCGGTGATGCTTGAGGAGGGCAACGCCCGCACCCTGCTCGACGTGGTGTACCGCTATCAGGCGGATCTGATGATCGCCGGCGGACGCAATATGTACACCGCCTGGAAAGCCCGGCTGCCGTTCCTCGATATCAATCAGGAGCGGGAGCACGCCTACGCTGGCTACCAGGGCATCATCACCCTCGCCCGCCAGCTCTGTCTGACCCTCGCCAGCCCCGTCTGGCCGCAAACGCATGCCCGCGCCCCGTGGCGCTAGGAGAACACCATGGCAGACCTTATCCGTAGCGAAAAACCGCTGGCGGTGAGCCCGATTAAAACCGGGCAACCGCTCGGGGCGATCCTCGCCAGCCTTGGGCTGGCCCAGGCCATCCCGCTGGTCCACGGCGCCCAGGGCTGCAGCGCCTTCGCCAAAGTTTTCTTTATTCAACATTTTCATGACCCGGTGCCCCTGCAGTCGACGGCCATGGATCCGACCGCCACGATCATGGGCGCCGACGGCAATATCTTCACCGCGCTCGACACCCTCTGCCAGCGCCACAGTCCGCAGGCCATTGTGCTGCTCAGCACCGGACTGGCGGAGGCGCAGGGCAGCGATATCGCCCGGGTGGTACGCCAGTTTCGCGAGGCGCATCCCCGCCATAACGGCGTGGCGATCCTCACCGTCAACACCCCGGATTTTTTTGGCTCCATGGAAAACGGCTACAGCGCGGTGATCGAGAGCATCATCGAGCAGTGGGTGGCGCCGACGCCGCGTCCGGGGCAGCGGCCCCGGCGGGTCAACCTGCTGGTCAGCCACCTCTGTTCGCCAGGGGATATCGAATGGCTGAGCCGCTGCGTGGAGGCCTTTGGCCTGCAGCCGGTGGTCCTGCCGGACCTCTCGCTGTCGATGGATGGCCACCTGGGTCAGGGGGATTTTACGCCCCTGACCCAGGGCGGCGCCTCGCTGCGCCAGATTGCGCAGATGGGCCAGAGTCTGGGCAGCTTCGCCATCGGCGTGTCGCTGCAGCGGGCGGCATCGCTGCTGAGCCAGCGCAGCCGCGGAGAGGTGATCGCCCTGCCGCACCTGATGACCCTCGGCCACTGCGATACCTTTATTCATCAGCTGGCGAAGCTGTCCGGGCGCCGCGTACCGGCCTGGATTGAGCGCCAGCGCGGCCAGCTGCAGGACGCGATGATCGACTGCCATATGTGGCTGCAGGGCCAGCGCATGGCGATGGCCGCGGAGGGCGACCTGCTGGCGGCCTGGTGTGATTTCGCCCGCAGCCAGGGGATACAGCCCGGCCCGCTGGTCGCCCCCACCAGCCACCCCAGCCTGCGCCAGCTGCCGGTCGAGCAGGTGGTGCCGGGGGATCTGGAGGATCTCCAGCAGCTGCTGAGCCAGCAACCCGCCGATCTGCTGGTGGCTAACTCTCACGCCCGCGATCTGGCGGAGCAGTTTGCCCTGCCGCTGATCCGCGTCGGCTTTCCTCTTTTCGATCGGCTCGGCGAGTTTCGCCGGGTTCGCCAGGGGTACGCCGGCATGCGCGACACGCTGTTTGAGCTGGCCAATCTGCTGCGCGACCGCCATCACCACACCGCCCTCTACCGATCGCCGCTTCGCCAGGGCGCCGACCCCCAGCAAGCTTCAGGAGACGATTATGCCGCCCATTAACCGTCAGTTTGAGATGGTCCACGCCGACGAGTGGTCGATGAAAGTCGCCTTCGCCAGCTCCGATTACCGCCATGTCGATCAGCATTTTGGCGCCACGCCGCGGCTGGTGGTCTACGGCGTCAAGGCGGATCGGGTCACCCTGCTGCGGGTGGTGGAGTTCCCGGTCGTCAGCGGCCATCAGACCGAGAAAATTGCCGAGCGCATCCACGCCCTGGAGGATTGCGTCACCCTGTTCTGCGTGGCGATTGGCGAGGCGGTTTTTCGCCAGCTGCTGCAGGTGGGCGTCCGCGCCGAACGGGTTCCCGATCAGACCACCATCCTCGGCTTACTGCAGGAGATCCAGCTCTCCTGGTATGAAAAAGCGCAGCGCCGCAGCGCGCGGCAACGCGATCCGCAGCGCTTTAACCGCCTGCTGGAAGAGCAGACGTGGCGGGAGGAGCCCGACCCGCAGCCCTGAGCCTGTCGTTTATGTGACAAAGCCCACAAAACGCCACAACAGTGTCGGCTCTGTCGGGGGCGGTTAACCCGCCAGGTCATTAACAAATAAGGTTTTTATGCGTTGGTACCGCAATTGCTTGGGGAACAGTACCACCGCCAGTCTGCGGTGCACCGCGCCCCGGCGTTTTCGTCATCATCCCTGGAGCTGACAGCATGTGGAACTACTCCGAGAAAGTGAAAGACCATTTTTTTCATCCCCGCAACGCGCGCGTGGTCGACAACGCCAACGCGGTGGGCGATGTGGGTTCATTAAGCTGCGGCGATGCGCTGCGCCTGATGCTGCGGGTTGATCCGCACACCGAGATCATCGAGGAGGCCGGCTTCCAGACCTTCGGCTGCGGCAGCGCCATCGCCTCCTCTTCAGCGCTGACGGAGCTGATTATCGGCCACACCCTGACCGAAGCCGGGCAGATCACCAACCAGCAGATCGCCGACTACCTCGACGGCCTGCCGCCGGAGAAAATGCACTGCTCGGTGATGGGCCAGGAGGCGCTGCGTGCAGCTATCGCCCATTTTCGCGGCGAAAGCCTTGAGGAGGAGCATGAGGAGGGCAAGCTGATCTGTAAATGCTTCGGCGTCGACGAAGGACATATTCGCCGGGCCGTGGTGAACAACGGCCTGACCACCCTCGAGGAGGTGATCAACTACACCAAGGCCGGCGGGGGCTGTACCGCCTGCCATGAAAAAATTGAGCTGGCGCTGGCGGCGATCCTCGCCCAACAGCCGCCCGCCCCCCTGCCGGCGGAGACGGCCCACGATGCGCAGTGGCAAAGCGTGGTCGATACCATCAACGAGCTGCGCCCGCACATTCAGGCCGACGGCGGCGACATGACGCTGGTGAGCGTCACCCCGCGCCAGGTCACCGTCAGCCTCTCCGGCAGCTGCAGCGGCTGCATGATGACCGACATGACCCTCGCCTGGCTGCAGCAAAAGCTGATGGAGCGCACCGGAAGTTACATGGATGTGGTGGCGGCCCCGGCCGCGGTTAACTAACCCAAGGGGGACACAATGAAACCTGTTTATCTCGATAACAACGCCACCACCCGTCTCGACCCGATGGTTCTCGACGCGATGATGCCCTTTTTGACCGACTTTTACGGCAATCCCTCGTCGATTCACGATTTTGGTCTGCCAGCGCAGGCCGCCCTTGAACGGGCGCACCAGCAGGTGGCCGCTCTGCTCGGGGCCGACTACCCCAGCGAGATCATTTTTACCTCCTGCGCCACCGAGGCCACGACCACCGCCATCGCCTCAGCGGTGGCCCTGATGCCGGAGCGGCGCGAGATCATCACCAGCGCGGTCGAACATCCCGCCACCCTGGCGGTGTGCGAACAGCTGGAGCGCCAGGGATACCTGATCCACCGTATCGCCGTGGATCGGCAGGGCGCTCTGGATATGGCGCAGTTTCGGGCGGCGCTTAGCCCACGCGTGGCGCTGGTCAGCATCATGTGGGCCAATAACGAAACCGGCGTCATGTTCCCGGTGCCCGTGCTGGCGGAGCTGGCCCATGAGCAGGGCGCGCTGTTTCACTGCGACGCCGTGCAGGTGGTGGGCAAAATCCCGATGGCGCTCAGCCAGACGCGGATCGATATGCTCTCCTGCTCGGCGCATAAATTCCACGGCCCCAAAGGGGTGGGCTGCCTCTGGCTGCGGCGGGGAACGCGTTTTCGACCGCTGCTGCGCGGCGGCCACCAGGCGCATGGCCGGCGGGCCGGTACGGAAAATATCAGCGGCATTGTCGGCATGGGCGCCGCCAGCGAGCTGGCGCAGGTCCACCTCCCGGGCATGGCGCAGATTAGCCAACTGCGCGATCGCCTTGAACATCAACTCCTGAGCGCCATTCCGGCGGTAACGGTGATGGGCGGCAGCCAGCCGCGGGTGCCCGGCACGCTTAATCTGGCCTTCGAGTGCATTGAAGGCGAGGCGATCCTGCTGCTGATGAATCAGGCCGGGATCGCCGCCTCCAGCGGCAGCGCCTGCACCTCCGGCTCGCTTGAGCCGTCGCACGTCATGCGGGCGATGAATATTCCTTACACCGCGGCCCACGGCACCGTTCGCTTCTCCCTCTCGCGCTACACCCGGGAAAAAGAGATCGACTACGTCATCGCCGCCCTGCCTCCTGTTATCGACCGGCTGCGCGCCCTGTCGCCCTACTGGCGAAACGGCCAGCCGCTCCTGCAGGATGGCGCCTTCGCGCCGGTCTTCGGTTAAGACGGAGAGACGACAATGGGACGCGTACTGATCAATGACACCACCCTGCGCGATGGCGAACAGAGTCCCGGCGTGGCCTTCCAGGCCAGCGAAAAAATCGCCATCGCCGAGGCGCTGTACGCGGCGGGGATCGAGGCGCTGGAGGTCGGCACCCCGGCGATGGGCGAGGAGGAGTGCGCCCGTATCCGGCTGGTGCGCCGTCAGCTCCCTGGCGCCACGCTGATGACCTGGTGCCGGATGCAGGCCGGCGAAATTCGCCTGAGCGCCGAGCTGGGCATGGACTGGGTGGATATCTCCATCCCCGCCTCCGACAAGCTGCGGCAGTACAAACTGCGCGAGAGCTTACCGCTGCTGCTGGAGCGGCTGACGGGTCTGATCCACCTCGCCCATACCCTTGGCCTGAAGGTCTGCATTGGCTGTGAGGACGCCTCGCGGGCCAGCGACGCGACGCTACGGGATATTGCCCGGCAGGCCGGCGAGGCGGGGGCTGCCCGTCTGCGCTATGCCGACACCGTCGGTATCCTCGACCCGTTTACCACCGCGGCGCAGATCGCCGCCCTGCGTAACGTCTGGCCCGGCGAACTCGAGATGCACGCCCATAACGATCTCGGGCTGGCCACCGCCAACACCCTCGCGGCGGTACGCGCCGGGGCCACCAGCGTGAACACCACCGTGCTGGGCCTGGGCGAACGGGCGGGCAACGCGGCGCTGGAAACGGTGGCGCTTGGGCTGGAGCGCTGCCTGGGCGTCGAGACCGGGGTGCGTTTCACCGCCCTGCCGGCGCTGTGCGAACAGGTGGCCCTCGCCACCCGCCGCCCTGTCGATCCCCAGCAGCCGCTGGTGGGCGAGCTGGTTTTTACCCATGAGTCCGGCGTGCACGTCGCGGCGCTACTGCGCGACAGCGAGAGCTATCAGGCGATCGACCCCGCCCTGCTGGGCCGCGGCTATCGGCTGGTGCTGGGCAAACACTCCGGTCGCCAGGCGGTTAACGGCGTCTTCGACCGGATGGGCTATCACCTGACGTCAGCGCAAATTGACCAGCTGCTGCCGGCGCTCCGCCACTTTGCGGAAACCGGCAAACGCAGCCCGCGGGATGAAGAGCTGGCGGCAATCTATCACGCGCTCTGCGGCGCCGAAACGCTGCAGGCCAGGGGGTAAGCATGGAGTGGTTTTATCAGATCCCCGGCGTAGACGACCTGCGCTCCGCCGACGCCTTCTTTCAGTTTTTCGCCGTTCCCTACCAGCCCGAGCGTCTGGCCCATTGCAGCCTGCCGGTGCTGGCCGCCTTTCACCGCAAGCTGCGGGCGGAAGTGCCCCTGCTCAACCAGCTGGAGGAGAACCCGCGCGCCCACTGGCTGCTGGCGCGCCGGCTGCTGGCGGAGAGTTATCAGCAGCAGTTCGAGGAGAACACGCCATGAGACCCACATTTACCTTTAGCGAAGCGGTCCGCGTCGTGCGCGCCATCCGTAACGATGGCACCTATGCGGGCCTGCCGTCCGGCGCCCTGCTGGTGCGCCGGGGCAGCATCGGCTATGTCCGCGACTGGGGGGTATTCTTGCAGGACCAGGTCATCTACCAGGTCCACTTCCCGGAGAGCGACCGGATCGTCGGCTGCCGCGAACAGGAGCTGATTGCCGGCGATCGTCCCTGGCTGGCGGGGAATCTGCAGTATGGCGATAACGTCACCTGCCAGACGGCGCTGACGTTGCAGGGCGAAGTGGTGGTCAGCGTCGGTCAGCAGGGGCGTATTGAGGCCACCGATCGGGGCGAGCGCGGGGACGGCTATATCGTCGACTTCGGCGGCCGCTGGTTCCAGGTTCCGGTGACCGCGCTGGCCCTGGCAGAGGAGGAAGAATAATGCAGCCATGGCAACGATTTGGCCGGCGGCGGCTGGCGCAGAGCCGCTGGAACTGCGAACCGGCGGCCATCGCCGCGGCGGACCGGGAGGCCTTCGAGGCGGCCTGGCAGCGTCAGGCCCGCGTGGAGCAGGCGCTGGTCGCCGAGGTCGCGCCAGAGGCGATCCCCGCCGCGCTACGGGAAGGCCTCGCCGCTTCGCTGCGCCTCTGGCTGGATGAGGGCGGATTTACGCCGCCGGAGCAGGCGGCGATCGTCCTGCACCATGCCCGGCTGGAAACCGCCTTCGCCGGGATTGCCAACCAGGCGCCGCAGCCGGATCCCGCCGCGGTGCAGGCCTGGTATCTGCGGCATCAGGCGCAGTTTATGCGCCCGGAACAGCGGTTGACCCGCCATCTGCTGCTCACCGTCGATGGCGATGAGCAGGCGGTTTACTCGCGCATCCAGGCGCTTCATGGGCAAATCGCGGCCTCCCGCGAGGCGTTTGCGCCGCTGGCCCAGCGACACTCCCACTGCCCGAGCGCGCTGGACGGCGGGCGACTGGGGTGGATCGGGCGGGGGTTGCTCTATCCGCAGCTGGAGGAGGCCCTGTTTGCGCTGACGGAAAATGCGCTGAGCGCGCCGGTGGCCAGCGAGCTGGGCTGGCACCTGGTATGGTGCGAAGCCATCCGCCCCGCCGCGCCGATGACGCCTGAACAGGCGCTGGAAAGCGCCCGCGATTACCTTATTCAACAGAGCCAGCGCCGCCACCAGCGCCAGTGGCTGGCTGAGATGTTAGCGCGCCAGCCGGGGCTGTGCGGGTAGCCGGCAGGCCACCCGCCAGCGTCTACAGCAGTTGCGGTTTGATCTCCTCAAGCCAGGTCGCCAGACGCGTTTCGGTCTCGTCGAACTGGTTATCCTGGTCCAGCACCAGCCCAACAAACCGCTCCCCCTCCAGCGCCGATGAGGCGCTGAACTCATACCCCTCGTTCGGCCAGCTGCCAATCATCGTCGCCCCGCGGGCGCGCAGGGCGTCGTACAGCGGCCGCAGCCCGCTGGCGAAGTTATCGGGATAGCCGCGCTGATCGCCGAGGCCAAACAGCGCCACCGTTTTTCCCTGCAGGCTGACGTCGCCGAGGTTGCGGATAAACTCGGCCCACGACTCGCTCTCGCCCCCGGCCTCAAGGCCCGGCAGCTGGCCGTCGCCCAGCGTCGGCGTGCCCAGCAGCAGGGCCGGGTAGGCCAGCAGGTCCGCCAGCGTGGCGCGGTTAATATTGACCGGGGCGGCGGCGGCCTCCCCCAGCTGCTTGTGGATCAGTTTCGCGATCTTGCGGGTTTTACCGGTATCGGTGCCAAAGAAAATGCCAATGTTCGCCATAGTACGCTCCTGTCGGAATGGTGTCGGAAATAGGGATTACCGCAGGGGTATTGCGAAGGCTGTGCCAGGTTGCCCTGCACCGTGACGGCTCATCCCTGCCCCATCAGGATCGCTTTCCGCCGCCGCAGCGCCCGCGCAAGGCGCCCCCGGCGGACCGAAAGGTAAAAATCAGCGGATTTTCCCCCTGTCGGATCAATGTTTCGTTCGGTCGTT
Organism: Klebsiella sp. JN_Kp127; assembly: GCF_040062505.1. Taxonomy (NCBI): domain Bacteria; kingdom Pseudomonadati; phylum Pseudomonadota; class Gammaproteobacteria; order Enterobacterales; family Enterobacteriaceae; genus Klebsiella; species Klebsiella sp. JN_Kp127. The sequence goes on from NZ_JBEAHS010000009.1 coordinate 92,401, forward strand.
TCGATAAGGGCGCACCGTTTGCATGGTTATCCGGGTTCGGCTCAGCCCGCCGCGATCCGCGCAGGGTGTCGGACAATTTGTCATAACTGCGACACAGGAGTTTGCGATGACCCTGAATATGATGCTCGATAACGCCGCGCCGGAAGCCATCGCCGGCGCGCTGACTCAACAACATCCGGGGCTGTTTTTTACCATGGTGGAACAGGCCTCAGTGGCGATTTCCCTCACCGACGCCAGCGCCAGGATCATCTACGCCAACCCGGCGTTTTGCCGCCAGACCGGCTATTCGCTGGCGCAATTGTTAAATCAGAACCCGCGCCTGCTGGCCAGCAGCCAGACGCCACGCGAGATCTATCAGGAGATGTGGCATACCCTGCTCCAGCGTCAGCCGTGGCGCGGCCAGCTGATTAACCAGCGGCGGGACGGCGGCCTGTACCTGGTGGAGATTGACATCACTCCGGTGCTCAGTCCGCAAGGGGAACTGGAGCATTATCTGGCGATGCAGCGGGATATCAGCGTCAGCTATACCCTGGAGCAGCGGCTGCGCAACCATATGACCCTGATGGAGGCGGTGCTGAATAATATTCCCGCCGCCGTGGTGGTAGTGGACGAGCAGGATCGGGTGGTGATGGACAACCTTGCCTATAAAACCTTCTGCGCCGACTGCGGCGGCCGGGAGCTGCTCACCGAGCTGCAGGTCTCCCCAGGCCGGATGACGCCCGGCGTGGAGCAGATCCTGCCGGTGGCGATACGCGGGGCCGCGCGCTGGCTGTCGGTGACCTGCTGGCCGCTGCCCGGCGTCAGCGAAGAGGCCAGCCGCTACTTTATTGACAGCGCCCTGGCGCGAACCCTGGTGGTGATCGCCGACTGTACCCAGCAGCGCCAGCAGCAGGAGCAGGGCCGCCTCGACCGGCTGAAGCAGCAAATGACCGCCGGCAAGCTGCTGGCGGCGATCCGCGAGTCGCTGGACGCCGCGCTGATCCAGCTGAACTGCCCGATTAACATGCTGGCGGCGGCCCGTCGGCTGAACGGCGAGAGCAGCGGCAACGTGGCGCTGGAGGCCGCCTGGCGCGAAGGGGAAGAGGCGATGGCCCGGCTCCAGCGCTGTCGCCCGTCGCTGGATCTCGAAAACCCCGCCGTCTGGCCGCTGCAGCCCTTTTTCGACGACCTGTGCGCCCTCTACCGCACCCGCTTCGATGCCGAGGGGCTGCAGCTGGACATGGCCTCGCCGCATCTGATCGGTTTTGGCCAGCGCACTCAGCTGCTGGCGTGCTTAAGCCTGTGGTTCGACCGCACCCTGGCCCTCGCCGCCGAGCTGCCTTCCGTCCCGCTGGCGATGCAGCTCTATGCCGAGGAAAACGACGGCTGGCTGGCGCTGTACCTGACCGACAACGTGCCGCTGCTGCAGGTGCGCTACGCCCACTCCCCCGACGCGCTGAATTCGCCGGGCAAAGGCATGGAGCTGCGGCTGATCCAGACCCTGGTGGCGCACCATCGCGGGGCCATCGAGCTGACTTCCCGGCCGCAGGGCGGCACCTGCCTGACCCTGCGTTTCCCGCTGTTTAACACCCTGACCGGAGGTGAAGCATGATCCCCGAATCCGACCCGGACACCACCGTCAGACGCTTCGACCTCTCTCAGCAGTTCACCGCCATGCAGCGGATAAGCGTGGTGCTGAGCCGCGCCACCGAGGCCAGCAAAACGCTGCAGGAGGTGCTCAGCGTATTGCACAACGATGCCTTTATGCAGCACGGGATGATCTGTCTGTACGACAGCGAGCAGGAGATCCTCAGTATCGAAGCGCTGCAGCAAACCGAGCAGCAGACTCTCCCCGGCAGCGCGCAGATCCGCTATCGTCCCGGCGAGGGGCTGGTGGGGACGGTGCTGGCCCAGGGGCAATCGCTGGTGCTGCCCCGGGTCGCCGACGATCAGCGTTTTCTCGACCGCCTGAGCCTCTACGATTACGATCTGCCGTTTATCGCCGTGCCGCTAATGGGGCCCAACGCCCGGCCCATGGGAGTGCTGGCGGCCCAGCCGATGGCGCGCCAGGAAGAGCGGCTGCCGGCCTGCACCCGCTTTCTCGAAACCGTCGCCAACCTCATCGCCCAGACCATCCGGCTGATGCTCCTCCCGGCCTCCGCCACCCTGCCGGGCCGCCAGCCGCCGAAGGTGGAACGGCCGCCGGCCTGCTCGTCGTCGCGCGGGGTGGGCCTTGACAATATGGTCGGCAAGAGCCCGGCGATGCGCCAGATCGTGGAGGTGATCCGCCAGGTTTCGCGCTGGGACACCACTGTGCTGGTACGCGGCGAAAGCGGTACCGGGAAAGAGCTGATCGCCAATGCCATCCACCACCATTCCCCGCGGGCTGGCGCCGCCTTCGTCAAATTTAACTGCGCGGCGCTGCCGGACAACCTGCTGGAAAGCGAACTGTTCGGCCATGAAAAAGGCGCCTTTACCGGCGCGGTGCGCCAGCGTAAGGGGCGTTTTGAGCTGGCGGATGGCGGCACCCTGTTCCTCGACGAAATTGGCGAAAGCAGCGCCTCGTTCCAGGCTAAGCTGCTGCGCATCCTGCAGGAGGGAGAGATGGAACGGGTCGGCGGCGATGAGACCCTGCGGGTGAATGTCCGCATCATCGCCGCCACCAACCGCCACCTGGAGGAGGAGGTCCGGTTGGGCCACTTCCGCGAGGATCTGTACTATCGCCTGAACGTGATGCCCATCGCCCTGCCCCCGCTGCGCGAGCGTCAGGAGGACATCGCCGAGCTGGCGCACTTTCTGGTGCGCAAAATTGGCCAGCATCAAGGGCGCACGCTGCGGATCAGCGAGGGGGCGATCCGTCTGCTGATGGAGTACAGCTGGCCGGGCAATGTTCGCGAACTGGAGAACTGCCTCGAACGATCGGCGGTGATGTCCGAGAGCGGCCTGATCGATCGCGACGTGATCCTCTTCACCCACCAGGAACGTCCGGCCAAAGCCCTGCCCGCCAGCGGGCCGGCGGAAGACAGCTGGCTGGACAACAGCCTGGACGAACGCCAGCGGCTGATCGCCGCGCTGGAAAAAGCCGGCTGGGTGCAGGCCAAGGCGGCGCGGCTGCTGGGGATGACGCCGCGCCAGGTCGCCTACCGGATCCAGATCATGGATATCACCCTGCCGCGTCTGTAAGCCACGGTGTCAGGTTCAGGACATTGTCGCCTGCGCGGCGGGAACGCGACAATATTTTGCCGCAGGGATGCGGAATAACACCTTTCTTTTCAGCATGATAAAAAATCCCTCTCTGGTATGCCCTTTGCAGCAGGAAGGTATCGCCCAACCAAGAAGGTACGACCATGACTTCCTGCTCTTCTTTTTCCGGCGGCAACGCCTGTCAGTCGGCGGACGCCAGCGCGTTAGCGCCGCGGGTGGCCGATAAGGTCGCCGCGCACCCCTGCTATTCCCGCAGCGGGCACCACCGTTTCGCCCGGATGCATCTCCCGGTCGCTCCGGCCTGCAATCTGCAGTGCAACTACTGCAACCGTAAATTCGACTGCAGCAATGAATCCCGCCCCGGGGTGTCTTCGACGCTGCTGACCCCCGAGCAGGCGGTGCTGAAAGTGCGCCAGGTGGCCCAGGCCATCCCGCAGCTGTCGGTGGTCGGCATTGCCGGGCCCGGCGATCCGCTGGCCAATATGACCCGCACCTTCCGCACCCTGGAGCTGGTCCGCGATCAGCTTCCGGACCTGAAATTATGCCTGTCGACCAACGGGCTGATGCTGCCCGACGCGGTGGATCGCCTGCTGGAGGTCGGTGTGGATCACGTTACGGTGACCATCAATACGCTGGATGCCGGCATCGCCGGACAAATCTACGCCTGGCTGTGGCTCGACGGCGAACGCTACCGCGGGCGGGAAGCCGGGGAGATCCTGATAGCCCGCCAGCTGGAGGGGGTCCGCAGGCTGACCAACGCCGGGGTGCTGGTCAAGATAAACTCGGTGCTGATCCCGGGGATCAACGACAGCGGCATGGCCGAGGTCAGCCGTTGTTTGCGGGAAAGCGGCGCGTTTATTCACAATATTATGCCGCTGATTGCCAGACCGGAGCACGGCACGGTCTTTGGCCTCAACGGCCAGCCAGAGCCGGACGCCGGGATGCTCGCCGCGATCCGCAGCCAGTGCGGGGCCGCGATGCCGCAGATGACGCATTGCCACCAGTGCCGCGCCGACGCCATCGGCATGCTGGGCGAAGACCGCAGCCAGCAGTTTACCCAGCTGCCGGACCCGGACAGCCTCCCCGACTGGCTGCCCATCCTCCATCAGCGCGCCGAACTTCATGCCAGCCTCGCCACCCGGGGAGAGTCGGAGGCCGATGATGCCTGTCTGGTGGCCGTGGCCTCCAGCCGCGGCGAGGTAATTGATTGTCATTTTGGCCATGCCGACCGCTTCTCGATCTACAGCCTGTCTGCCGCCGGCATGGTGCTGGTGGGCGAGCGCTTTACGCCGAAATATTGCCGCGGCGCGGAGGAGTGCGAGCCACAGGAGAACGAAGCCAGACTGGCGGCGCTTCTCGCGCTGCTCGCCGACGTGAAAGCGGTGTTCTGCGTGCGTATCGGCCATACGCCATGGCAACAGCTCGAGCGACAGGGCATTGAGCCGCAGGTGGACGGCGCGTGGCGGTCGGTCGCCGAGGTGCTGCCCGCCTGGTGGCAGCGGCGGCGACAGAGCCTGGCGGCATCGCGCCTGCGTCAGGGGGTCGCCTGATGGCGCCGGTCGACTGGTTGACCCGCCTGTGGCGACGGTATCACGCCGGAAAAGGCTGCTTTCCGCTGCGCATGGGGCTGAGCGTCGAGGCGTGGCTGGCCCTGCAGCAGCGGCTGGGCGAGGTGGCGACGCCGCTGGACAGCGAGGCGCTGAGCCGTCGCCGGCTGATGACGGAGCTGAATGCCACCCGCGACGAAGAGCGCCGCCAGCTGGCGCGATGGCTGGCGGAGTGGATCGCGCCGGGAGCCGAACCGATGGCGCCGATCGTCGCCGGGGCAGCGCTGGCGTTTAATCATCTATGGGAGGATCTGGGTCTGGATTCGCGGGCGGAACTGGGCCGGCTGATGAGCGACTGCTTTCCGCAGCTGGTGGCGCAGAACGTCCACCATATGCGCTGGAAGAAGTTCTTTTATCGCCAGCGCTGCCTGCAGTCGCAGGGGGAGATCGTCTGCCGCTCGCCGAGCTGCGACGAATGCCTGGAGCGTAGCCGCTGCTTCGAACCGCCGCCGCAATAGACACCCCGCAGGTGCCCCTGCGGCTGCCCCAAAAATGCCCCTGTTTAACCGCTTTACGCGGATTTCTGCCGGGTGGCGCTTCGCTTACCCGGCCTACAAAGTCATCTACCTATCAGAAGGTTACTCAACACCCCAGGTCCGGCAAGCGCCGCGCCGCCGGGCAAGGACAGCGGGCGCGATGCCGCTTGTGTGCCGGGTGGCGCTTCGCTTACCCGGCCTACAACGCCATTTACCTATCAGAAGGTTACTCAACACCCCAGACCCGGCAAGCGCCGCCGGGCAAGGACAGCGGGCGCGGTGCCGCTTGTGTGCCGGGTGGCGCTTCGCTTACCCGGCCTACAATGCCATTTACCTATCAGAAGGCTACTCAACACCCCAGACCCGGCAAGCGCCGCGCCGCCGGGCAAGGACAGCGGGCGCAGTGCCGCTTGTGTGCCGGATGGCGGCTGCGCCTTACCCGGCCTGGAGTTCGTGCGACCTGTCGTTAATTTATTCACCAGCCTTGCTGAAACTGCCGGTGCTGGCGGCCTCAAAATCGCTGAGACGTTCCCGGAAGGCCGGGGCAGCCCGCATGGATGCGGGCTGAGGGCCGTGTTTTGCACGGACGCTGCCTCGGCCCGACCCGAAGCCTGCAGGGATAAGTCGAAGGTACCGCGTAGCGGCGATTTTGCTGGCCGGAGCCCGGGGGCACAGGGGGCGGCGGCGACTGGCCGCCCCCTGTGCGCTCCCTGTGCGGTGTGAGACATTACGCAGAAAAATTAACCGGGAGCGCAATGTGCGCTGAAGCCACAGATAACATAAATGACCACACGGCGTTGCTTCCCCTCCCCCTGGCCCTCTCCCCAAGGGAGACGGAACTGTCCGGCCATCGTTTCCGTGGCCAACATATTGCCGGGTGGCGGCTGCGCCTGACCCGGCCTACGGAGTCTGAAAACGTGGTAAACCGATAACAGTCTCCACCGCCGCCGGGCAATACATCAGGCTCCGTGCCCAATATGTTGCCGGGTGGCGCTTCGCTTACCCGGCCTACATAACCATTTAATTTCAGAAGGTTAACCATCACCGTAGGCCCGCGCAAGCGCAGCGCCGCCGGGCAAAAAAGCAGCCCCAGACGCAGACAGCAGACGAAAAAAAACCGGAGGTTTCCCTCCGGCTTTTCTCATTCACATCACGCTACGCCTTACGCCACGTCTTCGTACTGCGGCACCGGGTTGCGGAAGCTTTTGGTCACGCAGGCCAGATAGACCAGACCGATACCGGCCCAGATCAGGCCCAGAATCATCGAGCTCTCTTCCAGGTTGACCCACAGCGCGCCGACGGTCAGGGCGCCGCACATCGGCAGGAACAGATACTGGAAGTGGTCTTTCAGCGTCTTGTTGCGTTTCTCACGGATCCAGAACTGCGAAATCACCGACAGGTTAACGAAGGTAAACGCCACCAGCGCACCAAAGTTAATCAGCGCCGTCGCCATCACCAGGTCGAAGTTAATCGCCAGCAGGGCGATAGCGCCGACCAGGATGATGTTCATCGCCGGGGTGCGCCAGGTCGGGTGCACATAGCCGAAGAAGCTTTTCGGGAACACGCCGTCACGGCCCATCACGTACATCAGACGCGCCACGCCAGCGTGCGCCGCCATACCGGACGCCAGTACGGTAATGGTGGAGAAGATCAGCGCGCCAACCTGGAAGGCTTTACCTGCCACGTAGAGCATAATTTCCGGCTGTGACGCATCCGGATCTTTAAAGCGCGAGATATCCGGGAAGTACAGCTGCAGGAAGTAGGTGGCAAAGATGAAGATCAGGCCGCCGATCAGCGCGGTCAGGAAGATCGCGCGCGGAATGACGCGCTCTGCATCTTTGGTCTCTTCAGACAGGTTGCTGATGCCGTCGAAGCCGGTAAACGAGAAGCACAGGATCGTCGCCCCGGTAATCATCGGGATCACGTGCGCGTCACCGGACCAGAACGGACGGCTGCTGGCCAGCGTACCGGCGCCTTCGCCGCCAAACACGCCATAAATCACCATGCCGAGGATAACGGCAATCAGCACCACCTGCAGCACCACGATCACGGTGTTGAAGTTGGCCACGGATTTAATGCTGCGCAGGTTAAAGGCGGTCATAAAGGCGACCAGCGCGATAACAAACACCCACGACGGAATCGAAGGCACCAGCGCTTCAAAATAGATTTTCGCCAGCAGAATGTTGATCATCGGCGCGAACAGGTAGTCGAGCAGCGAGGACCAACCCACCATAAAGCCAACGGTCGGGCTGATGGATTTCTGCGCATAGGTATACGCCGAGCCGGCGGACGGGTAACGACGTACCAGCTTGCCATAGCTCAGGGCAGTAAACAGGATAGCGATTAACGCAAAGGCGTAGGCCGTCGGCACGTGACCGTCGGTCATACCAGAGACGATACCAAACGTATCGAACAGCGTCATCGGCTGCATATAGGCCAGGCCCATCATTACAACCGGAACTAGCGTAAGTGTTTTACGTAATTCCACGCGAGAGGTATTTGGAGTAGCGTTATGCGACATAGTTATCCCCTTTTACGGTGAACGCCAGCGCGTAAGCAAAAAATTGCCCCATTTCTTTCTATTCCTCAGCGACAACGACTGTCGGTTTTTAGTAAATATCTATCCGGTACGAAGCCCGGCCTCTTGGTATTGAATGATGTGTCTTTCGACCAAAAAAATAACCGACACTTTAAAAAAAGCGTCGGCTAGTCTCTGGTTTTCAGGCCGCATATTTTGCAACAATATCAACGGCGTTGACAAGATGTTATGAAGTTCATTGCGTGAGCATAATTTTTAAGATGCTAATATCTATACGATTTCCGTATGATAAATTGTAAAAATAGCACTATTTGCTAATAGCGCTTCGCGCCACCATTTCCCAGCCAAACCGCAGGCGGCGTCATTCCAGGCGATCCACGCGCGCTGACGAGGCGACAGCCCGCGCACGGCCAGGCTGACCAGCTCGCCGCTCTCCAGCAGCCCCTGCACCTGATAACGCGGCAGGCAACCCCACCCCAGCCCCATGCGCAGCAGCGCCAGCTGCCCCGCGGCGTCACACACCGTCAGGGTATCCTGATCGGCGAGCAGCGTCCCACCCTCGCCGGTGGCCACCGCGCGGTAACGCCGCAGGGTTCGCCAGCTCAACGGGGCGCGGCGCTCCGCCAGAGGATGCTGCGGGGAGACCACCAGCAGCAGCTCCAGCTCGCCAAGGGGAAGATAATCATAGCCGCTCAGCGGCGGCGGCTCGCCGAGCGCCCCCAGCAGGAGATCGGCCTGCCCTTCCGTCAAGGGCCGCCAGTCCAGCAGCGAGGGGATCAGCGTGAAGCGCAGCCGGGTCAGCGGCTGCTGTTGATAAAAGGCGGCGATCAACGGCGAGAGTTGCGCCACGGGAAAGGTGCTGTCCACCGCCAGGCGGAGGGTATGTTCCCACCCCTGCTGCAGCTTAACCGCCCGGATCTCCAGTTCGCGGGCGATGTGCAACACTTCCCGCCCTTTCTCCAGCAGCATCTGTCCGGTAGGGGTAAAGCGCGCGCGGTGGCCGCTGCGGTCGAGCAGCTGAATATTGAGATCGCTTTCCAGCCGGTGAATGGTGTAGCTCAGCGCCGAGGGCGTTTTAAAGAGCTTTGCCGACGCCGCGGCAAAGCTCCCCTCTTTTTCCAGCGCGTCGAGGATCACGAGGACATCCAGCAGTGGTTTCATCGCTACCCCCTTACGGTATGCGAATCACCGCTGGCGGATCACTCCATCGGCATCACCAGCGGATCGGGGTACTGGTACTCAAACCCCAGCTCATTGCAGATACGATTGCCATCCACAATCTTGCCCTGGCCGCCGTCCGGGCTGTCGCTGAAGACCGGCGGCGGCAGCCCCAACTCGCGGGCCATCTGCGGATAAAAGAGGCCGCGCGCCGGATGGCGGGGCGCACATAGATTATAGATGTGACCGCCCTTCGGAGCCTGCAGCAGCAGTTCGATGGCGGCCACCACATCCTGCAAATGCACCAGGTTGACCACGTGCTGGCCATCCGGCGCCGACTTGCCGGCGAAAAAACGCCCCGGATGGCGGGACGGCCCCACCAGCCCGGCCAGGCGCAGAATATCCACCGAGGTCCCCGGCAGATTGTGCAGCCAGTCCTCCAGCTCCTTGAGCACCTGCCCGCTGGCGGTTTGCGGCAGGCGCGGGGAGTTCTCTTTCACCGTACCGTTGGCGTTGCCATACACCGAGGTGGAGCTGGTGAAGACGATCCGCGGAATATGGTACGCCAGCGCGGTATCGACAATCTCTTGCACCGCCTGCAGATAAAACCCTTCCCCCGCCCCGGTCCGCCGGGCCGGCAGCGTGATCACCAGCGCATCGACGTTCATCAGCGCGTCGAGGTCCTCGGTATCACAGACCAGTTGCGGCTCCAGGCGCAGCGGATAGCTGTCGATCCCGCACATCCGCGCCGCTTCCACGCCATCCTGCGTGGTTTTACTGCCGGTGACCTGCCAGCCTCGCGCCGTCAACGACAGCGCCAGCGGCATCCCCAGCCATCCCAAACCGACTATCGCGACCTTTTTCATCCCAGGCTCCTGACTCTTTCGCTGTGCTGATTACAGGCTACGCCAGCCAGCGGCAACTGACAATTTCTTCGCTCAATGTGAAATGAATTAATGATAGAAAAAAGCCCTTGCTTTCTGCGGCGAAAGTGGTTTAGGTTAAAGGACATCAAATGCATAGTCATTCACAGAGAATTTTTATGAACCGCGTTCAATTTAAACACCACCATCATCACCATCATCCTGACTAGTCTTTCAGGCGATGTGTGCTGGAAGACATTTGGATCTTCCAGTGGTGCATGAACGCGCAGAGAGCCCCCGGAAGATTCACTTCCGGGGGCTTTTTTTTGGACCAAATTCGGACAGATTCAGACAGGTATTCAGAGGAAAAGAACAATGTTAGACAACACCCGTTTACGCATAGCTATTCAGAAATCAGGCCGTTTAAGCGAAGATTCACGCGAATTACTCAGCCGCTGCGGCATTAAAGTCAATTTGCACACCCAGCGTCTGATTGCGCTGGCGGAAAATATGCCAATCGACATTCTGCGCGTGCGTGATGACGATATCCCGGGCCTGGTGATGGACGGTGTTGTCGACCTCGGCATTATCGGCGAAAACGTGCTGGAAGAAGAGCTGCTCAGCCGCCGCGCCCAGGGCGAAGACCCGCGCTATTTCACCCTGCGTCGTCTGGACTTCGGCGGCTGCCGCCTGTCGCTGGCGACCCCGGTGGATGAAGCCTGGAACGGCCCGGCGGCGCTGGACGGCAAACGTATCGCCACCTCTTACCCGCACCTGCTGAAGCGCTACCTCGATCAAAAAGGTATCTCCTTTAAATCCTGTCTGCTGAACGGCTCCGTGGAAGTGGCGCCGCGCGCCGGCCTCGCCGACGCCATCTGCGACCTCGTCTCCACCGGCGCCACCCTGGAAGCCAACGGCCTGCGCGAAGTGGAAGTGATCTACCGCTCCAAAGCCTGCCTGATCCAGCGCGACGGCGAAATGGACGACGCCAAACAGCAGCTGATTGACCGCCTGCTGACCCGTATTCAGGGCGTGATCCAGGCCCGCGAGTCGAAATACATCATGATGCACGCCCCGACCGAACGTCTGGAAGAAGTGGTTGCCCTGCTGCCGGGCGCCGAAAGGCCGACCATTCTGCCGCTGGCGGGCGACAAGCAGCGCGTGGCGATGCACATGGTCAGCAGCGAAACCCTGTTCTGGGAGACCATGGAAAAACTGAAGGCGCTGGGCGCCAGCTCCATTCTGGTGCTGCCGATTGAGAAGATGATGGAGTAATCGGCCAGCCGGTCATGGGACACACAGGGGAAAACAATCATGAGCTTCAACACAATCATCGACTGGAACGGCTGTAGCGCAGACCAACAGCAACAACTCTTAACGCGCCCGGCGATTTCCGCCTCCGACAGCATCAGTAAAACGGTGGCGGCGATCCTCGATAACGTCAAAGCCAACGGCGACGCGGCGCTGCGCGAATACAGCGCGAAGTTTGATAAAACCACCGTCGCCGCGCTGCAGGTGAGCGAGGCGGAGATTGCCGCCGCCGGCGAGCGCCTCAGCGACGAGCTGAAGCAGGCGATGGCGGTGGCGGTGCAAAACATCGAGACCTTCCACAACGCGCAACAGCTGCAGGCGGTGGATGTCGAAACGCTGCCGGGGGTGCGCTGCCAGCAGGTGACCCGCCCTATCGCCTCCGTCGGGCTGTATATTCCGGGCGGCTCGGCGCCGCTGTTCTCCACGGTGCTGATGCTGGCGACGCCGGCGCGCATCGCCGGCTGTCAGCAGGTGGTGCTCTGCTCGCCGCCGCCGATCGCCGATGAGATCCTCTACGCCGCGCAGCTGTGCGGCGTGAAAACCATCTTTAACGTCGGCGGCGCGCAGGCCATCGCCGCCCTCTCCCTCGGTACCGAGTCGGTGCCGAAGGTGGATAAAATCTTTGGCCCGGGTAACGCTTACGTCACGGAAGCCAAACGCCAGGTCAGCCAGCGTCTGGACGGCGCGGCCATCGATATGCCGGCCGGCCCGTCAGAAGTGCTGGTGATCGCCGACAGCGGCGCCAACCCGGACTTTGTCGCCTCTGACCTGCTGTCCCAGGCGGAACACGGCCCGGACTCGCAGGTGATCCTCCTGACCCCGGACGCCGGGATGGGCAGCCGCGTCGCCGAGGCCGTGGAGCGCCAGCTGGCCGCCCTGCCGCGCGCCGAAACCGCCCGCGTGGCGCTCTCCGCCAGCCGCATCATCGTGGCCCGCGACCTGGCGCAGTGCGTGGCTATCTCCAACCAGTATGGCCCGGAACACCTGATCATTCAGACCCGTCAGGCCCGAGAGCTGGTGGACAGCATCACCAGCGCCGGTTCGGTTTTCCTTGGCGACTGGTCGCCGGAATCCGCGGGCGACTACGCCTCGGGCACCAACCACGTCCTGCCGACCTATGGCTATACCGCCACCTGTTCGAGCCTCGGTCTGGCCGACTTCCAGAAGCGGATGACCGTGCAGGAGCTGTCGCGCGACGGCTTTGCCGCCCTCGCTTCGACGATTGAGATTCTGGCCGCCGCCGAGCGCCTTGACGCCCACAAAAACGCCGTAACGCTGCGCGTTGCCGCCCTGAAGGAGCAAGCATGAGCATTGAAGATTTAGCCCGCGCCAACGTCCGTGCGCTGACCCCGTATCAATCCGCTCGCCGCCTGGGCGGGAAAGGCGACGTCTGGCTGAACGCTAACGAATTCCCCACCGCCGTGGCCTTCCAGCTGACCGAGCAGACGCTGAACCGCTACCCGGAGCCGCAGCCGAAGGCGGTGATTGAGAACTACGCCCGCTACGCCGGGGTTAAACCGGAGCAGGTGCTGGTCAGCCGCGGCGCCGACGAAGGCATTGAGCTGCTGATCCGCGCCTTCTGCGAGCCAGGCGAAGACGCGGTGCTCTACTGCCCGCCCACCTACGGCATGTACAGCGTCAGCGCCGAGACCATCGGCGTCGAATGCCGCACCGTGCCGACGCTGGCCGACTGGCAGCTCGACCTGCCGGGCATCGAGGCAAAGCTGGACGGGGTGAAAGTGGTCTTCGTCTGCAGCCCGAACAACCCGACCGGGCAGATTATCGACCCGCAGTCGATGCGCGACCTGCTGGAGATGACCCGCGGCAAAGCCATCGTGGTGGCCGACGAAGCCTATATTGAATTCTGCCCGCAGGCGACGCTCGCCGGCTGGCTCAGCGACTACCCGCACCTGGTGGTGCTGCGCACGCTGTCCAAAGCCTTTGCCCTCGCCGGCCTGCGCTGCGGCTTCACCCTCGCCAACGCCGAGGTGATTAACGTGCTGCTGAAAGTGATCGCGCCGTACCCGCTCTCCACGCCGGTGGCCGATATCGCCGCCCAGGCGCTGAGCGCGGAAGGGATCGCCGCGATGCGTCAGCGCGTGGCGCAGATCCTCGACGAGCGCCGCTACCTGGTGGAACAGCTGCGCGGCATCGCCTGCGTGGAGCAGGTCTTCGATTCCGAGACCAACTACGTCCTGGCGCGGATAACCGCCTCCAGCGCAGTGTTTAAATCTTTGTGGGATCAGGGCATTATCTTACGTGACCAGAATAAACAACCTTCATTGAGCGGCTGTTTGCGTATCACTATCGGTACCCGTGCCGAGAGCCAGCGCGTGATTGACGCCTTGACTGCGGAGAATGTATGACCCAGAAGTATCTCTTTATTGACCGTGACGGCACCCTGATTTCCGAACCGCCGGTAGATTTCCAGGTGGACCGTTTCGACAAGCTGGCGTTTGAGCCGCAGGTGATCCCGGCGCTGCTGAAGCTGCAGCAGGAAGGCTATAAGCTGGTGATGATCACCAACCAGGACGGTCTGGGTACCGACAGCCTGCCGCAGGAGGCGTTTGATGGCCCACACAACCTGATGATGCAGATCTTCGCCTCGCAGGGCGTTAACTTTGAGGAAGTGCTGATTTGTCCGCACTTCCCGGGCGACAACTGCGCCTGCCGCAAACCGAAAACCCAGCTGGTGCTGCCGTGGCTGGAAGAAGGCGTGCTGGATAAAGCCCACAGCTACGTGATTGGCGACCGGGCCACCGACCTTGAGCTGGCGGATAACATGGGGATTATCGGTCTGCGCTATGACCGCGAGACCCTGAACTGGCCGACCATCTGCGAGCAGCTGACCCGCCGCGACCGCTATGCCCACGTCGAGCGCATCACCAAAGAGACCCAGGTGGATGTGAAAGTGTGGCTGGACCGCGAAGGCGGCAGCAAGATCCACACCGGCGTCGGCTTTTTTGACCATATGCTCGACCAAATCGCCACCCATGGCGGCTTCCGCATGGAGGTCAACGTCGGCGGCGATCTGTACATCGACGATCACCACACGGTGGAAGATACCGGCCTGGCCCTCGGCGAAGCCCTGAAGCTGGCGCTCGGCGACAAGCGCGGCATCAACCGCTTCGGCTTCGTGCTGCCGATGGACGAGTGTCTCGCCCGCTGCGCGCTGGATATCTCCGGCCGTCCGCACCTGGAGTATAAGGCGGACTTCACCTACCAGCGCGTCGGCGATCTGAGCACCGAGATGGTGGAACACTTCTTCCGCTCGCTCTCTTACACCATGGCGGTGACGCTGCACCTGAAAACCAAGGGCAAGAACGATCACCACCGCGTGGAGAGCCTGTTCAAAGCCTTTGGCCGTACGCTGCGCCAGGCGATCCGCGTCCAGGGCGATGCCCTGCCGTCTTCCAAAGGGGTGCTGTAATGAATGTGGTGATCCTTGATACCGGGTGCGCCAACCTCAATTCGGTGAAATCGGCGATTGGCCGCCACGGCTATGAGCCGGTGGTCAGCCGCGATCCGGAGGTGGTATTGCGTGCCGATAAACTGTTTCTTCCCGGCGTCGGCACCGCCCAGGCGGCGATGGACCAGCTGCGCGACCGCGAGCTGATCGATCTGATCAAAGCCTGTACCCAGCCGGTGCTGGGTATCTGCCTGGGCATGCAGCTGCTCGGCAAGCGCAGCGAAGAGAACAACGGCGTCGATCTGCTGGGCATTATCGAGGAAGAGGTGCCGAAGATGACCGACCACGGCCTGCCGCTGCCGCACATGGGCTGGAACCGGGTGTATGCCAAAGCGGGCGATCGTCTGTTCCGCGGCATTGAAGAAGGCGCGTATTTCTACTTCGTCCACAGCTACGCCATGCCGGTCAACCCGTACACCATCGCCCAGTGCAATTACGGCGAGGCGTTTACCGCCGCGGTGCAGAAAGATAACTTCTTTGGCGTGCAGTTCCACCCGGAGCGCTCCGGGAGCGCCGGGGCGCAGCTGCTGAAAAACTTCCTGGAGATGTGATGATTATTCCTGCGTTAGATTTAATCGACGGCACCGTCGTTCGTCTCCACCAGGGCGATTACGGCCAGCAGCGCGACTACGGCAGCGATCCGCTGCCGCGCCTGCAGTCCTATGCCGCTCAGGGGGCGGAAGTCCTGCACCTGGTCGACCTGACCGGGGCGAAGGATCCGGCGAAGCGCCAGATCCCGCTGCTGAAATCGCTGGTCGCCGGCGTTGACGTCCCGGTGCAGGTCGGCGGCGGCGTGCGGACCGAGGCGGATGTCGCGGCCCTGCTTGACGCCGGCGTCGCCCGCGTGGTGGTCGGCTCCACCGCGGTGAAATCCCCGGAGGAAGTGAAAGGCTGGTTTAAACGCTTTGGCCCTGAACGGCTGGTGCTGGCGCTCGACGTGCGTATCGACGCCGACGGCAATAAGCAGGTGGCGGTCAGCGGCTGGCAGGAGAACTCCGGCGTGACCCTGGAGGAGCTGGTGGAGAGCTATCTGCCGGTCGGCCTGCAGCATGTGCTGTGCACCGATATCTCCCGTGACGGCACGCTGGCGGGCTCCAACGTCTCGCTGTATGAGGAAGTCTGCGCCCGCTACCCGCAGGTGGCGTTTCAGTCATCCGGCGGCATCGGCGATCTCAATGATATTGCCGCCCTGCGCGGCACCGGGGTGCGCGGCGTGATTGTCGGTCGCGCGCTGCTGGAAGGTAAATTCAACGTAACGGAGGCCATTCAATGCTGGCAAAACGGATAATCCCCTGCCTCGACGTCCGCGACGGCCAGGTAGTGAAAGGCGTGCAGTTCCGTAATCACGAGATCATCGGCGACATCGTCCCGCTGGCCAAGCGCTATGCCGACGAAGGCGCCGACGAGCTGGTGTTCTATGATATCACCGCCTCCAGCGACGGCCGGGTGGTCGACAAGAGCTGGGTGTCGCGGGTGGCGGAAGTGATTGATATTCCTTTCTGCGTGGCGGGCGGGATCAAGTCGCTGGAAGACGCGGCGCAGATCCTCTCCTTTGGCGCCGATAAGATCTCGATTAACTCCCCTGCCCTCGCCGACCCGACGCTGATCACCCGCCTTGCCGACCGCTTTGGCGTGCAGTGCATTGTGGTGGGGATTGATACCTGGTTTGATGCAGAGACCGGCAAATATCACGTCAATCAGTACACCGGCGACGAGAGCCGCACCCGGGTGACGCAGTGGGAAACCCTCGACTGGGTGGAGGAAGTGCAGAAGCGCGGCGCGGGCGAGATCGTCCTCAATATGATGAACCAGGACGGGGTGCGCAACGGCTACGATCTGCAGCAGCTGGCGAAGGTTCGCGCAGTGTGCCATGTGCCGCTGATCGCCTCCGGCGGCGCGGGCACCATGGAACACTTCCTTGAAGCCTTCCGCGACGCCAACGTTGACGGCGCGCTGGCGGCCTCGGTATTCCACAAACAGATTATTAATATTGGCGAACTGAAAGCGTACCTGTCGGCACAGGGCGTGGAGATAAGGGTATGTTGACTGAACAGCTGGACTGGGAAAAAACGGACGGCATGATGCCGGCCATCGTACAGCACGCCGTATCCGGCGAAGTGCTGATGCTGGGCTACATGAACAAGGAGGCGCTGGAGAAAACCGAAGCCACCGGCAAGGTCACCTTTTACTCACGCACCAAACAGCGGCTGTGGACCAAGGGTGAAACCTCGGGCCATGTCCTCAACGTAGTGAGCATCACGCCGGACTGCGACAACGATACGCTGCTGGTGCTGGCGAATCCGATCGGGCCGACCTGCCACAAAGGCACCACCAGCTGCTTCGGCGACGCCGGCCACCAGTGGCTGTTCCTCTATCAGCTGGAGCAGCTGCTGGCCGAGCGTAAGCACGCCGACCCGGAGAGCTCCTACACGGCGAAGCTGTATGCCAGCGGTACCAAGCGTATTGCGCAGAAAGTGGGGGAAGAAGGCGTGGAGACCGCGCTGGCCGCCACGGTGAACGACCGCTTCGAGCTGAAGAATGAGGCGTCGGACCTGATGTATCACCTGCTGGTGCTGCTGCAGGACCAGGGGCTGGATCTCGGGGAAGTGATTGATAATCTGAAAAGTCGGCACTAACGCGTTGACCCCCGCCGCAACGGCGGGGGTAGCTGGCCTCAGGATTTGCTTTCCAGCAGCGTAGTGTAGAGATTGACGTAAGCGTCAATCATATGGTCAGCAGTAAACATCTCTTCAAAACGACGACGCGAGTTTTCGCCATAGCGGCTGGCGGTTTCATCGTTATGCCAGAGCTCATTCATCGCCTCCACCAGCGCCTGGCTGTCATTCGGCGGGATCACGCAGCCATTCACTTTGTCCTGGTTAATGAACGAGGTCCCGGTGCCGATCTCGCAGGAGATCAGCGGCCTGGCGAAGCGCGCGCCTTCCAGTAACGTAATGCCAAACGCCTCGGAGCGCAGATGCGAGGGGAAGACCACGCCACGGCAGAGCTGGAAGAGAATGTATTTATCTTCGTCGTTGAGCATGCCGGTAAATACCACATTGCTCAGCCCACGCTGCTGCGCTTCACGACGCACTTCCGCCTCCAGCGGCCCGCCCCCGACAATCACCACCGGCAGCCGGCTACGCTCGGCGGCATCCAGCAGAATGTGCAGCCCTTTGTAGTAGCGGAAAGCGCCGACGAAAAGGAAGAAGTTGTCGCCGACGGTTTCCCGCCAGTGCGCCACCCGCTGCGGATCGTGCTGCACGTCGTGCTGCTCCAGACCAAACGGGATCACCACGGTTTTATCCTGATATTTTTTCAGGGTCTGGCTGGAGGCCACGTAGTTGGGAGACGAGGCGACAATGCAGTCTACGCTGGCGAGGAATCGCTCCTGCAGCGGCTGGTACAGCTTCATCAACCGTTTTTGTTTCACAATATCAGAGTGATAGGTCACCACCGTTCTGGCGTCAGGCCGCGCCGAGAGATGCAACATGTCCATGAATGGAAACGGAAAATGGTAGTTGATGATGTCGTAATCATCTTTAATCTGCTTAAAACGCTTTAACGCTTTCAGCGAAAACGGCGTGGAGGCAATTTCAAAAAGCTGCTTATTATAAATGACCCGATGGTCTTCGTAGGCGACAGGTCCTGTCTCTTTGTCCGGGCTAAAAGTAAATACATCGGCTGCGATTCCCCGGCGGGCGCAGCCCTGACTGAGCTGATAAATGACCTGCTCAATACCGCCGTAGGTATCGGGATAGTAGGTCTTATAGACGTGTAGAACTCTCAACTGACACCCTTAGAGTAATTTATAGGCGTTAATGGTCTGGGTCGTACAGTTCTCCCACGAAAACTGTTTCGCCTGGGCAAGACCGCGCGCGGTGGCGATTTCCCGCCAGCTATCATCCTGCAGGCTCTGCAAAATATGCGCGCTAATCGCGTCTACATCATTAGGATCGGCAACGAGGCCGGCATCGCCAACCACCTCAGGCAAAGAAGTGACATTGGAACATACTACCGGCACACCGCAAGACATCGCTTCAAGAATAGGTAAACCGAATCCCTCATAGAAGGAGGGATAAACAAAGGTTCTGGCCGCCGCGTACAGATAAGGCAGGTCTTCATCCGGGACATAGCCCAGGTAACGGATCCACCCTTCCCGCGTACCGCGCTCGACTAACTGCCACAGCATATCGTCTTCCCAGCCGCGATAACCGCTGAGGATCAGCGGGTAGCGCATGCGGGTCTCCATCGGCAGCAGCTGATAGGCCTGCAGCAAACCGCGGATATTTTTACGCGGCTCCATAGTGCCGATATACAACGCGTAGCCCTGCCACGCCAGCTGATATTTTTGCAGGACCGGCAGGCACTCCGCCGGGCTGCGCGGAATATAGTCGCTGCTGCAGGCCAGCTTGGTGGTGACGATCCGATCCGCCGGATAGTTGAACAGGCGGATGATTTCACTGCGCGAGAAGTCAGAGACGGTCAGGATCAGCTTTGCCGAATCGAGGCTCTCGTGCAGGGACTTCTCCATATAGCGAACCCGATCTTTTGGATGATATTCCGGGCAGGTAAAAATGGAGATGTCATGAAACGTGGTCACAGCGCGTTCCAGGCGATGCGGCAGATAAAAATTGGGACCATGGTAGATGTAATCTTTATAGTCGCGCAATGCCCATGCCTGGCGCCGCGGGTGCAGCAGACGATACGCCTCAATCAGCAGCGGCTGGCGGCGCAGAAACGCTGACAGACGACCATGATTGCTGGCTTTGGTATCGCTTTTATTCTCAACCTGGGGGATCTGATCGATAAACGACGCGCCGTGAAACAGCTTCAGCTCTTCGATTTCGCGAGCGACCGCCAGCCGCTTAACCAGCTCCAGGGAATACCGACCGATGCCCGTTAATGGGTATTTAATTGGCTCAGTAGCAAAAATAATTTTCATAACGAACTCATCACAAGGGCCACCGGGGCGGCCCTGTTGATAGCGATTATTGCTTCGCGGCTGGCGCGATAATCGGCAGGTTTTTCAGGAGAAATTCCGCGCTCTGCTTCCAGGTTAACCAGTTGATATTTTCGGAGCGAGGATGCGCGTTTTGCTCATACAGGGCTAACCAGTCTTCGACAGCCTTCGCGATGTCGGCCGGCGCTTCCCCGGAGAAATACCAGGCATGTTCCTGAGCAATCTCTTTAAACACCGGGATATCGCGGATAATCACCGGCAGCTTTTTCTGCGCCGCTTCAATCAACGGCAGGCCAAAGCCCTCGCCCTGCGAGGCAAAGATCAGCGCGCGTGAACGAGCATATAGCTCGGCCAAAAACTCGTCGCTGATATTCTGCAGCCAGAACAGCTTTTTGTTCAGCTGCGGATGATGGCGTAATTTTTCGCACAAGCTGTCAACGTTCCAGCCCTGTTTGCCGACGATAAACAAGTTGTACTCTTTGCCCTCGCGCCACAGCTCCTCGAAGGCGGCCAGCGTCTGGGCGTGGCCTTTGCGCGGCTCCATGGTGCCAACCATGATAAATGACGGGGCTGCGGCCATCGTGGCTAACAGCGCCTGTGCATTGTCCGGCATACCAGTGGACGGTACGCTGGCATCGAGGTCGGCGCCCAGATGGAAGTTGCTGACGGTCAGCAGCGGATTCGGTTTCACCCAATGGCTATTTTCCGCAATCCACGCTTTCACATCCTCGGCGACGCTGGCAGAGACGCAGATCAGCCGGTCGGCATGCTCTGCGAGGCAGGACAGCCAGATCGGGAATTCACGCTGAATGCCTTCGATACTCCACTCCGGGCGACGTAATGGCAAAATATCATGCACCACGAAGCAGGCGAACGCCCCGGCGGCGCGCATGCTGTCAATTTGCGTCACCACCTCCGGGAAGAGATGCGCGGTCAGATCGGTGGCGATCAGAATATCATCTTTACTGAACAGCACCGGCTCGTCGGCACCATATTCGCCCGGGAAGTTACTGGACAGATATTGGTTAGCGTAGCGATAACACTCGCCAGGGGTGTAGTAGACGGCGGAAACCTCATAACCCGGCACGCCGGATTTCAGTAATTCGCTAAGAATACTGCGCGAGACGCGCTGGATCCCGGTCTTCGCGTCATGCTTCGCCAGAACCGAAATATCCACCAGCAGCTTGCGGGTATGGCGCTTAAAGCCGTTGCGCGCAACCGCCCACGCCAGCCCCAGACGGTCGACTTCGCTCAGCGCATCGATTTTCTGCATCGTCTGAAGGCGCGAGGCGGTCACGCCTTCCACCTGCCCGGCATCCGCCTCTTTGGACGACTGCAGCAGGCGAGTGAAACCCTCGATCGCCAGATGGGCGGTATTGGCCCAGGAGAATTTGGCCGACTGCGTCAGAGCATGCGCCTTCAGCTCACGGTAAAACGCCTCATCGGTCAGCGCCTTCTCCATCACCCGGCGAATATCCTGCACGTCATGCGGATTGAACATGGCATCTTCCCAGCCAATGACTTCCGGCAGGCTGGTAATGTTTGAACCTAAGGTCGCCGCCCCGCAGCGCATCGCTTCCAGCGGCGGCAGGCCGAAACCTTCATGCAGCGACGGGAACACAAACAGTTTGCACAGGTTGTACAGGGCAATCAGATCGTCGTCGGTCAGGAAGCCGGTAAAGATAAGCTGGCTGCGTGACAGGCCATAGCTTTCCGCCAGACGCAGAATCCGCTCCAGATCCTCCGGGTGCACCTTATACGCCAGCACCATCGGATAGCGCTGCTGCAATTCGGCAGGCAGCATGCTGTAGGCGTGAATAAGCGCTTCGATGTTTTTCCGCGGCTCGATCATCGCCAGCGTCAGAATAAACTCATCGGGCAGGCTGTATTTGTCTTTTAAAGACTGAATACGCTCGGCGGAATAGTCGATAACCGCAAACTCTTCCCCCACCGCCGAGGAGATGTTCAGCACTCGATCGCTGGCGATGTCGGTATATTCGATCACTTCCTGGGCCGCCGACTGCGAAATAGCGAAGATCGCGTCCGCCCGCTCAAACTCCGCCAGCTTGTTCATATAAAACTCGCGGAAATTCGGATCGCCGAGATAACGCTCTTTATTTAACAGCGGGATCAGATCGTGGCATACGCACACTGTCTTCCACGGCACATTGTCCGCCGGAATGGACACGGTATAACTATCCCCATGGCCTTCGAAGAAGCTAATAACATAGACAATATCAGGCGCGATATTGGCGATAGCGATATCGCGGGCCGCCTGGGCGGCTTTGCTACGGCCGTGGTTATCAATATTGCAATAGGCCGTTGGCGCAACGGCGGAGAAGATGAACATATCCTCGTCCGCCAGCAGGTCCCGATAGGCCATTTTTACATCATTAATATTGTCAATGGGATACATACCATTGATCAGAATACTGACGCGATGCTCGCCGGCATTTTCAATAATGGCGCGGCTCATGGCCAGGGTACTGCGACCGATACCGCGGAATTTACTTTCCGACTGGTAACCCTGGACATCAATCAAAATATGCAAGTTAATCTCCTTATTTATTTTTCGTTAGTTTGAGATAAATTTCATAAACCTCCGGAGGTAAAAGCTCCGGATGCATCACTTGCAGCTCAGTCTGCGATAAAATTTGCGCATCAGCCTGATACTGGCTGTGCGGCAGCGGATTCATACGACGATACAAACGATAGGCCGGCTGATAAAGGCCCAGCTTATGTAACCCATTTACCGCGGTATGTTTTACCTTCGGATGTTTTCTCATAAACGAGAAAACAAACCGCAGGACGCGTTTAATAAAATGTTTACAACGCTGCACGAAACCATACTGCCTCAGCAAATGGATCTGCAGTCCAAGATAACGATAACCCTTGGTCATTCTCCAGGAACGGCTGCGATGGATTTTTTCAATTTCCTGGCGAAGCTGCTGGTTTTCGTTATGTAAATGGTGAATCTCCCGGTTAGCGGCTTCCAGTCGCTGGAGGAGCTCAGCGGTTTCCGGCGGCAGCTCGGGCTGAATGTCAGCCTGGGCGTGCGCTTGTGCCGACTCCAGCAGCGCGGTCAGCTGCGCCATATTCTCAGTCAGCCAGCTCAGCTCATGGCTGACTTCCACTGGCTGTTGCACTTTCTCGACTAACGCATCCTGTGCCACCTGCAGCTGAACGATCTGTTGCTCCAGGGCATGGATTTCCCCACGCATCGCCTCCGAGCCGGCGCTTTCATTGCGCACCCGGGACTGGAGCTCCAGCAGCACCGTCTCCTGAGCGATGATCCACTGCTCCGTCGCCCCACGCTGCTGTTCAGCTGAAGGCAGTTTCGCTTTCTTGTCGAACAGCGCTAACAGCAGGGCAAAGTTCCAGCTGTCAACCGGCTCCTGCCAGACCGCATACAGCCAGTTTGACCACGGCTGCGGCAGGTTGAACGGATGCACGGGCGCCGAGCGCCAGAAACCGTTTATGTTTTTGTTTTCGGCAAACAGCTCGTTCACAAACACGAAAAACGACTGGACAAGGTTTGTCGGCCAGCTGCAGTCCTGTGGGGTGGTGACGATAGAGCCGAAGTCGATTAAGCGGGCATGCTGCCGGGCATCGACCATCACGTTCCATGGGCGCACATCGTCATGCCAGAACCCTTGCTTCTCCAGCGCCGCTAAGGAACGGAGCAAGGTGCCAAGGATTTTTTCACGATCGATCTCTTCCCCGGCCGCCAGCATATCGCTCAGCAAGCTACCCGGGAGCTTTTCCATCACCAGCCAGCCAGACTGGGCGTTTTCGCCGTGGGCCAGTAATGCTGGCGCGTCAAAGCCCGCTGGCGGTTGCGCCAGGAACTTTATTTCATTATGCAGTTCATGTTTATTACGCTGGCTCTCTTCCGCCGTCAGGATGCCGTGGGGCATGTCGTAATAGAAAAACTTGCACACATAATCTTCGCCAAAGAAGTAGCGACGGCTGCGCTTATGCGCCAGGCCGGCCCCGGCATAGGGCTGATTTTGCCAGTGCTGGAACGGCTGATTAAAATCGTTGAGCAGCACCCGGTGGTTGCTGACCAGGTACATCGGGCGCGGAACGGGGGATAAATGGGTATCAAACTCGCCAATCAGGCGATAAAACGCGCACTGCTCAATTAGTTCGCGGGGATCGTCCGGCTGAGAAACGCCCCAGTAGAGCGGTTCTTCTTTCACCGCCAGCTCAAGGATCACCGCCTGGGTGACATCCGCCAGGCGCGAGAGCAGACGTTTAACTTCATCGATACCATGAAGATGAACAATATGGTGAAACACGCTTAAGCCAATGGCCAGATCAAACTCGCCCTCTTCCAGCGCGGCGATCACCTCTTCAATTCTGCCTACCCGGAATTCGGCGGCAAAGTCGGGGTTTTCTTCGGCCAGTGCGCGGCACACGTTAATGTTTTCCTGCTGGAAATCGATACCAACGATAGTCGCGCCTTTGCTTGCCAGGCTCAGGCTGAAAAAGCCCTGAGCGCAGCCCAGATCGAGAACTTTAAGCGGGCGGCCCAGCGCCCGGGATAAGTTATCGTACTGTTCGGTAATCAAATCGAGACGTTGATTACAATCGCGAGCGGCGTCGCCATCCCACTCGGGATGGCCAAAAATAGTTTGATAAATCTCAGGTAATTCGCTAACCAGCGTGTTTAAGTTTTTAGTCATGGAATCGTTTTTCTCAACGTCATTGGTAGCTAGTAAAGGACGACTTAAGATCGATGACACCCCAAAAATCCATGCTCTTGGTCACATGTAAAATAATGGAGTCGTAACGTCTGTCCAGCGGCGTCATATCCGTCTGCGGGTTGCCGGCAGAGATACCAAATGACAGCAGGTAATCGCCACTGTTTAAATCCACCGGAAGGCTAAATTTAAACACCCGAACATCGCCGCGGGAAACCGAAATATTCTCGCGCCCTTCTGAGGCGAGGAAAGAGTTGGTTCCGTAGAGGAATAAGCCATCGAGGGTCTTAATCAGGATGCCTGGCACCACGCAATCAAAATCGTATTCAAACACGACCTTCATCAGAAAATCGGTCTGCTGATTGCCCGTCAGCGAAGGCGGAAAATCATCCCCGGCGCTCTGAATATGGTAATCGATGATTTTCGCGCCCCCCTGCCCCCAGCGGTACTCTTCCGGACGGTAGCCTGGTCGCGTGTGGTACACATCTTCAATCTCATCGAGCGACATCTGGCTTTCGCCACTGGCTGACGAGGTAGCCGTTTCGCTTTTCTTGGCGCTGTCTTTATCAGGTTTGCCAAACAGCTCATCCAGGTAACGGTTGGTCACGTCACGGGCGGTGCCGTCCATGCAAATGTCACCATTTTTGAGGAAGATGGCGCGGTCGCAGTGTTTGACGATATCCCCGGCGCTGTGGGAAACCAGCAGCAGCGTGGTGCCCTGCTTTTTGAAGTCCGCAATGCGGGCGTAGCACTTCGCCTGAAAGCGGGAGTCGCCAACGGAGAGCGCTTCATCGACGATCAGAATATCCGGGCGAGAAGCGGTGGCCACGGCGAACGCCAGGCGCATTTGCATGCCGCTTGAATAGATGCGCACCGGCTCTTCAATGTAGTCGCCGATATCCGCAAAGGCTTCGATCTCAGGCATTAAGCGCTCGATCTCTTCCCGGCTCAGGCCCATCATCAGCCCGGACATATACACGTTCTGCCGGCCGGTAAAGTCGGGATGGAACCCCATGCCCAGCTCCAGCAGCGCAGCGACGCGCCCCTGGATCTCAATGCTGCCTTTGGTGGGCTGGGTGGTGCCGGTTAGCAGCTTCAGCAACGTACTTTTACCTGCGCCGTTCACCCCGACAATACCGACTGCTTCACCGGGTTCAATGCTGAAATTGATGTCTTTTAACACCCATTTTTTGCTGTGCCGCGGCTTATCGCCCGGCAGCAGTTTCTCAATGACCCGGTTCCATTTGGATGGGTAATATTTATACGCCTTGCCGACGTGCTGAACTTTGATACTCATGATTAAATCTCGTCCACAATATCAGCGGCATGTTTTTTAAATAAACGCCAGGCAAATAAAAACAGAATGACCGACACCACCGTGACCGGAAGCAGCGCCATCCAGTCAGGGCTCTGGTGATAGAGCATCACATTCTGGTAGGAACCGATAATGGTCGCCATCGGGTTATAGGCCAGCAGGCCTGAAACCCATTCCGGCAGCGTTTTGGACACGTAAACAATAGGCGTAAACCAGAACCAAAACTGCAGCAGAATATTGACGAACTGGCCGATGTCGCGGACAAAAACGTTCAGCACGCCGAGGATAATCCCCAGGCCCAGGGTGAACAGCATCTGGACGATCAGCACCGGAATGATTTCAAAGAAAATCATGCCCGGGAAATTCCCCGTGACGATCAGAAACAGCACAAACAGACCGAAAATGATCAGAAAGTTAATGAACGCCGAAGCGGTGACGATGATCGGTAAACAGATCCGCGGAAAGCTGAGCTTTTTAAGAATGTTGGCGTTGGTCAAAAAAACGTTGACCAGATTGTTGAGCGTTTCCGTGAACAGCCCCCAGGTTAACACCCCGGAACAGAGGTAGATGCTATAGGCAAAAGGGCCGTCCATGCCCGCCAGGCGGGCACGCATTAATTCAGAAAAGATTAATGTATAGACGGAAATCATGGCGATCGGCTGCAAGATCAGCCATGCCGCGCCTAAAAAGCTGGTCTGGTAACGGGACTGAAAGTCCCGTTTAACGCTGTCAATAATAAAGCCACGGTAGCGATAGATCGCTGAAAACATAGGACTCAAAGCGATTCCTCTTTTAACAGGTTGAGCAGCTCGGCGGTTTTCTCGTTCATCAACGCCGTATCCGCTCTGGACTCAACGTTCAGGCGCACCACCGGCTCCGTGTTGGATGTGCGCAGGTTAAAGCGCCACTCAGGGTATTCAATACTGATACCGTCCGTTGTGTCGATGTGTGCGGCCGCCGGCTCATACTGCGCCCGGATGCGCGCGATCGCCTCCGCCGCATTTCCCAGCTTGCGGTTGATCTCCCCCGACGCCGGGAATGCCGCCTGGCGGTCCGCCACCAGCGATTTCAGCGAGCTGTTCTTCAGGCACAGCAGCTCCGCCACCAGCAGCCACGGGATCATCCCGCTGTCGCAGTAGGCGAAGTCGCGGAAGTAATGGTGCGCGCTCATCTCCCCACCGTAGATGGCGTCTTCCTGGCGCATCCGCTCCTTGATGAACGCATGCCCCGTCTTCGACATCACCGGCTGGCCGCCGCTGCGGGTCACGATGTCCACCGTGTTCCACGTCAGACGCGGGTCGTGAATGATTTTCGCCCCCGGCTGCTTCTGCAGGAACGCTTCCGCCAGCAGGCCGACAATGTAGTACCCCTCGATAAACGACGCCTCGTCATCGAACAGGAAGCAGCGGTCGAAGTCGCCGTCAAAGGCGATCCCCATGTCCGCCTGATGCGCACACACCGCGTCGGCGGTGTCCTGGCGGCACTCCGGCAGCAGCGGGTTCGGGATACCGTTCGGGAAATGGCCGTCCGGCTGGTGATGCACCTTGATAAAGGTCACCGGCGCCCCGGCCGCCGCGAAGCGTTTCTCCACCTCATCAATCACATGCCCCGCCGCCCCGTTGCCGGAGTTCACCACCAGCTTCAGCGGACGGGTGAAGTTCGCCAGGTCCACGTAGCCCATCAGGTGGTCAACGTACTCCTTCAGCACCGAAATCTGGCGCAGGGTGCCGCGACGCGCCGGGTCCACCGGCGGGAACTGGTTTTCCTCCGCCAGGCGCTGGATGTCACGCAGGCCGGTGTCGCCGCTGATGGGCTTCGCGTTCTCGCGCACCAGCTTCATGCCGTTGTAGTTCATCGGGTTGTGGCTCGCCGTCACCTCGATACCGCCGTCCACCCCGAGGTGGAAAGTGGCGAAGTAAATCTCTTCCGTGCCGCTCAGGCCGATATCCAGCACGTCGGTGCCGGCGTCCATCAGCCCGCGGGCCAGCGCCAGCTTCAGCGACTCGCTGGTGAGGCGCACATCGCCCCCCACCACTATCTTCCCGGGTTTCAGAAATTCGCCGTAGGCGCGGCCGATACGGTAGGCGATGTCCTCGTTCAGCTCCTCGCCCAGTTCACCACGGATGTCATAAGCCTTAAAGCATGTTAACTGTGTCATTCTGCGTTTTGTCCCGAAAAAATTAGCAACGACCATACTGGTCTTTAATACGAATAATGTCGTCCTCGCCG